>NZ_JBFEGI010000005.1:0-211436 GCF_047228905.1 Sporosarcina sp. 179-K 3D1 HS
ACAACACGGTTGTGCTCCCTGACCTTGATATACATGGCGTCCACGAATAAGTAGGGATAGTATTTTGTGTTCAAAGGTCGGTTCGCCCATTCGTTGACGATGGGATCGAGCTTGGCCGTCAGGGAGGAGACGAAGGATTTGGAGACACTCTCGCCGCATAGCTGTTCCACCACCTTGGTGACCTTCCTTGTCGATACACCATTCACCACCATCTCGAGCATGGAAAGGACGAGCGCCTGGTCGCATCTTGCATACCTTTCGAAGACGGAAGGCGCGAAATCGCCTTGACGTGTGCGGGGCACTTTCAATGTCAGCTTTCCTAGGCTCATCGTGTATTCCCGTTCGTAATAGCCGTTGCGGTAGTCGATGCGTTCATCGGAGCGCTCGTAGGAGGCCGCCTTTAAATACTCGTCCCGCTCCTTTTCCATATATTCGTTCAGCACGAGGACGATGGTCGATTTGACAACAGCATCAATATTTGAATTCATCACAGAGTCTTTTAAAATATCCATGTCTAGGTTAAAATTAAGTTGGGCCATTTTCCATTCCTCCAAATGTTTATCGTGGTTGAAAACATTTTATCACAGGGGATGGAAAAGGCCTTTTCCTATTTACACAATTATATGGACTTGATCGATTTATGAGCGCATACACCTTTACACCCCCGTCACCTGCAAAAACAAGTGAAGAATACAAAACAGCACGGTAGCGTACCGCCAATTCCATCGGAAGGAGATGGTGAACAGATCGACGCGAAGTTCTTTGGATAATAAATTATTCACAGCCGTGCTCGGGGAAATGGTGTTGGCTACGGCTGTGCTCCCCAATAATAGAAAAGCGAATTGAATCGGGGAAAAGCCGATTACAGCTGGATCTATCGTCGTGACGAACACGGTCAGCAAGACGACCGGATGAAGACCGGCGACCGCTGCCCCGATCATCGTGACCGATAGAACGATGCCCAATAGTAACGTGGACGATCCGAATGCCAAGTGTAATAGATTGACAAACTGGTCACTTAACGGAGAACGCACGAATACATAACTAAAGATCCCCGCAACGAGAAATAGCGTAAACTCTCCCTGCAAATTCGGTATGGCGCTCGTCGTATGCCGTCTCACTTCTTCCACGTATCCTCTGGATTGCCCTTTTAACAGACACCAAACGAACGGGAATAGGACAGAGACTGCCGAAATGGACATGACCATTCCGATATCGGTCGCCTGCATTACCCATAAGACAAGCCCTGTCGACAGGAAGAGAACGACAACCAATTCAACTATTTTCCATGCTGTCTTTTTCTGCGGGACATCCTTTTCCTTCATTAGTAGGCCATTTTCGCGAATCAAGGATTTTTCACGTCGAAGCGCTTTACTTTCCATCACTACGGCAACAATTAGCGAAGTAAGTGCAAATCCGATTGTGTAGATTGCCAACGAACTCCAGGGAATTCCTAGTTGACCGATCACCAAAATCATGATGGCCATGTATGGGGACCATGTCGTGATGGTCGTATAGCCCCGAACGAGAATGCTGGCGATCAATCGCTTCGATTGTAGGGTGGAACTGGATATCAAATGCAGGTTGATGACGATGGAGCCGATATTCAAGACAACTGACAACAGATGGGTCAGCAACAGGAACATCACATAGGAGATGCCTGTCCGATTTCCCAATTTGGCCAGCATCCGTTGCAGGCTCTCGATATAATCCCCTGTCCGTACCGGAATGCCGAGCAAGGGGGTCAGCACTAAAATGCAAACAATCGATAAATTGGTGATCGCCCCCTCCATTAAGACATGAAGAAAATCGGATTGACCGACCAATAAAGCGACCGTAGAGAGGAGAAGGACATACGTTATCCGGGCGACCATCCCTCTCAAGGCAGGAAGCGAGAGCAAGATGTAGAAGCAAGTATAGACACTGGCAAAATTCCGCATCAACTGATTATCCAAAAATTGGATCAAAATGTAATTCACGACTAATAGAATTGCCAAAATGCCTCGATATTCGATTTTTGTCGTCCGCATTTGATTGCGGAGAACGATTGTCTGTCCCATGTTAGGATTACTTCTTTCCATATATAATCTGAATCTTCGATAACAAATTCTATCATACCGTTTTCCATGAAAAGAGGAAAGGCTTTGGTTCACGGTTAATGAATCGGCGGGAAATTTCATATTCTAATAGGGACCGATCAAGTTTCATCTTCTCCCTTTCAGGGAATTTGAGAGTATAGGCGGAAATGGAGGTTGTCAATTTGATCACCAAAAAGGATGCGTTACTGACAAAAGAGGACTTTACAAGGCGTGCGGATTTGCCGGATTGGTTGGTGAGAGAGTATCAAACTTTCCACAAAACGGTTACCGATAAAACATTTCCTTGCTATTTCGGCATGAATGGAGAGCTTAAAGGGGAATTGCGCTATGCGTATGTAACGCAGGACGACTGGTCCAACTTGCCCCAGGCGCTCGAATCATTCCTACAGCTTTTTGAAGACCCTCAGCATAAACGGCATGGGTTATTTGTTTTTGTGGAGCCATTTGAAGTGGAAGGGACATTGGAGGCGTATCGGCAGCAATTTTGGGCAATCTTGCAATACTTGCATGATGTGGATGAAATCGACTGGCCGGCAGATAGCCCGCGAAATCCGGACCATTACTTATGGGATTTCCATTTCCACGGGGAACCGATTTTCGCTTTTGGTAATGCACCCGCTTATAAGCATAGAAAAACCCGTGATTTGGGAAATGCCATGGTCATTGGTTTTCAACCCAGAAAAATTTTCGAAGGGTTGAAGGGGACGGAAAAAGGCGGGATCATGTCTCGCGAAAAAGTCCGGGAACGTGTCGAAGTATGGGATCAGTTGCCAAAGCATCCTGATATTAGCCATTACGGCGATCCCAATCATAATGAGTGGAAACAGTTTTTTATCGGTGACGATAGTGAGCCGATTGTCGGAAAATGTCCGTTTTCCCATAAAGAAATGCAGTGAAAGCCGTCCAGTGGGTGGACGGCTTTCTTTTGGTGGTTATTCGCTTTTTACATTTGTCATCGTCGGTCTTACGCTATCCAACGGTTCGCTATACACTTCGAAGAACTCCTGCTTCATGGATTCCGGTGAGCTTGGCGAGCCTATTCTCGTGATCACCAATTCATCCTTTCTCATTTCCACCTGGACCTCTTCCCATTCGACTACTCTCAGATGGGCAAGCATTATCTCGGTAAGAGTGACCCCAAAAGAATCCCCGATCGGTATAATCTGTTGCAACGATATGTTTGAATTCATCCCGTCTTGACTCACAGTCATCCCTCCACCGCTCATTTTCTTCACTAGTATAGACAAATGGCTTTCGAATATTTCCCGTTTGCTGTCGATTTCCCGGGAAATAAAACGAATTATTTCCCTGCCTTCCCGTAGTAGAGATTCATTTCCTCCTCAGGAACCATGCCACCGCCCGTTGCCCAGACAATATGAGTGGCCTCGGTTGACCCTGCCTTCTCTACTTTTGCATGGATGCTGTTCACCGGACCAGGCATCCCTGCGAGTGCGGAAGGCTCCAAATGGATGTCCTCCTTGTCCGCCAACAGCTTCAATAAATCGAACAATGTTTTGTCTGATACGGTATAACAGCCGTCCATGAATGGCTGCATTGTTTTCCCGACAAACCCCGACGCTGTTCCGACCGCCAATCCGTCCGCTGCGGTTTTATTGTCGAGTCCGAAATCATGTACTGAAACGGCATCATGCAGTCCTGTCATCATACCGAGTGTCATACAAGGTGAATGCGTCGGTTCGGCGAAGAAGCAATGGACATGATCGCCGAAAGCTAGTTTCAGACCGAACGCAACGCCTCCCGGTCCACCTCCAACGCCGCAAGGCAAATAGACGAATAAAGGATGCTGTGCGTTAACGACAGTCCCCCGTTCTTTCAACTGTTTGGCGACCCGTTCGCCTGCCACTGCGTACCCTAAAAAGAGGTCTGTCGAATTCTCATCGTCAATGAAATGACAAAGAGGGTCTGATTCCGCCTGGCGTCTCCCTTCCTCGACAGCCTTGCTATAATCATCCGCATATTCGACAACGGTGACGCCTTTTTCGCGTAACAGGTCTTTTTTCCACTGCTTTGCATCCGCCGACATATGGACAGTGACATTAAATCCGAGCTTTGCGCTCATAATCCCGATGCTCAGGCCCAGATTCCCTGTCGAGCCGACCGCTATTTTATGGGTGGCGAACAGATTGCGGAACTCCGGCTCTGCAAATCGGCTGTAATCCTCTCCATCGGAAATCAATCCATGTTGAAGAGCGAGCGTTTCAGCATGCTTCAGCACTTCATAAATTCCGCCCCTTGCCTTAATCGAACCGGAGATCGGCAAACTATCATCCTGTTTCAAAAGCAATTGACCCGGCATTGAAACTCCGTACCGGGCTGATAGTGCTTCTTTCATCTTTGAAATTGCCGTAAGCGGAGATTCAATCAAACCTTCCGAATCTTCAGTTTCTGGAAAAACCCGTTTGATATAGGGAGCAAAACGGTGAAGGCGGTCCGCTGCGTCCCGGACGTCCTCTGCCGTCAATTCGGTTTGAGCCAGTCCACTTGCCGTCGATTCCAGAAGAGGATTCAGCCAGACAATCTCTTCCCCTTCCATCATCCGCCCGATTTGCGGGATTTTCTCTTTCCACACTCCCACTTCCCTCGGATTCATCATGTACCATCCACTCCTTTTCAGAAAAGTAGTAGCAATAGTATAGCATGTGACTCGATCGGGTTGTTAATTCAACACGAAACGGTCAATTAGTTCCCGTGTCAGTTCAAACCGTGGATGGATCGTGTCCTGTTCTACAGCTTCCACCCCGATGACGACGGAAATGACGCGTCTACCGTCAAAAACGCCTGTACTGGAAAAACAAGAGCCGGCTGCTTCCGTATATCCTGTTTTCAATCCGTCGATTCCAGACATCGCCTGTGGCATTCCGTCCAACATCAGATTGGTGCTCCACATGTCGACCCCTTGGCGTGTTGTGATATTCTGAATCCTCGTATACTCCAGCACTGCTGGATGTCGTGCAATCAATTCTTTCGCGATGACACCGACATCCCGAGCGGAAGAATGATTCGTTTCCTCCGCGCTTCTGCCTATATACTCGCCATCCAAGCCTGTAGAATTATAAAAAGCGGTTTCTTGTAAGTCGAATGCTCGGGCTTGCGCATTCATCATTTCGACAAACGCCTCCTCTGTCCCTGCCACCATTTCAGCAAGAGCGACTGCGGCATCATTTGCTGAAATGACCGTCATTGCGGTGAAAAGCTCGCGGACACTATACTCGGCTCCTGCCTCCAAACCAAGCTTGACCGCCCCGGATAATCCGGTCATTTGCAATACAGATTCACTGGGCACATAGAGGCTGTCCCAAGACAGCTTCCCGTTCTTCACCGCATTCATAACAAGATATTGCGTCATTAACTTGGTCATACTGGCAATCGGCAACGAGTCCGAACCGTTTTCCTCATATAGGATATTTCCCGAATCCGCTTCCATCACTAGGACGGCTTTTGCGGGAACGCTCAGCGAGACGGCTTCCTTTGTAAAGGTAGCTTCCTTCTGAAAAACCCAAGTCACACTGCCTACCAGAATAAGTAGAATCAATCCCCATCTCTTCAACAATATCATCACGCCTTTGTAAGATTCACTATTCTCAGCATACGGCATAATCTTGAAGAATCGGCTATTGCAATTCTGAAGAATTTCTTAACATTTCCCCCCGGTCCTTACGCACACACCCCCTTCCCCCTATCCGAATACGCTACAGTAATCAATCGTAGTGGTGGTGGAGTTTCAATGGAGAATCTCATTGTGTTGGCTGGACCAATTTTACGGCGGGTTGAGAAAAACTCGGTGTCCATATGGGTGGCCACAAGTCGGCCTTTCAAAATAGAAGCAACTCTTTTTAACTTGACCGATAACTCGGTTCTACCGTCTTCGTCTGAAACGGAATCTATTCGGATCGGAGAAAATTGTATCATTCACCTCGTACAAGTATACGGGGATTTACCGATGGACACTCTTCTAGGCTATGATGTTACATTCTCCGGACATGGGGAACTCCATGATTTAGCAAGCCTCGGTTACCTTACCGAGCAGGACGCACAGTCCATTGTGTATCCCGGCATCCCGTATCCTTCCTTTTATCTCCCCGAATCGTCAACTCCGAACTTCCTCTACGCATCCTGCCGTAAACTACATGGGAAAGGAGAAGATTCGCTCGCAGCAGGTGATGAATTCCTGCAAAGAACCGCAAACTGCTTACTCGAACGTCCAAGCGCCCTCTTCCTCGTAGGCGATCAAATATATGCGGATGACGTGGCATCCCCCTTATTTCCAGTCATCCGTACGGTGGCTTCAACTTTCATCGGTGATGAAGAGCTGTCCCGGTTGGATCATCGGTTGGCGCAAGCTCCTTTTCATCGCACGCAGTATCAAGTGAACGGACGGCAATTCATCATGGAACAGTTTTGCCGCTTCACATCACTCAACTTGAAAAATCATGCAATGTCCTTTGGCGAATATGCAGCCTTGTATTTACTGTCATGGAGCCCCGCCCTATGGGAACATCTCGCCTTGCCCTCTTTCGATGAACTACTGGACCGGGATGAAATTCATTTTGTTTTTCCGGACGATGAAAAGGAAAGAGCACAGCAGAGGCGCAATTACGAACGGCAAACGGAGGATCTTCTGCAGACAATCGGGGATATACATCGGATTCGAAAACTCTTTGCAAATATGCCGACGTATATGATGTTTGATGACCACGAGGTGACAGATGATTGGAATATAACGGCTGATTGGCAGGATCGCGTTTCTCAATCACCTCTCGGAAAGCATGTCGTGACTAACGGTTTATGTGCATATTGGGCCTTTCAAGGTTGGGGCAATGAGCCGCAGCGGTACGAGGAGGCGTTCCTTCAGTCGATGAGAAATTACTTCGACGGGTTCATTGCCGGCACACCCGCCCATGAAGATTGGATGAACCGAATTGGGTCATTCCGTCACTGGCATTTCGTCGCCCCTACCCGACCAGCGGCATTGTTCCTCAATACACGCACGATGCGTTTCTACGATGCGGAACCGTTACCAGTAAAGATTGGGCGAATCTATAAGGAAAATATCCGGAGCCCCCGTTTGATCGGTACGGCTGGATGGAAAGCAATTTCGACAACGCTTTATGCTTCCGGGTGGAAACGGGGTGATCCGCTCACCATCATTTCCCCAACACCGCTTTACGGAATAGGCATCATTGAATCTTTTCTTCATTCCTACGTCTTTCCATTGCGTTCAGTCGGCATTCCTATCGATGAGATGATCGATCTGGAGGCATGGAAATATAACGGAAAAGCGTTTAATGAGTTTCTCCGCCATATCGTGAAGTGGCGCCCTTCCCGGTGCATCATCTTATCGGGGGATGTCCATTATGCCTCTGCCGTCCACTCCCGTATCCAGTGGAAGAATGGGTTTATTGCAAATATCTTGCAATTGACGAGCAGCCCTTCCAACAATATGAGCTTTTCGGGACTTTGGGGGTTTCTGATGCGAACCGTCATCCGTTGGAATAGCAACAAACGGAAAGGTGTGACGATCTGTCGCCATTGTGATGATTCCTTCACTATACTGAATAGCGGAACAGAGTCGACATGCGCCAAATGGCAGGAAGAACTGTATTATGTATCGATGAATGAAGGACGCTCCATTGTGGAGACAGGGAACAATATGGGACATTTTACAATAGAGGAAAACAATATTCAGCCTGCCCTTCTTCGGATGAAAGGCGGAGAGTTAAGGAAGATTCACCTGGAGAAGATTTCGATATAACAACGGCTGCAGTGGAGATAGATAGGGTATCTCCCTGCAGCCGAGGATGGAGGGCCCGGTTCGAAGGCCTCCTTTTTTATTTAAACCACCCTTTTTCCTTAAAGCGAGAGATTGCTTCAATGCGGTTTCCAACTCCAAGCTTTTCAAGTATGGTCGAAATATAGTTTCGGACCGTTCCAGGGGTTAAAAAGAGTTCACCCGCAATCTCTTTCGTCGTTTTTCCTTCTGCCACAAGGCTGAGTACTTGGCTTTCGCGCTCTGTCAACGGGTTTTCCGTATCATCGTCATCGCCGTAGGCAATGTCTACGAGTTCCGGGGCATAAATTCGGCGACCGTCCATAATGGTCCGGATTGAACTGACCAACTCCTCGATCGGACTGTCTTTCAGTAGATAGCCGCGCACACCGGCTTTCCGAGCACGTTCAAAATAGCCGGTCCGGGCAAAGGTTGTTAGGATGATAATCTTGCAACTCTCGCCTTGCAGCTCCTCCGCCGCATCAAGCCCGGTCTTCACAGGCATCTCAATATCCATGATGCAGATATCCGGTTGAAGGTCCTTCACGAGAGCGACCGCTTCCTCGCCATTTTTCGCTTTTCCGATGACTTCCATATCCTCTTCCAAGTTCAAAAGAGAACTCAACGCGCCCAACATCATCCCCTGGTCTTCTGCAATAATAATTCGGATCATCTTAATCCACCTCCACGATTTGTTTAAGAACCGCGGGTACCCGGATGTACAACTTCGTACCCTCTCCGCCTTCTACATGCAGGCTGCCGTTAATGAATTCGAGACGCTCCCGCATCCCTTTCAATCCGCTTCCTGGCGAAGTTTCGCCGCCTCTCGTTATCCCGATCCCATTGTCTTCCACCGTAATGACATACTCATTCGGTAATTGCGCAAACGTAATATGGCAAGCGGTCCCAAAGCTATGTTTCACGACATTCGTCACCGCTTCTTTCAGGCACATACTCAAGACATTTTCCGCAATGGTCGGGATTTTGGTGAACACGGGATCCCCTTCAATGGTACAATCCATTTCAGCCGCTTTCAGGATTTGACGGATCCGGATCAATTCATCCTCCAACTTGACTGTCCGCATATCAGCAACCAGCTCCCGCACTTCTTTCAATGCAATGCTAGCCGTCTGCCGAATCTCTTGCAGCTCTTTCTTTGCAGCCGCCGGATCCCGTGTCACCAGCCTGGCCGCCAGATCGCTCTTCAAGCCGATCATCGACAACTTCTGTCCAAGCGTATCATGCAAATCACGGGCGATCCGTTGCCGTTCTTCCAAAATGATGAGCTCCGAAATCTTCTCCTTCGCATCCTCCAGCTGGTCTTCCAACTTCTCGCGCTTGTTCCGGTTATACAAATTGAAGGGCAACAAAACGACGCCGATCACCGTGATGAGGATAAAGTGGACATGCGGAAGGAAGAGGTTGATTTCCAGAAAAAAGCCCACCACAATGGCAAGGATCGTAAAGGCGATATGCAGTCCATACATGATGAAAAAACCGACGGGGTTGCGTATATTTCCGATGAAAAAAGCCGTGAATAAAGACAAATACACATATCCGAATAACAGCGTCATCGCAATATTGATGACCATCTCGAAACTGATCCACATATACACAAGCCCGCTTTTCGATTTGAATGAAAACCGGTACGATAGGAAAAAAAGGAATAACAGCGAAATTCCGACCGCAATCTCAATCGGGGAAGAAGATCGGAAAATAAAAAAGAACGGCAATAAACAAAAGATGACCCAAGCGTAAATACTTAGCCATGGGTTTCGCGGAAATATACTGTACCAACTTTGCATGCTTCGCCTTCACCGCCTATCTGATTTCTCTATTGTACCAAATATTATGATGCGTTCCGGAGTAATTGCATCTGGATTCAAAAACGAACCGCTTCGGGCGAGCTCGCTATTGCAGGCGCTCATTAGCCGCGCGAAACGCTCATATCTTCCCACAGCCGCGCATTGCCATCTTCGCCAAAAACAAAAAGGCTGTCCGACATCTCGAACAGCCCCTTCGATTATTTATTTACTATCCAAACTGGTTCGTTTCGTTTTCAGATCAAGGGACACACCCTTGCTTTTAGATTGGACAAGATGCTTCACGTCTTTAAAGGTGACAAATGTCTTGCGAGCCGGATCATAAAGACGATATTTAAGGGACTCTAAACTTGTTTTAATGGTAATGGTTGTCGCCTGTTGAAGGGGCGGCGTCAATTCATGCGCCATTTCCAAATTGTAGTTCGGAACGCGCGGCGCCAAGTGGTGGACATGGTGGAACCCGATATTGCCAGTCGCCCATTGCAAAACACGCGGCAATTTATAGTACGAGCTGCCTTCAACCGCTGCTTTCACATAATCCCACTCGGATTCTTCCTCAAAATAAGAATCCTCGAACGTATGTTGAATGTAGAACAGCCAAATACCCAACATTCCCGCGACAAACATAATCGTGCCTTGGATAAGCAAAAACGACTGCCAGCCGACAAGCAAAATGAGACTTGCATACAAGGCGACCAAGATCACATTCGTCAAGTACGTATTCAACCGCTCTTTCTGCCGGGCATCTTTCCGATTAAAGCGGCTAGAGATGAGAACGAGGTATAATGGCCCCAGTCCGAACATAACGAGCGGATTCCGGTAAAAACGGTACGCCAAACGCTGCCATTTGGAAGCTTCGACGTATTCCTCAATCGTCATGACCCAAATATCCCCAACGCCCCGCTTATCCAAATTGGAACTCGTAGCATGGTGAATGGAATGCTCCCGTTTCCATTTTTCATAGGCAAACAGAGTAAGCACGCCGGTCATCGTTCCGACTACATCATTCGCTTTTTTATTTCTGAAAAAGGAACCATGCGTACAGTCATGGAAAATGATGAACGTCCGCACAACAAATCCAGCAGCAATTACACAAAGGCCAAGCGTCAACCAGATGGAGACGTCCAAACTCTGATAAGCCAAAAACCACAGGATGAACACCGGCGGAATCGTATTCAATAGTTGTAATACACTTTTTTTAGTATCCGACTTCGCAAAAGGAGCAACGTCTTGATGCAATTTCTTCGTTTTTTCTTTACTCATGTGAATCCTCCTATTCCAACAAATTAATCTCGATCAAGTTCATGACTTAATCATAAGAGTAGTTCCTCTTTTACAACAGACATAAACGTCATGACATGATAGATGATAAATGTCATATCTCGTGAATTTTTTCACAATTAAGACCATGGCAATCCGTAAACTTTCATTGTTTTGAAAGCATAAAAAAAGACCCGCTCCACCTGAACGGGCTCTCCTTCTCATTTTCATTATTTCAGCATGCCGCCGTCCACTTCCAGAACGGTTCCATTGACAAAGTTCGACTCGTTAGACGCAAGGAATAGATAGGCATGAGCGATGTCTTCCGGTTTCCCTAACCGCGGGAACGGGGTAAGCGCCCGGATTTGTTGTAACACTTTCTCCGGAATGCTGTCGATCATTTCCGTTTCAATAAAACCAGGAGCCACTGCATTGACGTTAAGCCCCTTTGGACCAAATTCCTTTGCCCACGTTCGGGTCATCCCGATGATCCCTGCTTTGGACGCGGCATAATTTGTCTGCCCGACATTGCCGCCGGTCCCTGAAATCGAAGAAGTGTTGATGATCTTGCCATTCCCTTGGGAAAGCATGGAAGGCAAGAATGCCTGCGTGCAATTGAAAACGCCGGTTAGATTTACATCAAGTACTTGTTGAAATTGTTCCGGGCTTAATTTCAACGTCATGGCATCTTTCGTAATCCCTGCATTGTTCACAAGGATGTCCACTTTCCCAAATGTCTCCATCACCTGTTCCGCCACTTGCTTAACGTTTTCATAATTCGCTACGTCCACCTGGAAAAAAGACGCCTCGATGCCTTCTCCTAGAAGTTGCTCCACTTTGCTACGACCCGTTTCTTCATTAAAATCGAGAATTGCAACGCGAGCCCCCTCTTTTCCAAACAACGAAGCAGCGGCCCCGCCGATTCCTCTGGCACCGCCTGTGATGACGGCCACTTTATCCTGTAAGCGCAATTCGCATCCTCTCTCTCGTTTCAGATTTTCATTTGCCCTGTTCTATCATAGTGCCCCTCCCACAACCCAGGACGGGCGAACGACCTTTTTCGTTGGAATAAAATACCGGGCAACCTCCATAACAGGTTACCCGGTCCCTCTCAGCAGTATTCTTGGAGCGCCTGCTTGATTTTTGATTCGCTAATATCATAATGCGAGGCATTCCAGACCGCCCCGCCATCTTTCAATAAGAATAATTGGGGCGATTCATGCCGGATGCCGAGTTCCGCTTCGATTTCATTGGATAGAGCCCTGCTCTGCTGCACGACCAAGTATTGCTTTGGCACGTCCGTCTCCACTGCGCGAAAAGCTTGGAACGCGGTTGCGCTGATCGGGCAAGTTGAACTATGCTTCATTATAAATTGCGGAGTTTCCTTGGATTGCTCCAACGCTTCGCTCCATTCCTGACTTGTCTGTATTTCATTCATTACCATCCACTTCCTTTCATCCTAATCATACATTTCCCGGCTGCGAATACGGTAAACTTCAGCTCCAATCATTTTGTGGGCTGAAAACGGACATGCTAGGATATAAGCCGGCGAGGCAGAAAGCTTCTTGATGTCATTTCCACTTCACGGTACAATGTTTGGCATAAGAAAGGAAGGAAGGATTTCATGCGTGATTTCTCAACACGCTTTATTTGGGCATTTGTTTCATGTATTTTGCTCGGCGGACTCTTTGCTTATTTAGCAACAGCCATCAGCTACAATGCAATTAGCCATTTTGATAATCCGATCATTGCCGCCATCCAAGGAATGGAACAGCCTTGGCTGACGACCTGGGCTAAACTACTGGAGAAAATCGGATCCGGTTCCGTCGTCATGCCCATTACCATCATCCTTTCCGTCTTCCTCGGCTTTCTAAAAAGACGGGAGACAGCTATATTGATATTGACAGCTGTGATCGGCAGCGGCGCTTTGAATCGAATCCTGAAAATGATTTTCGTAAGGGAGCGCCCGACCATACACCGCCTTTCAGACATAGGAGGCTACAGCTTTCCAAGTGGACATGCCATGTTGGCAATGAGCCTTTATGGCGTTCTCGCTTACGTCTTATGGAGGTCTATTAAAACATCGGCCGGCCGCGTGCTTCTCCTACTGGTGGCAGTCTTCATGATATTGGTAATTGGAGCAAGCCGTATCTACCTCGGCGTCCATTATCCGAGCGATGTTTTGGGCGGCCTGAGTATCAGCGCTATTTGGCTGATCCTTTGCGCATCTGTTTATGGTGCATTCCAGCGAAAAAAGGCAGAATCAGGCCAACAAAGGGGAAGGAACCCGTCATGAATCCATTTACCGAACGTGTACTCCGAATAATAAAAGAGATTCCTGCAGGGTACGTCATGACATACGGGCAAGTGGCGGCATCCGCCGGCAATCCGCGTGGGGCCAGGCAGGTGGCACGGATCCTGCATTCGATGAGCGCCAAGCACGAGTTGCCATGGCATCGGATCATCAACGCGCAGGGCGGCATTTCATTCCCCGAAGACGCTGAAGCAAAAGGAGCCCGCCAGCGGGATTTGCTGGAAGTGGAAGGGGTCCAATTCACGTCTAACGGCAAAGTGGATCTGGCGGTGTACCGCTGGTTTCCCCTGGATGCCGAAGAACTCTCATAAAAGAAGGGATAGAATCGTAGTGTGGAAAGAATTTAAAGAGTTTGCGTTTAAAGGGAATGTCTTCGATCTCGCAGTCGCTGTTGTCATCGGGGCGGCCTTCGGGAAGATCGTGTCATCCCTCGTTGAAAATATCATCATGCCGATTATCGTGGCGCTTACAGGAAAGATCGATGTATCCAGCCTCCATATAGAAATCAGAGGAACCAACATTACATACGGACTGTTCCTACAATCCATCATTGATTTTCTCATTGTCGCCTTTTCGATTTTTCTCGTCATCCGCTTTCTACTGAAATTTAAAAAGAAAGAAGAACCGGTTGAGGAAGTGGTCGAAGTGAATAAAACGGAAGCCCTTCTCGAGGAAATCCGTGATTTATTGAAAGAAGAAAAGCGAATCTAAAAAAGGACAGCTCCCTGAGTTGTCCTTTTTCATTTCTACTCAATCCGCTCCCGCACCGCCTCCACCGCCATCTCCGCCTCCTCCATAACTACCACCACCGGAGTCGTACGAACTGCCGCCCGATCCGCCACCCGTCGGGATATTCATCGAGCTCCAAGTGGAACGGATGAACTGCATCGGGTCTTCTTCCAATGCAAACAATACGGCCATAGGCACGGTCGGTAAAACGGTAGCATGGAGTTTTGGAAGAGCTTTCTTCTCTTTATTTAATAAATAAGCACGCGCCAGCCAACGATTCTGGTCCTCTGTCGAAAGATGGGATGGAAGCCCTTTGGAAAGGCTCGATTGGAATTTACGAATACTCATTTTTGCATGGAGCCCACTCTTTGAAACAATGAGGGAATTGGAAAGACTACCAATGAAAATCGCTCCTGCTAGGAGAAGAAAAAAGGTAGCATTTTGCAAGTCGCTAGGTACCCATTCTCTTGAAATAAAATACAAAGCACCGAAATAGAGGATCGGAACAATACGGTTCTTTCTAAATCCTGCTAGGGCAATGACTAACAGAATGAGCGGAAGCGCAATGGTCCAACCGCTCGGATTGTTCACATAATAAGCCAATGACATTAGTAGCGCTGTGAAGATGAATGTGATCCAGCCGAGAACAGTCGGCAGTTTGTTGGATAACGTACCCGCCTCTTTCAAAAGTGTTTTGACTTCTTCATGCCAGGCATGGTGGTTTTTATCGAACGCGTAATACCTTCGAAGGTATAGCATCTTTCGTTCTTTTTCCCCTTTGGCCTGTCCTGCAATGTCATGCAAATGGAAGATCCTATTTTTCAAACCGCTTTTGAATAGCCAAGAGACCAGTGTTTTTTCATGAGGCAATAACGGTTGATCGCTTGGTACCAATTGAAACGCAAGTGTTTTCTCGGGAGCGGAAGGGTGTCTCTTAAATCGTTCCGCGGATGGCTCTGTCATGACTTTTATATGGCCTTTCTCCGCCAGCGAGAGCAGTCCGGACAGAAAATTTCTTGATTGATACCCTCCGTTCCGATCGATATACGCCAAATAGACGGGATCGGTCTGAAGGACGAAATCGATACTGCCAAAAGGCGCGAACCAACGTTGGCGCATGAATAACAACAAACCTGCGAGGAGGACGAAGACGACCGCGCCTCCCTTGACCGCCGCTTCAATGACCGGAATACGATTCACTCTCTTGTGATAGGCCTCCCAGGTCTTCGTTTCCTCGGCAACGGCTTCATCCAATGACAGGGAACCGCCCGTCTTCTGTTGTTCCGTCATGATATGGGATGGAAACAGAACGCGTGTAGCGGTCAATGTCCGTGCCTCGGACGCAGGTGTCGTAAAGATGATACCATCCTCGTATAGATGGCTCACCCTTCCGTTCCGGTCGTACAGAAATCCGTGCAGGTTTGATTCGCCCACAGCACCGGGCAAGACATAGGCAATACTGACATTTTGGATGTCTTGGTCATGATTCGACCCTTCTTCAAAAAAAGTAATATTCAAATCGCTATATGTATCAGTGGAATGAACAGCATTCCGTAAATAGTAGATGTAGAAAACGGAAATGGTTTGGTCTTTTGCCTGGATGGCCGTCGTCCGCGTCAAGCCATTTGGCTTCACGGCAGCCGGCGTCACCATCTCCTTCGTCACTTCGCCAACCACAGCATCGTTGCGATCCAGCAAATATGCCTCAAACGTATCGACCTGCGGATGATGCTTCCGCGGAAGAGAGCGGTGCAACTGCGTAAACTCGCCATCGAACGTATACGTGAAAATTTCGTTCACAATCATATCCCCATTCGGCTGGAGCCACCCTTTGATCTGCGCCCGGTCAATCGTATAGGACTTTGCCTCCGCAAGAGAAGCCGGCAGAAGGAAAAACAGAATGGCCATCAAAACACCAACCATCTTTCTCATCCGATCACCCCCGTTTCAATTGCTACGTATACGGGTTGAGCCAGCTGGCGGTTTCAATATGGTCCAAAATAGAGCGGAAAGACAGGGGCAGGTGGTGAAATGGTCATGGGGTTGGCATTCCTTGCACTCCTCTCACCTTTGCTTGCACTCCAACCCACTTTGCTTGCACTTGGCCGGGAGTTGCTTGCATTCAACCGACAATTGCTTGCACTCATCGCGAGTTTCCTTGCAAATTAGGACTATTCTCACACTCCACTTTCATCTTCTCCAATGGGAAGCGATAAAATCTGCCCCTGCTCATCCCAAGATGCTCAAGAGGCAACTCACCTAGCAAACGTGTGGCAGTGTAATTCGCCGGGACATGAAGAAACTCCCTGCATTCCCGATTCGTCATCGTTTCACTAACTATCATGAACCAGTCATGGATGGCACGCCGATGCGCCCGTCGACTAACTTGGCAGCAACTCGTGCAAACCCAACCGCGGGATATTTTATTCATACCAAGCGTTCCGCATTTCTCACACTGGACGCCGCTTTTTATATCGTGTGGGTTTATATTCATGGTGGTGCATAGTGGAAACGGATTGTAATCAAAATGCCCGTTCGATAGTTCAATAACTATCTTTGATAGGGTTTTGCTGTCTAGTATAGGGGATCTTCCCTCTCGTTTACGGAGAACATTCGGGAGTTCATATGGGAAAAGCATGGTCAAATGAGGTCTGGAATTCTCGATCAACTGTCTGGATTGGGTGAAGACGACAGCGCCTGCAACAGGAACCGATAGATTTCGGGAATGAAACCAATCTTCCAATAGAAAGTGATTGCGCTCCAACTGGACGGAAGGACATTCGAATGCATCCATCTGACCATTTTCCAATACGCGGACCATTTGATTCCACTCCTCCGGAAAATGGATTCGGCCCGCAATATTTTTGATCTCCAAGATGTATGCACCTTGCGAAGATAGAAATAACGTGTCCAATTGAAATTTTCCTGACGAAGATAAATTCAAGTCGTGAAAAATATAGTGCTCAAAACCAAATTGGTACTTCAAAAAGATTTGATCTACTAACTTTTCACCGTTCGCACCCGCTTGAGCGATTCGAATCCGTTCTTTTAGCTTCTCTGAAAATGGGTGTGTGGTTGAAATCCTCTGCTGCATTGCTTTCATTCCAAATAAACTGTACGGAATAGACTTATTTTTGACTATCAACTGTCCATTCACCTCCTAAGGTGAGCGTATCATATACCTCAACTGGAAACCATATGGTAATTGAAAGTTGTATTTTGACCCTATTATTAACGTTAGCTCTCTATTGCTAAGGGGCAAAATCAAGAATTCGGGAGATAAATCAACTCTTCTGTCCATTCAAATTCAGATTTTGGCTGGTTTTATACGCTTTTACTTGAGGTGTACTCGTTCGTTTTCGACTTTTTTTGATTGCAATCAAACGCGGGTTGCTTGCACTAAACCGGGATTTCCTTGCGCTCAACGGGTAGTTCCTTGCACACCACTCGCAATTGCTTGCACTCCCCGCCAAGTTCCTTGCACAGCGTCCAACCGCAACCATTTCGACACAATTCCCCCGCACCTTACCAGGACGGCGTTGCCACCCCTTCCTGAAGGTGTTACAATGGAAAGAGGATTCTGTATAAAAGGAGTGACGTTCACATGTGGTTCTTATACATCATGTATACTTTATTCGCATTTATTTCAATCGGCACAATTCTAGGTCTTGTTCGTACGTTCAGTGCACATAAGTAAGCTAACGCAAAAAGCCCCCGACACCGGAGGGCTTTTTTCATGCCGCTGGGTTTAATCAAAGTCTCCGCCAACAAATCGGTTTCATCCCTGCTTCAATTCCCCTCCCTAAACAACGATACCATCCAAGTGGTCGCATCCATTCCGTGGACATCCCGAATTTCATCAATTGCCTCATGCGCAAGCAGACGGCCCCCTCGCAACACGACAATTTCATCCAGCAACGGCTCCACTTCCTTCAATTCATGTGTGGACAGGACGATTGTTTGCCGTTCCGTGTCCGTGAATCGGATGAGCCCTTTAGCAATATCCTCCCGCACCATGGGATCAAGCCCGGAAAACGGCTCATCCAGCAAATAGTAGTCCGCCTCCCGTGCAAGCGTTGCCGCAATTTTCACGCGCCCCCGATTCCCCTTGGACAAGTTTTTGATTTTCGCATCCAGCCCGATATTCAAAAACTCGGCCATCTCCTTCGCCTTGATCGGATTAAAATCGGAGAACTGCGATTCGTAGAAGTCAAACAGCTGCTCCACCGTCAAATACGGGTAGAATAAATCCGCATCCGGCATATACGCAACCGAAGCGGCGATCTTTCGCGTTATCTTTTCACCGTTGTACTCGGCACTGCCTGAATTCGGTGTCAGCAGCCCCGCAACCAGCTTCAATAACGTCGTCTTGCCGCTCCCGTTTTCCCCGACCAATCCAATGATCTTTCCGGTCGGCAGAGCGAGCGTCATTCCATCTAGCGCCCTGCGACCACCGTACTTTTTCGACACATTTTTCAGCTCAATCATGACTCCCACCCCGCTCTTGTAAATGATGAATCATTTCCTCGGTCGTAAATCCGAAGGCCTCCACACTTTGAATGAAGGACGAGATCAATTGATCTTTCATCGCATCCCGGACTTTCGCAATTTTCGTCACGTCTTCTGTCACAAATGACCCTTGACCCCTTCTCGTTTCGGTGATTTCCATTTGCTCCAACTCCTTATACACGCGTTGCATCGTATTGGCATTCACGCCGGCCTCCACCGCATAGTCGCGGACAGAAGGCAGTTTTTCCCCTGGCTGTAAAGTGCCCCGGATGATTTCGCCGATGATGCGATCGATGAGCTGTTGATAAATCGGTTTGTCTGGTAGAAATTCAATGCCCATCGTCATAACCTCACTTTCTTTTCAAATAAAACCGAACCGGCCATGAATGAGGCAACGGTTACTGCTCCATACAGCAATAAACCGCCCACCGAAAAAATAACACTCCCGGGGATTAAGCCGGCCAAAAAATAGCTATGGGATTCCTGATAAAAGTCAACATCTGTCCATTTGACAGGCATGAATGTTTTCAACGGCTCAAAAATTCCTGTCACCCTAAGTTTTTCCCATACAACCATACTTAGTGCTAGGACAATATAGGTCATGATGGTGGATAAAAAAGAGCCATAACGGGAACGTAACACTTGATAGACCGACCAAAAGAAAAATCCGACGCCCATTATGAAAAGCGATCGAAGAAAGAGAGCACAGATCGTATTAAGCAATGGTAGTACGCCATTCTCAAATGATATGGAGCCGCCCTCTCCTGACAAAATAAATGCGATTCCAAGCAGCATGCCACTCCATACCATTGACCCAGCCGTTACTATCGCAGCGAACGCCACCTTTGCCCCAGTTAGTCCGTACATGGAAATCGGCGAATGCAGCCATATATCCGGCCGTTTCAATTCATTCCCCAAGCTCATAAAGAGGATGGACACGCCTAAAAACAGTTGAAAGCCAATCCATGTCCCACCCAGTATAAATGCGTGGGCTGCGTACTCTCCTGGAACATCAAACAGCTGCCCCACCACGGACGGCCCAACTAACACGATCAGAATAGATAAAATGGCCAGAATTGTAACGCTCCGCCGCAGCATCATCCATTCTTTCCGAAGTAACCCCCGCCAACTTTTCATCACACGACCTCCTCATAACCGTACTTTCTTCTCAAATAAAACAGCCGCCCCGATAACCATCGCAAATGTAATTAAGACGTCCACGACAATTTCCCCGGTGTAAATTTCCGATGGCCCCATCTCAAACCGTCCTCCAGACGGCAAACGGATCGCTTCCAGTTTCGATAGATCGACTTTTCCGACCATCACAACTCGCTGGTATGAATCGGAAAGCGTGATTTTTGTAATTAACCAAGTGCTGAAGAAAAACAACAATAGAGTTAACGGCACTGCAAACCCTTTTACTGCCGGTTTGATTAATCGGTACATCACCCAGAAGAAAAAGCCTATAGCCATGATACCGATGGATGAAAAAAATAAGGTGACCAGAAACCCGACACCAAATCGCACCATTTCTTCCATCGTAAAAATCGGAGCGGACACGAGAGTATACTGGATCGCTAACATCGTAGTCGGGATGAATAAACTGAGAATGCCAATTAATACAGCAAAGACCATTTTTGATCCGACCAACTTGAAAATCGAAGCCGTGGAATGCAGCCACACATCGGGTCGCTTCATTTCCCGCTCCAGCAAGACAAATAACGTGGCAACGGGCGCAAGGACACTCGCAAGCGCCCACAAAAAGCTAATGACTAACGTAATCTCATAAAAATGGATATCCAATCCAAAAATCTGCCGAATCAAAAATGGAAAAATGGATAGGACGACAATCCCTATAATCCCCATTGCAAGCAACGCCCATTTCATCGAAGCCCACTCTTTCCTTACCAACCCATTCCATTGCTTCAACGTGGACAACCCCTTCCTGTACCGGTGTATTAGTTACATAATACACTATATGCAAAGATTATGTAAAGGATGAACTTGTAGATATTGCTTTTTAGACGGCCAATTAGCTGTGCTTATAAAGAAGGCTTGGAAGATATGAAGCAATAACAGTGCTTGTATAGCGTATAATGGGGGACATAAAGGAGAGGACACAACATGAATTCTTTCATTAAAGGAATCGATCATATTCAATTCGCAGCCCCCGCAGGAACCGAGGAACAAGCACGGCAATTTTACGGAGAACTGTTGGGACTGGAGGAAATTCCGAAGCCCAAGAACTTGATAGGACGAGGCGGTTGCTGGTTTCGTTGTGGATTGCAAGAGGTGCATATCGGTATTCAGCAGGATTTTATTCCAGCCAAAAAAGCGCATCCCGGGTTTAGCGTGGACGCGCTGGATGAATTGAAAACCCGTCTTGAACAAGCGGGCTATGTGATTAGCGAGGAACCTCCGATTGATGGCCGTTCCCGTTTTTTCACGCATGACCCTTTTGGCAATCGGATCGAGTTCTTGGAATTTCATTCGGAATGAAGCGTGGCGGATGAGCGGTTGGTCTCCCGCCTCCTTCAAGAAACGATAATATCCTTCTCCTGCTGGTTGATCCGGTTCAACTCTTCTTCCGCCTCATCACGCTTGCGGGCCAGTTGATCTTGCACCCGGCGTACATCCTGCAGCACTTCATGAATCTGGCTTTGCGCATCGGTGATCCGGGAATGGACCATCCAGTCGGAGAAGAAATTGTCGAAAAAAAGGTCCGTGAAAGCAAAGATATCATTTTGACTGATCGTGAAAGACTCCGCGGCCATGTTCTGGACATCCATCAGCTCCGTCCGATAATGGCGCAGTGCCCGCTGTGCTTGGTGAACGAGGTCCTCGGAGTCGCTCATTTCCGAATGTTTCAATGCGGAGGCGACCAAGCCCCCTCCCAAAAAGGTATCCCAAATGGACATGCCTTCCGCGGAATTCAGTTTGTCCATCGCTTTATCTAGTGCATGGATGGCAATTTTCCCATAATCATAGGCTTCCTCTATTTCCCTTAGCAACGAGCGGAGCCGCACGCGGTCGTCAGCAATTTTCTGCAACGTCTGATGGGCGATGGAATCATGCTGCCGGATCCATGCCGCTTTCTCCTTCAGGAAATCTTCCCACTCTTCTTCTATATAAGTGAAGTCGGGGTTGCTCATTTCATTCTGCAACTCTGTCACTTCCGCTTCCATATCCGCTACCACTTTTTCCGCTTCGTTGTAGCGCAACTCCGCTTCGGTGACTTCCCGCATTTCCCGATCCATCTCTTCGTCCCATTTCCCGGTCCATTCCTTAATTTTATTCATAAAGGAAAATTTCCCGAGTTTGATAACGTCTTGTTGCTCTTTTGATAATTGCGTCCGGAGCTGATCCCGGAGCCGAACAGCTTCTTTCAAATGTTGCTCGGCCCCTTGTAGTCGCCGTTGCACCCGGTTTCGCTCGTTTCGAATCATCGTAAGTGTCAATTGCCGATTATGGATGTCTTGTTGCATCTCTCTCACCCCTTTCCTATTTTACGGACTCGTGGAAATAAAGTTTCAATCCTTGACGGCGGTCAAGGTCACTTCCGACCGGACGCGGTATGCTGAGTGTGGAGGTGGGACGTCATGAAACCAGCATGGATTCTCAGCCTTGTCCTTTTGCTCGGAGCCTGTGGAAATACAGCAACTCTTCCAACACTGCCCGACCCGGTACCCGACCAAGAAATGAACGCTTTCGAGGAAGGGCTAACCTTGGTGCTCGCCGAAGACCATTTCGTCGAATCCCCAACCGTTATCCATACTGTCGTCCGGAATGACAGCCAACGTGATGTTCAATTGGGGGAGTTTTACCATATCGAAGTGAATCGGAAAGGGGAATGGTTCATCATCACCTATTCAGATGCCATATTTTTAAAGAATCCTCATTTCCGGGATTTCGGGAATGTCTTGCCGGCTGGGAGTGAAGCCCAACAGACATTTTCAGTCGAGGCTCTTGGCATCATACTCATACCAGGAGAATATCGGCTCGTGAAAACATTCCTTTCCAAGTCAGAACCAATGCATGAACTTTCCGTTGCCGCCCCTTTTTGGGTTGAATGAAACAACGAAAGGCGGCTTTCCGTTCAAATTCGAACGCAAGCCGCCTCCTTCCTTATGTCGTTCGAGAGTAGCCTGATTTTCCACTCAAATCCTAAACTTGCTCACTTCCATTTGCAAATCTTCCGCCAACAACGCCAAGGACTGGATGCTTTCCGTGATTTCTTCCATCGTAGCTAGTTGTTCGCGGACCGATACACTCGATTCATTGGCACTGGCAGCGGCTTGTTCCGCCAAATTTCGGACTTGCGATGAACCCGCCATGACGGTGACCGTCCTTGATTGTATTTCTTCAATCGCAGCCGATACGAGACGTACGCTTTGGCTCGTCTCCTTGGCGGCCCCTTCTATTTGCTCGAACAACTGTAACGAATTCGTGACGGACTCCAGCCCATCCTCGGCTTTGTCGCTGCCCGCCTGAATCGACAGGGACGCCTTCTCCGTATCGCTTTGGATCAATTTTACAGTATGTTCGATTTCAGAAGCCGATTGTTTGGATTGCTCCGCCAATTTGCGGACCTCTTCCGCTACCACGGCAAACCCTTTGCCATGCTCACCAGCTCTTGCGGCTTCAATGGCAGCATTCAACGCTAGTAAATTGGTCTGCTCAGAAATATCGGTAATTAACGCGGTTACTGTTTGAATGCTGATCGAATTTTCTTCCAGCACTTTCATACTCGAAGTGGCATCAATGATTGAAGTACGAATGTCCTTCATTTGATCCGCCATTTGATGGAAAGTGACTGCCCCTTGTTCCACAAGGGAGCCCACAAGATTGGAAGCTTGCATCATATTGGCATTGTTCTCCGCAATTTGCTCGATTCCCGCAGACATTTCTTCCATAGAAGCTACTGTTTCGCCGACGAGCTCCAATTGCTGTTCGCTTCCCCTTAGATTTTCATCTGCCACATTGGCCACCATCGCGGAGGAAGCGGCACTTTCTTCGGAACTAGCAGATAATTGTTCGGATTGAGCAGCAAGACGGATAGCGGAATCATGCAATCGTACGACTACTTGACGCAGGTCATCCGTCATTTTATTAAACGCTGACGCCATCGTCCCGATTTCATCGTTATTTTTAATGTTCATTTTCTCCACCTGTAAATTGCCCTCAGCCACTTGCTCCAATGCCGCCGTGATGCCCCTAACCGGGCGCGCAATATTTCTGCTGATGAAATAGGCGATTAGCCCGCTAACCAGAACGACTAGCCCACTTAATATCGTGATCATGAGATAAGTAGTATCGGCCAATTGATTCAGCGCTTGCCGTGTATCATCCATCTCGGCATGCTGCGTCTCTTTAAGGCCTTCCGCCAACGACATGAATAAGACTAACGCCGTGCTAGAACCCCGCACGTTTTTATCCAATTCAGCTTCGTCCCTTTTAATGAAACTGTCAATACTTGCTCGGACAATGTTCATATAATTTTCATTTCGTTCTGCCATTTCCTCCAAAGTTCCCATGGCTGAGCTGCCTTGCAGCAATGTCTGTAATTCTTCAAATTTTTGGTTGAACTGCTCCGCTTCATCCGTGATATTCATTACGTACCGTTGCTCTTTGAACAATACATAACTATAAAGATTGGCAGAGATACTTCGGTTTTGATTAATCAGCTCATCGACCAAATCGACTTTTTTAATATTTTCGTCAAGCAATTGGGAATATTCCTTGTTCAATTGTTTGACCGAATAAAACCCAACTGCCCCTACGATCACCGATAGAATAATAATAGAGAAAAAACTGAAAAATAATTTTTTAGATAATGAATTTAGTCGCATTATTCTCCCCCGCCGCGCCCTATCTTTTTTATTATTTATGAAACACTATAATAGGCCAATAGGCTATTGTTAACTTTGAGAAAAGTAAGTAAATAGCGCTATCTTAACTATAGGTCTTATCGAAAGAGAAGGCAATTCAATTTTTAATTTCTGAGGAAAAATCTGTCGAATTCTACGAGGTTGTGAGGGGGCTTATGAGCAAGTGGACGGACTTATGAGCGCTGACGCAGATTTATGAGCGCCCGCGAAAAACTATGAACGCTTACCCTAAGGCAATATAGAAAAAAAGACTACCCTTCCTGGATAGTCCCGATTATTCATTTTAAAAAACGTTACTCACCTAGTGTCTCATGCTTCTCCGTTGCTTCCGAAGGTCTCTGCGGGCGGGCGCCGATTCGAACAGTTTTGTTTCAGCTTCGGTTTCCGGATAGATACCTGGCACGGGGATCGGTTTATTGTTTTCATCCATGGCGACCATCGTGAGGAACGATTCTGTCGTCAGATTCGATTCCCCGGTGAGCAAATTGGTGGAATGAACTGAGACGAACACTTCCATCGATGTGTGCCCTGTAGAACTGATGACCGCTTCAAGGTCCAACACTTCCCCGACACGCGCTGTCGAGAGGAAATCAACAGAGTCGATGGATGCCGTAACGACAGCCGTCTTCGCATGTTTCATGGCGGTGATGGCTGCGATTTCATCGATGTATGCCAAGACATGCCCACCGAAAATGGTCTGCAAGTGGTTGATGTCCGAAGGCAGGATGATTTTCGTTTGAATGGTGCGGGATGCACTCATAGGCTTCTTTTCCAATGGAATCTCTCCTTTAACCCATCGTAAACCCGTTTCCCTACTTTGTCGAATCAAAACCTAGTCGGCGAACCGCACAGAGCTCTCTTTCATATGGTGTGCCAGCCAGCTTGATGATTTCAATCGATTTTCCGGTTGACGGGGCGTGGAAAAGCAATCCGTCTCCGTAATAGAATCCGACATGCCGGATGTTCCCTTGCCCTTCATCCGAAGCAAAAAACAGTAAATCACCTGTTTGCCAGTTCGACGGGTCCGTTGTCGGGATGGCAATGCCTTGCCGGGCTTGGTCGGCCGCGTCACGGGGAATGAAATGGCCACACGCTTTATACATAGAATACGTAAAGCCTGAACAATCATACCCATACGATGATGTACCACCCCAGAGATAGGGCAAATCCAAAAATGCCAACCCGCGCTCAACCGCCGTTTCCACGGGCAATTTCAGGAACTGGTGAACCGAGGGGGCCAACTCCACATCATCTAATTGTAAAATTCCATCCCCTTCCGGCGTGCATACATGGATCTCCCCGTCCAGCACGTACCAATAGGGCAAGATGACATTGAAAGGCAAGACAAGAGAAGGGGAACCATCCGGATTCCACAGTTGCGCCTTGCCCGCCGTCACTTTTGCAAATCCTTCCGCGCTGATCGGTTGTGCTTGCTTCAATTGCCGAAGTGGCACCCAGCCCGGATACCCCCGACTGTCTTTGCTCGTTGTCTGCCAAACAGCACATACCCTCGCCCAATCCCCTTGCATTTCATCCACGATGACGGGTTCTCCGTATACTAATTGGGTCTGAATCCGATTTTCTTCACTTAATTCCAATCGGTCCGCCAAGCTTAAGTTTCCAAGCCATTCCCGCGGGCGGGCCGGATTCGACATACTCGGTTCGTCTTGGGGTCGTACTGAATCGGGTGATGTCCAGACGTTTGCGACGGTAACGTTACAATACCATGTAGGAACTGCCATCTTTTGCACCTCGCCTCGATTTTGGTTACGCTGTACCCTTAATTTGATCGACGCCTAATCCAGGACTGGTTGAGAAATGGATTTTACTTTTATGATAGAGTATGCCACCGGAAACCGGATCAGCCGCCAACATCAAGGGCGCATCAAAATCGAAACGGGTGATATTCGGTTGGCTTGCCGCGAAATGAGCGGCTGCCGTAACGCCGAGCTTGGTTTCGATCATGCTGCCGACCATGCACCCGATACCTTGTGCTTCCGCTATGGCATTAATTTTCAACGCTTCCCGCATGCCGCCTGCTTTCATCAGCTTGATGTTCAGCAGATCCGCCGCTCGTTGCTGACATATACGGAGGGCGTCCTTAGCGGAAAACATGCTTTCATCGGCCATGATCGGGGTGATGGTATGGTCCGTTACATATTTAAGCCCTTCCAAATCATCGGCATGGACAGGTTGTTCGACCAGTTCGATATTAAGTCCAGCGTCCTCCATTTTACGAATGACACGGACCGCTTCTTTCGGCTGCCAGCCTTGATTGGCATCGAGCCGGATTTTGGGCTTGGTGCCGACCTGTTCCCGGATGGTCCGGATCCGTTCAAGATCTTTGCCGATATCCCCGATTCCCACTTTTATTTTTAATGTACAGAACCCTTCCGAAACACAACGTTCAGCGTCCTCCGCCATTTTCTCCGGATCATCGACACTAATCGTAAAATCCGTTTCCACTTCCTGACGGTAACCGCCCAGTAGTTGATAAAGAGGCATTCCTGCCAGTTGACCCAACAGATCATAGATTGCCATGTCAACGGCCGCTTTTGCGCTCGTATTACCGATCACTGATCGGTCAAGCGCCTGAAACATCTCTTCCCGCTTCCGGATATCCAATCCCATGAGCCGCGGAGCAATAATTTCCTGGATCGCATAAGTGATGCTGCCAAGTGAGTCACCTGTGATGACATGTGTTGGAACGGCCTCTCCCCATCCAACACGCCCGTCATCACTCCTCACTTTCACATAGATGGCATGCACTATATGCACAGTTCGGAGTGCTGTTTTAAACGGTTTTTTTAATGGGACTGCCATCGGAAATGTTTCGATGGACAGGATTTTCATCCGTTATTCCACTCCCGGTAAAATAGTGAGCGTTCGGTTGTCTGCATCGAGCCGCGCTTCTACGCCAAGTGGAACAGCAAAATGCGGTTCGCAATGGCCAATCTTGAATCCTTTCACGACGGGTTTTCCAAGACGTCTGAAATAATGATTGAATACTTCATCTAGTGATAAGGACGCATTTTCATTTTTCGGCTCCGCTTTTGCAAAATCCCCGACTACAATCCCTGCTACTTCATCGAACTTTCCGGCCATCCGCATATGATTCAACAGGCCATCCACACGGTATGGCTCCTCTCCGATATCTTCAATAAGCAATAGTTTCCCGCGTGTCTCAATTTCAAATTTCGTACCGATCGTCTTTGCCAATAAAGAAAGATTCCCCCCGACCAACTCACCCTGCGCTGCTCCACCGCTAATCGAAGAAAGCGGTGAAATGGCGTCGGTGTAATGAAGTTCCATCGGCTCAAACAACTGTTGGAACATCTTGGCCGATAATTCATGGAAGGTTTCCTTTCCGACACATGACGCGAGCATTGGCCCGTGGAATGTGACAAGATCCGAATATTGTCCAATGGCTGTGTGGAGGGTGGTGATATCGCTGAATCCCCAGAAAATTTTCGGGTTTTCATTCATGGAAGGCAGGTCAAGCCGATCGATATACCTCGCGGCCCCGTACCCGCCGCCTGCACAGAAAATCCCCTGAATGGATGGGTCGGCAAACATAGTATGCAGATCCTCCATCCGTTCCTCATCGGTCCCGGCCAAATAGCCGTTTGTGCTGTGTAGATGTTTTCCGAACTTCCATTTCAAACCGAGCTGCTCCAAAAAGCCGAGCGAGCGCTCCAGCGACTCTGGATTCGGCGGGCTGGATGGGGCGATGATGCCAACCGTATCCCCTATTTGCAAACGTTGCGGTCGTATTCTCATGTTTATAATCATCCTCTCTTATAGTGAAAAACTCCGGCCGGTGCGTAACAGAACTGGCCTTTTTAATTCTATTCAACAACCCCGGCCCACTTGTTTGGTCTAGTCATCGATAGAAATTCCCATTTTCTTCGTCACTCTGATTACCTTACTTTAAAAAGTCCAATATTATACGATAGTCAACACACCATTGTCAACAACAAAATTGCGTTTTATTAAATTATATGGTACTATAGAGTTATCACAGTTTTGAGACAGTATTTGATTAATCGTACGCAACTTCTTCCCAACAGAAATTGAGTGCGATTTTTTCATTCTTAAACTTCCATTCGGTCAAATGAACTTAGGCGTCAATACCCAAATATTTTATATAAGGAGAATCAGTTAGTGAATTTAATTAATGAAGAAATTACTCATAAAGTCTTCGGCGAAGGAAATATTGTGGATCATGAAGGTTCTATCATCACCATTGATTTTAATGAGGATATAAAAAAATTCGTGTATCCTGATGCTTTTGGAAAATTCATTACACTCAATGACCGCAATACTGCCAAATCATTAAAGAAAATCCTTTTGAAAAAGGAAATGGAAGAAGAAGAACTTGACAGGCAACGTGCAGAAAAAATAGAGCGACAGGTACTTGAACAGCAACGCAGGGAACGACTGAAGAACCATAAGATCCATGAAAGTTCGCAACTTGTTTTCTGGCTGGATGAAGAAGAGCAACAAAATGTATTTACCGACTGGCAAGTATCCACCGGCATGATTCAAAGCGGCAAAAATAAAGGCCAGCCGAATAGAGTAGCTCGTTTGGGACCGAACAGCGCAGTTCTTCTGACCGCAAGAGAGTCCGATCAACCAGAGACAGAAAGACGGATTCTCGGCCTCTACTTAGTGGAGGAAACGTATTCAGGCAATCTTGGCGATAACGGAATGATTCCGTCGCATGCAGAGTTCCGGATTGAGCTCACGGAACAAGAAGCAGAGAAAATGCTTTTCTGGAATTACTATATCAATCAGAACTACCCGCATCGCACTACATGGAATTCCGGTAAACATCGTTATTTCGATAATGTTTGGACCGCTCAAATCTTACAGGACATCATTGCATTACAAACGGATGATGAGCACATCAAAAAATCAAAAAATCTTCTGGAATACTTCTGTCAAATGAATGCCATTGACATGGATAACATCCCAGAAGCGAGTGGGGCTTTAAAGCAATAATAAAATAACATACGGGACGGTTCACATCACCAAAAAAATGCGTGCACGTTCTCATGTATCGGATGAACTGCTGGCGGAGGAAGCAGCCATGACGGCGATGGTGGCGGCCATGACAGCTTGCTGTGCCTGGATAATCAGTTCGATGGAAGTCACTAGACTGACGCTCGTTTCTTCCACACGGACGGGGTCAACCAATTTATGCATGACATAACCGACCCCAATCGATAATGCCATTTCCCGGTTCCACTTCAACGGCTTTGACGTTTCCAACACCACGGTTAAGTCAACAATCGTTTCCAGATCTGCATCGGTCACTTCGAACACAGTCAAGAAACCGATCATCGGATAGTGGACAGGCCGCACTTTCGCATCCCGCTTGAACCGGTCGAGTATGTCAGCCGCCCGCGCCACGAGTTTTTCGTCGAAATCAATATGTATATAGGTCATCACTTGGGAGAGCCATTGCAGTTCATTCCCCGACTTGAAACCTGCTACACGGAGCGCATCATAATAGGTCCGCATCGCTTTCGCATGCTCAATGGGATCGGCTTCCCGCTTTCCGAGAAGGAGCGCATAGGCATAATCATCATCCGAAGTGAGGAAAAAGTGTTGCTTTTTCATGGCATCATACAGCTTTTTGGCTTGCCGGGCCTCTATCTCGTGAACATCCGGGTCATCCGTCATGAGCAAAGCAGCAAGATAAGAGTGGATCGTGTTACGGAATCCCGCACTTTTCAGCACATGCTGCTTTGCAAATAAACGATCGACTTCTTGTTCGATATCACACCCGGGACGATCTAAAAGTGCCGAAATCATGGGCAGCAAATTACCACGAAGCGGAGAAAACCAACCAGACCGATTTTTAAGCGCATCCATGAAACGGTTCAATCGTACCGCATCAAATTCCCGATCCGATGTCACATAATAGGATGTAATGGTCAGCACGATATTCTTATCCACCGCCCACCCCGCCAAGGACTTCACTTTACCATAGGTCAGTTCGACTTCTTGTTTAATCCGATTCGTATCCAATCCGAACGCCCCCTTTCCTATATGTACGATTCGGAGTGGGAAAAGTTTCAGGACGGGTTGGCGAAACTCCATTGACTTGCTATTCTGTTCATAAGGAGTGATGACCGTGTCGGAATTTGAAGTCATTTTACGTACAACCTCGTTCCAATCAAAAGAAACATTGAAGTCCAATCTGCAGGAGATGGGCATACAACCGGGCGACGCCATCATGGTCCATTCTTCATTGAAATCGATCGGTTGGGTTGCCGGTGGTGCGCAGGCGGTCGTGGAGGCATTGATGGAAACCGTCACGCCGGAAGGGACGATTGTCATGGCTGCCCAATCGACGGACAATTCGGATCCATCGTATTGGATGATGCCAGCTGTACCGGAAGATTGGCATGAACCGATCCGACAAACGATGCCCGCATACGATCCCCGTTTGACTCATTTGCGAGAAATGGGAAAGATTGCGGACACTTTCCACCGGCATCCGGAGACGATCCGCAGCCCACATCCCGCCCACTCGTTCATGGCGTGGGGCAAGCATGCCGAAGGATGGATGAAAACACACCCGCTCGATGATTCATTCGGGAAAGGCTCGCCGCTCGGAAAGTTGTTGGATGGAAATGTGAAGATTGTGCTGATTGGCGTCGGATATGACTCTTGCACGGCCCTTCATCTAAGTGAATATTTGGCACATCGACCACCAATGATCTCTCAAGGCTCCGCCATGATGCAAGATGGCGAACGGGTTTGGGCTACATACGAAATGGTCGACGTCGACTCCGGCGTCTTTCCGGAATTAGGAACTGCTTTTGAAACAGCGAACCCTGGCATCGTACAAAATCGAAAGCTCGGACAAGCGAATTGCAAAATCATCCCAATGCAGCCTTTGATCCGCTTCGGGACAGGCTGGATTGCGGTACGGCGCCAAACTGACAAAGAGTCTGAATCCTAAAAAACGCCTTCCTCTGTCAAAACTGCATGAGGAAGGCGTTTTTTTAATTATACACTGTTTCTTTGGCTGCCTGCACAAGCGCCTCGATCGCTTGCAAATCCCCCCGGTGGAACGCATCCACGATTGCACTGCCGACGATGACACCGTCTGCCAGCGCCCCGATGGACCGGACTTGCCCAGGAGTGGAAATGCCGAATCCTGCCAATACCGGCACGGGGCTCACTTCTTTTAATTGCTGCAAATGGGTGCCGAGGTCGTCACGGAATTCGTTCCGGACACCTGTGATCCCATTGACTGTCACTGCGTAAATGAACCCTTCTCCCGCAGCCGTGATAGTGCGGATGCGCTCCAGCGGACTTGTCAAGGAGACAAGCTGGATGAGCCCAACGTCCGTGCCGTTCAGCGCCTCCCGTACGAGATCACTTTCCTCCAACGGCAAGTCGGGGATGATCAATCCACTGATTCCGGCCGTCCCGCAATCTTGTGCGAACGCCTCCACCCCATAGCTCAACACCGGATTCAAGTACGTCATGATGACAAGAGGCACCGTCACTTCACCTTGGAATGAAGCAAGTTCCTTCATCACGGCACGCAAGTTGACGCCGTGTGAAAGAGCTCGTTCCCCCGCGGCCTGGATAACTTCACCGTCCGCCACAGGGTCAGAAAACGGAATGCCGACCTCGATGGCTGCCACACCCGCTTCCTGCAGGAATAAAATATTATTTTTCAACGTACCGAGTCCACCGTCGCCCGCCATGATATACGGAACGAACGCCTTCTCGCCTCGCTCCGTGCTACGAAGAATCGAATTGCTCAAATCTGCTTTCGTCATTTTGCCACACCTCCGAGTGCATCGCGTACCGTTTGTACATCTTTGTCTCCGCGGCCCGACAGACAGATGACGAGAACTTCATCCGGTTTCATTTCCTTCGCCAGCTCCGCCGCGTAATAGATTGCGTGGGCGCTTTCCAATGCCGGAATGATCCCTTCGATCCGCGACAGCAATTGCAAGCCTTCCAGCGCTTCCGCGTCGGTCACCGATTCATATTTCACCCGACCGATATCGTGCAAATGACAATGTTCGGGACCGACAGCCGGATAATCCAGCCCAGCGGAAATCGAGTGCGCTTCCTGGATGAACCCATTGTCATCTTGCAAAATATACATATAGGCGCCGTGCAGGACACCTTCCCGTCCGCCTGCGATTGCCGCCGCGTGCTGGCCCGTGGAAATTCCACTGCCCGCGGCTTCCACGCCGTACAACGCCACTTCTTCATCGTCCACAAACGGATGGAACATACCGATCGCGTTACTACCTCCGCCGATACACGCCACAACAGCGTCCGGCAACCGACCCTCTTTTTCTAGTATCTGTTTCCGCGTCTCGTCCCCGATGACCCGTTGAAAATCCCGGACGATGCGCGGAAACGGATGAGGTCCGAGCGCCGAGCCAAGGATATAATGCGTATCTTCCACATTCGCGACCCAGTAGCGCAGCGCTTCATTCACGGCATCCTTCAACGTGCCAGGACCTTTATCGACCGACACAACTGTCGCGCCAAGCAATTCCATCCGGAACACATTGAGCTCCTGCCGCCGCACATCCTCCTTCCCCATGAAGACGATGCACTCCAAACCAAGCAATGCGCAAGCTGTCGCTGTCGCTACGCCATGCTGGCCCGCGCCCGTTTCGGCGACAATTTTCTTTTTCCCCATCCGCACCGCCAAGAGCGCCTGCCCGAGGGAGTTGTTGATCTTATGTGCGCCCGTATGGTTCAAGTCTTCCCGTTTTAGGTAGATTTTTGCCCCGCCGAGCTCTTTCGTCAGCCGCTCCGCGAAATAAAGTGGATTGTCCCGGCCTACATAATCTTTTAAATAATAATCCAGCTCCTCTTGGAATGAAGGATCCGCCACCGCTTCCTCATACGCTTGTTCCAGTTCCAATAAAGCTGTCATCAATGTCTCCGGCACATACTGGCCGCCGAATTTCCCGTAGCGCCCTTTCGTCTTCGTCTGTTGCCCCATCTCTATCTCTCCTTCTTTTTGACCGTATCCAGAAAGCCGCGGATCAAGCCCACATCTTTTCTTTTATTGATTTCCACTCCGCTAGAGACATCCACCATATATGGATTGACACGCTCGATGGCCTCTCTGACATTGTCGACCGTCAGCCCGCCTGCCAAGATCAATTGCTCTGGATGCACCCCAGCCTCTTCCAACAAAGTCCAATCAAACGTCTTGCCACTGCCGCCTTTAAATTCAGTCCCCGGCGTGTCGAACAAGAAGTAATCGACATCATATCGGCTCGCCTGCCGTACGTCCCCTTCACTATGCACCGATACCGCTCTAATCGCCGGCAATCCCATTTGTTGAATGAAATCAGGTTTTTCGTCTCCATGGTATTGAATGAAATCAAGCGGCACCTCCGTAAAAGCGCGCTTTAATTCCTCCTCCACCGCGTCAACGAAAACGCCAATCTTTAGTACACCTTCCGGAACGAGGCTTGCCAGCTCTTGCGCCTTTTCAATGGTCACACGCCGTCTGCTCGGCGCGAAGACGAAGCCGATCGCATCGGCTCCTGCCTCGACTGCAGCCTCGACGTGCTCACGTTCCATGAGGCCGCAAATCTTCACCTTCGTCATTCCGCGACTCCCGCTTTCGCCACTTGTAACGAACGCAGCGCCGACTCCACAGAATCACTGCGCATCAACGATTCGCCGACCAATACCGCGCTAGCTCCGGCTTTGGCGACACGGATCGCATCTTCCGGCCCCCAAATGCCGCTCTCGCTGATCAACACTCGCTCTTCATCGAATGGGAACCGTGCTGCAACTGCTTCCGTCTGGGTCAGATCCACTTCGAACGTCCGCAGATCGCGGTTATTGACGCCGATCAGTTTGGCATCCACTGACAACGCACGCTCCAATTCATCGACATCATGCACCTCCACCAACACATCCAAGCCAAGTGAAGCCGCATAGGAATGGAGATCCGCAAGCGTTTCGTCATCCAATGCTGCTACAATCAGCAAAATGACGGACGCCCCCGCGCTTTTGGCCTTATCAATCTGCACCCGATGGATCATGAAATCCTTGCAAAGCAACGGAATTGGCACAACTTCCGCCACTGCCGCCAAGTCTTCGAAGCTACCTTGGAAAAACGGGTTATCCGTCAGCACCGAAATGCAGGCCGCCCCTGCTTCGTAATACGCTTTTGCCTGTTTCACCGGATCCGCGCCTTCGGCAATCAACCCTTTGGAAGGGGACGCTCGTTTCATTTCCGAAATGACTTGCAATTGCTCTGCCTTTCTTAGAGTGTCATATAAGGAAGGCCGTACCGTTTCATTTTTTGGAAACTCTACGTTTGCTGCCAGCATTTCTTCGACTTCCTGTTGCTTCTTCATCAAGATTTTATCTAAAATTGTCATCTCGCCACCGCTTTCTGTTCATTTTGGCTATAGGCAATGATCGCTTCCAGCTTCTCCATCGCTTTTCCAGATAGGATGCTGTCAATCGCCTTGTCGACACCTTCCTGTATCGTAGCCGCCTGCCCGTTGGCGAATAATCCGATTCCCGCATTGAACACGACCGTATCGAATCGAGGCCCCCGTTCACCACCCAACACCGACCAGATGATCGCCGCATTTTCCTGTGCATCACCCCCGCGAATAGCCGAAGGGTCTGCTTGGGTCAACCCGACATCTTCCGCTCTCAAGGCGAAAGGAATCAAGTCCCCCTTATCGAGCAGGACAAATGCGTTTTGCCCCGCAAGCGATGCCTCATCCATTCCACCCGTTCCCGACACGACAATCGCGCGTTCCCTGCCAAGCATGCGCAGCACCGAAGCGTACTCCATGACGAAATCCGGACGGTTGATGCCCGTGAATTGAGTTTTCAGGTGAATCGGATTGGTCAACGGACCGACCAGATTGAAAATGGTCGGCTTGCCGATTTGTTGCCGCACCCCCACGATCCGTTTCATTTTCGGATGGACATGCGGGGCGAATAAAAAGGCGATTCCTTCGTTACGAAGCAGTTCCCTGATTTCAGCTGGATTAAAATCCGAACGGATGCCGAGTGCATCCAGCACGTCATGGCTTCCCGCAGCACTGGACACTTTCCGATTGCCGTGCTTGGCGATCCGCACTCCCGCACCCGCCAAAACGAAAGCGGACGTTGTGCTGATATTGAAGCTGTTTGATCCATCTCCTCCGGTGCCGCAGTTATCCAAATAATTTCCGTATGGCACACCAAGGTCGACTGCCAATGACCTCATGACCATCGCCAACGCCGCCACTTCTTGCGCGGTCTCGCCTTTCCGGGATAGTGCAATTAAAAAATCGGTCATCTCTTGGACATCCGTCTCTTCATCAAATAATAACTTTGCAGCCTCTGTCATTTCCTCAAACGTCAAGTTCCGATTGTTCTCCACTATGCTCAAAAATCTCTTCATTGCTATCTCTCCTCTTCTCTGCTGTTCTATACTCGGTGTCACTTTACAACTTCCAAAAGGGATCGTGCTTTATTCACCGTTTCTTTATACTCCAATGCCGGGATGGAAGCCTCCACGATACCAGCCCCCGCTTGGACATACGCTTTTCCGTCCTTGATGACCATCGTGCGGATCGTCAAAGCGAAGTCGATGTTTCCATTGAGGCCGATGTACCCGATCGCCCCTCCGTAAATGCCGCGGCTCGTGCTTTCCAATTCATCAATCAGTTCCATGGCCCGTCGCTTCGGCGAGCCCGAAACCGTACCAGCCGGCAATGTCGCTTTCAACGCATCCAACGCGTGCAATCCCGGCGCCAAGTTGCCTTCCACTTCCGATACGAGGTGCATGACGTGCTCATAGCGGACGGTCTTCATATAATTTGCGATTTCAATGCTCGTCGGGTCGCATACATCTACCATCTCCCGCTTGCTCAGTTCCACCAACATGTCATGTTCGGACAGCTCTTTCGGATCATTGCGTAATTCCTTTTCAAGCGCGAGGTCCTCCGCTTCATCCCGGCCCCGTCTACGCGTACCAGCAATCGGATTTGTCATCACGGTACCGCCTGATACGCTGACCAGGCTTTCCGGTGACGTACCAATCACCGTATGATCGTCGAATTCCATGAAGTACATATAGGGCGAAGGGTTGCGTCTTCTTAATTTCCGGTAAATGGAGAACGGATCCCCTTCGAAATCGGCTTCCATCCTCCTTGATAGGACAATTTGTTCTATTTCCCCTTGTTTGATATGCGTGATGGATTGGCGGACCAGCTCCTCGAACTCTTCCTGAGAGGTATCGCTCTGGTATTCCGATAGCGAAAACCCCGTCTCCTCTTCGACCGCCCCCGTCAAAATCTGTTCAGCGAGCGCCTCCAGGTCAGGCGTTCCATGCTCGGGATTAATTTGCGTATGCAGGAGTGTCACTTCATTCAATACGTGGTCGAAAATGACGACGGTGTCATAAATATTGAAGTTGACATCCGGGGTCCCAAGCCCTGGTTTCGCCTGCTGCCGCGTGGCGTCGTAGCTGACGTAACCGACCGCGCCACCGGTAAAAGGAAAATCCAAATCATTGGTCACCCGGGGCATCAGTCTTTTTAATAGGGTGTATAACTCTCCTTCGTGAACGTATTGTTTATCAGATCCATAAATGACTTCCTCGATTAGCCCGTCCCCGCCTCGGTACGACTTCAGCGGTTCCACTCCGATGAAGGAATATCTGCCCGGTCCGTCATGGAGAGAGGAGCTTTCCAACAAGAACTTCCGCTTGCCTTGCAATCTCCTAAAAATAAGGATGGGCGTCAGTGAATCCCCCTCCAATTTCTTCATCGTCATCCGCAAACTCGTCTTTTCTGCACTCATCATCGTCTCTCCTCTGCTCTTCAATTAATGGAAATAAAAAAGCCCCCTGCCAATGGACAGAAATATCCATTAGCAGAGGACGGATTTAACCGCGTTGCCACCTCATATTGGAGCCGATTCGCTCCCTCTCGAATGCATCGCTGAAAAAGCGTGCACGTATCCCGTAACGCGGGATCAACGTCCACCTTTAACAAACCGAAACCAGTTGTTATCGGTGACTCTCCTAAGTCCATTCACACCCGCTGCGTATCAGTTCCCACCACCCACTGACTCTCTACAAGCGCATACTGGTGCTACTCTTCTTATTCATCAATTTCTCAGCTATGCTCTTCTCATCTCGACTCATCTGTTCTGTGGGCGGCACCGCTCCCGGCACCTTCTACCCGTTGACCGAACAAAAAAGTTGTACTTATCTTATTATGAAATGCCGCAATTGTCAACCTCTTCTGTTATTCAATTTAATTTGATTATAGAAGAGTTATAAACACTGAATCCATTATTATGATGTCCTTCAAGTTGGATATCGTCTGACCTTCTAAAACTATATATCCAAAACAATAGAAGTAACTATATGCAATGAATCCCACTCACCCTCGGAAATAGCAGTAATCGGATATTTCTTGCCGAATATTAGTTGGTCGATTTCTGTGATGGAATGTCCTTTTTCATAAAGTGTTTTCACTTCTTCACAAATACCTTCCAAATACTCGAGTTTTTCCTTCATCTTCATTTTCCCATCCGGTAAATAGCCGGCGTGGCAGCAAAACATCGAACCGAAGTCGTAGGTGAGGAGATTCCGGATGGAAGCCATAGTCTGAGGGATCGATTCGCTTCTCATAATCACTTTAGTTTTGGGAGAGATAAATAAATCACCTGTAAACAGTGTTCCCGTTCCACGATGAAACAGTGAAATATGATCGTCTGCATGCCCAGGCGTATAAATCACTTCCCATTCCTTTTCCCGGGACTGGATGGACGACGAGACAGGCAACGCTTTAAATTCCCTTCGGGTCCCCCAAGTATCTTGTCGATATTTCGGATATGGAGTCGGCTGTGAACATACAGCGATCCCATTAGAATGGACATAGATTGGAACTTTGAGATTTTCTTGAATCCATGGAGCATTGCCTGAATGGTCTTCATGGCTGTGGGTTAAGGTTACTAAGTCAAACGAGGCCTTTTGATAGAAGGGAATTAATTCAGATTCAAATCGTTGTGGTCCGGTGTCGATCAACATGCCGTCCACTAAGAAAGTAAACACTTTGCTCTTCCTCAAAGTAGTCATTTCCACACAGGTAACGTCTTCTCTATCATATACTTGAAACAATTGAATCACTCTCCTCTTCCCTGCTGTTCTTTACATCTATCGTAACATATAATTGAATGAATAATCATTCAATTTACTCATTGGTATGAATTGTCCTAACACAATTCGGCAGGCAATATAACTCGGCATCAATATGCAGGGATTTCCCGATTGCTCCATTTTGAAAATGGACAGAAGTGCCGGTACAATGGGATTAAACCATCACAGATAGGATGACAGGCATGCGAATCAATAAATTTTTAAGCGAAGCGGGTATCGTTTCCCGACGTGGAGCGGATAAGTGGATCGAGGACGGCCGCGTGATGATCAATGGGCAGCTAGCCGAACTCGGCAGTCGGGTGGAAGAGGGCGACGAAGTACGGGTGGATGGCAAGCCGGTTCAAACGGAAGAGCAGCTGGTCTATATTGCGCTGAATAAACCCGTCGGCATCACCAGCACGACCGAGCGGCATATTGAAGGCAATGTTGTCGACTTTGTCAACCATCCGTTGCGGATTTTTCATATTGGCCGCCTGGACAAAGATTCGGAAGGCCTTCTGCTGCTGACGAATGACGGCGACATCGTCAACGAAATTTTGCGGGAAGAACATGGGCATGAAAAAGAATATATCGTCACCGTAGATCATGCCATTACGGCGGAATTCATTAAGAAAATGGAGTCGGGCGTCAAAATTCTCGGCACAACGACCAAACCATGCAAAGTGAAAAAACTCGGCCCCCGCATGTTCAACATCACGCTGACACAGGGGCTTAATCGCCAAATCCGCCGCATGTGTGCTGCGTTGGGCTATCATGTGCAAAAGCTGCAGCGGATCCGGGTCTTGAATATCCATCTCGGTGACCTGCCCGTAGGCCAATGGCGGGATCTGACAAAAGCGGAATTGGATACGATGTTCAAAATGTTGAACTATACGCCAAAAAGATAGCTGATTATGAGACCTTTCCTGTTACATTGGGAGAGGTCTCATTTTATTTATGGAACCATAGTGGAACTATTAGAGCCCCGGGGAACTCTAATGGCAATCCCCCGAACTGTAAGGGCAACTTCCCGAACTGTCATGGCCCGGGACAAAACTGTAAGGGCTCGAGGAAACTCTAAGGGCAATCCTGCTAACTGTAAGGACAAATACCTGAACTGTCATGGCTTCGCCCGAAACTCTCATGGCATGGAAAATCGTTTAACTTCGTCTATTTTGTTTTCTTCCAACCAATTTAGGGGAATACAAAGAGAGAGTGACCTATTAAGGGAATCTTGTTTACTTGACGAGTGAGGTGGATTCATTGGAGCCTAAAATGGATGAAGTTGAAGTAGCACGTGCACTGATACAAGTACTGAAAGAAGGAAAAAAAGATACCTTCCACGATATTATAAAAGAGCTGGATTCTTATGAGATCGCAAGGCAGTATAAAGATTTGCCCCAAAAACGCCGTCCCTTGTTTTTGGAGTTTTTGACGATAGAGGAATTGACCACTTTATTAAAGTATTTAAACCAAGATGAACAATTGAGTGTCCTTGAAATGATCGGGTACGAACGTGCTACCGACATTTTGGAATTAATGCAGAGCGATGAGCTCGCATTTCTTTTTACCGGGCTTTCCAAGTCCAAGGTGGACCGGTTGATCGCCCATATGAAACGAGAGCAGATGGAAGAGATTTTGCACATTCTGGACTATCCGCCCAAAACGGCCGGGCGGGCTATGAACAACCGCTATATCACGGTGCGGCCGGACGCTACCGTGGAAGAGGCGGAACAAGAGCTGAAAAAATTCCAGCAACTCGCCAAATACCTGAATTATATTTATATCACCAATAAGGACAGAAAGTTAGTAGGAGTCGTCTCATATCGCGACCTGATATTGTCCGATCCCCAATCGCGGATCAGCGAGATTATGACGACGAAACTCGTGAAAGCCGACGTCTTGATGAAACAGGAACAGGTCGCCCGGTTAATTGGGAAATATGACTTCGAATCGGTCCCGGTCGTCGATCAAAACAATGTTCTTCTTGGCGCAATCACCGTCGAGAATGTCTTGGATATCGTCGTACGGGAAGCGAATGAAGACATAGAAATGCTTTTGGCATCGGGTAAATCGATTGATTTCAGAACGAGACCGCTTGTGGCGGCCAAACGTAGGCTGCCATGGCTCCTTCTCCTACTCTTTATCGGCCTCGTATCCGGAAGTATCATTTCGAAGTTTGAAGAGACGTTGGAAGCGGTCGTCGCACTTGCCTTCTTCATGCCGATGATTGCGGGAATGACCGGGAACACCGGGACCCAGTCACTGGCCGTCGTTGTCCGTGGGCTTGTGTCGGAAGATGTCGATATGAAAAAATCGCTGAAATTGCTATTTCGTGAGTTGGTTGTCGGTGTATTGATTGGAATCACTTGTGCAGTTGTCATTTCCATCATCGCCTACGTCTGGCAAGGCAGTTTCATTCTGGGTCTCGTCGTAGGTGCCTCGCTATTGGCGACGTTAATTATCGGGACACTTGCCGGAACAGTCATCCCATTGATTTTGAATAAATTCAAAGTCGATCCAGCGGTGGCCTCGGGGCCTTTGATCACGACGGTCAACGACATTTTATCTCTTCTCATTTATTTTGGAATTGCCACGATGTTCCTGTCCAAATTGACTTGAATCAATAGGCGATGCCGACCCGGTAACCGATATGGCTGCCCGCCAACAATTCTGCAAAAGCAAATTCTGCCGTGTCACCGACCGATATTTGCTTGCCCTCATCCGGCAACACATCCCGTTCGATGCGGTAGGATCCGGTGGGCGGGCCATCAGGTAAGTAGGTAGGACAGACAATCGTCCAATCCAGCCCGGAATTTTGCAACAGCTCAAGCGCTTTATGGTGTTCCTCCGCTGCAAAGGTCAACCGTCGATTGGAATCCCCTGCTTCGTAGCGGAGTAAATCGGGAGTCGTCCGACTTTGCAGGATGCCCGCCGTTCCGATGGTGACGATTCGCCGGACTGCCGACTGCTCCATCGCCCGGATGAAATGGGGAGTCGCTTCTGTCAAAGTTGTCGTCCGATCGGTGCCGAGAGCACTGAAAACGACGTCTGCCCCCTCTATCGTACGGTTCACCGTATCCCAATCACGAACATCCCCTTCATTCACTTGAAGCCGTTCATGGGGTGCCAATTTTTCAGGTGACCGGACGAGCGCCGTTACTTCATGCCCGTCAGCAAGGGCAAGTCGCAACACTTCGCTCCCGACCCGGCCGGTTGCGCCAAATAATGCAATTTTCATTGAATAAACGCCTCCTTCTTCCCTTAACGATACCGGTTTCCAGCGTTAACTCAAGAAAAAAGCCGCCCTTCTTGTCATCTCAAGACAGAGAGGGCAGCTTTTATTTAAATCAAACAGGCTGTGCCACCTTTTGAAGCATCGTTCCTTGGGTCGCCAAATTGGTATGCCAAGAGAACGCTTTTTCAATAACGTGGGGCGTATGACCGCCACGTTGCAGCGCTTCATTGTAATACTCCCGCATTTGCTCGCGGTACAGCGGGTGCATGCAGTTTTCGATGATCAACTCCACCCGTTCCCGTGGAGCTAACCCGCGCAAGTCAGCGTAACCTTGTTCCGTTACAATGACATCGACGTCATGTTCCGTATGGTCGACATGTGTGACGAACGGGACGACACTTGAAATCACCCCGCCTTTGGCGATAGACTTCGTAACGAAAATCGCAAGTCTGGCGTTTCGTGCAAAATCCCCGGAACCGCCAATGCCATTCATCATTTTCGTTCCGGACACATGAGTCGAGTTGACGTTGCCGTAAATATCCAATTCCAACGCCGTATTGATGGAAATCAAGCCGAGCCGGCGAATGATCTCCGGGTGATTCGAAATTTCTTGAGGACGCATGATTAGCTTGTCCCGGTAAGTTTCAAAGTTCTGGAACACCTGATTTGATTTTTCCTCGGACACCGTAATAGACGCACAGGAAGCAAAGCGCACTTTACCTGCATCAATCAAGTCAAATACCGCATCCTGCAACACTTCGGAATAGACTTCCAAATCCTCGAACTCTGAATTGACCATGCCGTGGAGAACCGCATTGGCAACAGATCCGATACCGGATTGTAGAGGTGCTAATTTCTCGGTCAAGCGGCCGGCTTGGATTTCCGCACGGAGAAAACTCAACAAATGCTGTGCCATAATTTCCGTTTCCTCGTCGGGCGGAACGATTGTGGACGGAGAATCGAGTTGATTCGTAAAGACAATGCCTTTCACTCGTTCCACATCAATCGGAATACCAGTCGTGCCGATTCGGTCGTCCGCTTTTGTCAATGGGATCGGGTCGCGTTCACCTTGCTGTCCCGGTGCATATAAGTCATGGATGCCCTCCAAGAGCTCAGAGTGGGCCATGTTAATTTCCACAATAATCGATTTTGCATGTTGGGCAAACGTTAGCGAGTTTCCGACGGAAGTTGTCGGGATGATCATTCCATCTTCCGTAATTGAAACCGCTTCCAGAATGGCGAAATCAATCGGATCAATCACTTTCGCACGGAGCAGCTCCGCCGTATGGGATAGATGATGATCTACAAATAAATGGGCGCCTTCATTGATTTTTTTACGCATCGTCGGGTCGGCTTGAAAAGGAAGCCGCTTATGGACGATGCCGGCTTCTGCAAAGAGTTTATCGATATCAGAGCCGAGGGATGCGCCTGTATATACATTCACCTGAAAGGTTTCATGTTCCGCACGTTCCACCAAAGCCATCGGAACCGCCTTCGCATCACCTGCACGCGTGAAACCGCTTAACGCCAACGTCATGCCATCCTCAATCCAGGAAGCTGCCTCTTCGGGCGTGACAATCAAATTTTGTAACGCTTTACATTGGATACGCTCTAGTTGCTTGTCCATGCTATCTGCCTCTTTCGTTTGTATTGTTTAGACAATTCTATCTAAAACGCTTTCACAAAAGACAATTCATGAATTAAAAAGGACAAATCACAACCGAGGCAGCAACTCCTGGGTTTGGGACAGTTCTTAATCAATTACGCTGACTGAAGTCAAAAGCCTAATAATTTTCTAAAATAACTGGAGTACGATTGACTGACCGGAATCCGGGTGCCGTCTTCCATCGACAGGACAAACGTGGAATGAGTGTCCGGATAGATTTCTTTAATATGATTGACGTTCACGATGTACGAGCGATGGCAACGCACGAAGGAATCCCGTGGTAATAAATACTCAAAGCTTTGCAGTGAATTTTTATGGACGCCGACGATTTCATCCGACACGACAAGCGTTTTTCGATCCTTCACTTCTATATATTGCACCTTCGCAAAAGGCACAGGAACCCAGCCATCTTGGGATTTCACCGTAATGACTGATTTGCCTTCCGTATACGCCGGATAGATGGCAGTGACGCAGCCTTCCAGCTTACCATCCTGCTGGAACGGCACCGCCATCCCATGATACGGTACTCCAAATACATCCCGATTGATGAACTCGGAGACTTTTTGCTTCTCCCGGATCGCTTTGTAGGCGATCGTCCCTTCCCGGACCGGGTCACCCGGTCTAATTTTCAAATCAATCCGCTTGCTAGGCCGATAATAAACATACTCTTCCGTATTGGAAACCGCGATCGAGATTTCATCTGAAAACAACTCTCCGATCACGTCTAACAATGCATCTACGCTAAGCATCTCCATAAGCTGGATCCTCCCCCTACCACAATGTAATTTCACAATAAAGGATGAAAGGGCACAGTCAGACACATCGTCAAGCGTTTCCGCTTCCATCTGGCCCGACCATCTCCGGAGCAGGTTCCGGCACAAATTTCAACACAATGATTCCAATAATGAAAAGAATGACAAGACTGAACACACCGTACGCAGAGCTTCCCGTCAATTGGGCGGTCATGGCAACGAGCAACGGCCCCATGACCGAAGCAAACTTGCCGAAAATATTATAGAATCCGAAGAATTCATTCGACTTCTCTTTAGGTACGAGCTTTGCAAAATAGGAGCGGCTTAATGCCTGGATGCCCCCTTGCGACGTGGCGACCAACATCGCCAATATCCAGAAATCCAGCGTTGTCTTCATAAAGAACGCATAAAAACAAACGATCATATACACGACTATCCCGACATACAGCATCTTCTTCCCGGTGAATTTCTGCGCCAATTTTCCGTAGAGGATGGCAAACGGGGCGGCCACCACTTGCGTGACAAATAAAATGATCAGCAGACTCGTCGCGCCAATCCCGAGATCCGTACCATACGCAGTCGACATGGAAATGATTGTCCCGACACCGTCAATGTAAAAGAAGTAAGCGAGCAGAAATAAAAAGACAGAACGATACGCACGAATTTCTTTAAATGTATTCCCGAGACGGCGGAAACTCCCCGCCAACAAACGAGGTTCCCGCTCGATTGCGTGGATTTGGTGTACATGCCTCGCCATTGGAATAGTGAACATGAACCACCATACCGCGGTAATGAGGAAAGCAATACGACTGCCTCCTGATGTGGAAATCGGAATCATCCCTGCCCCCGCTAGAATAATGATGGCGATACTGATAATGAATGGAATCGTGCTCCCGATATAACCCAATCCGAAGCCGCGGGATGAAATCATATTCATCCGCTGTTCAGTCGTCACATCCACTAAAAAAGCATCATAGAAAATGTTCGCCCCGTGGAAACTGACGGCAGTCAACGTATAAATAATCAGTAGCGGCAGCCACTTATCGGTTGGCACCAAAGCAAGCGATGCAGTAGAAATCGTTCCCGTGGCGAAAAAGAAGAGGAAAAACTTCTTCTTCATCCCCTGGTAATCCGCAATCGTACCCAAAATCGGGCCAATCATCGCCAAAATGAACGTCGCAATGGCGACCGTATACCCGAGATACGCCGTGGAATCAGCAAGGCCCACTCCCGCTTTCGTCGCAACCGACTTATAATACAGCGGAAATACCGCTGTCGTAATGATGACCGAATACGCCGAGTTCGCCCAGTCATACATCATCCAGCTATTTTCTTCCTTGCTATATTTCCTCATTTATCCACCCCTTCTCCAGTTACTATATCTAGTTTACATCACTATATGTCTAAAAATCATAGGAAATTGATATTAAGAGGGGTGGGTGAGTGGTTGCTTCTCGTGGGATATGAGCGTTTCTCACGAATTATGAGCGCGCCCGGAGGGTTATGGGCGGTTCTCGTGAAATATAAGCGCTTGCAGAGGAATATGAGCGCTCCTCCATAGTTATAAGCGGTCCGGGCAGGTTATGGGCGTTCCTCTCGAATTATGAGCGCCCACGTAAGCCTTATGAGCGTTCCACCCCCTCTTTGCAATAAAAAACCGTACCCCGAGCTGCAATTATGCCCGAGATACGGTCCCCCGCCTTACAATGCTTCAAAGATAGCGGCTATTCCTTGTCCGCCACCGATACATACCGCGGCAGCCCCATACTTTTTATTGCGTCTTCGCAATTCATTGATCAAAGCCAAGGAAATGCGCGTCCCGCTAGCGGCTAGCGGGTGGCCGATTGCCACGGCCCCACCGTTGACATTCCCGATTTCCAAATCGAAGCCCAATTCTTTCTGACAAGCCAAGTATTGTGCAGAAAAGGCTTCGTTGATTTCAACCAAATCAAGATCTTCCACTGTCAAATCGGCTTTCTTCAACGCCCCTTGGATGGCCGGGACCGGTCCAATACCCATATACTTCGGCTCCACTCCGACCACATCCCAAGAAACAAGGCGCGCAATCGGTTTAAGTCCGTGCTTGTCCGCATACTCTTTTGACGCGATGACGAGCGCCGCTGCCCCGTCCACCATTCCACTGGCGTTCCCCGGTGTGACGACCCCGTCCTTGACGAACCGGGCAGGCAGTTTCGCCAGTTGTTCCAGGTTCGTTTCCCGAATATGATCATCTTCCGCAATTTCCACCATGCCTTTGCGGGTTTTCACGGAAACCGGCACGATTTCTTCGGCCAGATAGCCTTTTTCCCGTGCTTCATAGGCTCGTTGTTGGCTGGAAAGCGCGTGTTGATCCACTTCTTCCCGCGGGATCTTGTATTTTGCTGCTAAATTTTCGGCGGTTTCTGCCATTGTGCAGCCTGCGTATGTGTCGTACAATCCATCCCAAAGCCAGTCTTCCACCTGAGGACCGCCAAGCGAGTAACCGGAGCGTGCGCCCGGCAATACATGCGGAGTGTTCGTCATGCTTTCCGCGCCGCCGACCAATACGACATCGGCTTCGCCTGTCAAAATATAACGGGCACCTGTCAAAATCGCTTCGACTCCCGTTCCGCAAATGCGGTTGACGGTGAGAGCCGGCGTTTCTTGTTTAAGACCGGCTTTCAACCCGACATGGCGGGCGAAATAGTGTGCATCCTTGGAGGATTGCTGCGCATTCCCGAATACGACTTGGTCGATGTCCTCCACCGGGATGCCTGATCTTTCAATGGCTCCTTTTGCAGCAATAGCCCCTAGTTCAGAAGCCGGTACATCCTTAAACGCCCCGATGAACTTCACAAACGGTGTTCTTGCCCCTTGCAGGACAACTACTTCTCTCATGTTTACACCTCATTTATACGATATACTTTTCTGCCGCGATAACCCGATCCGCCACGCGCCGTTTCGTTTCTACGATATGAATCGGGCTGCTTGTAATGAGACGGGACACAATATTGGAGAAAACCTCCCCGTCTTTAAAGAAATTCACGATATTCAATGTCGCCGTCCCGATCTCCTGCGCCTTTTCATGAATGAAAACCTTCGTGCAATCGATTTTCTGTTCATTTTTCAATTCGCCTTGCGCATGGATCGCCTTTTCCGTCCGCAAGATGACACTTTCCGACACGTAAATGGCAATCGCCAAATCTGCGAGGAATGCGGCAATTTCCTGCTCTTCATTTAACTGCTCCAATCCCGTGGCCTTAATGGCTTTCACCATTTCATGGAATAGCTTCCGGAACAACTTCAGCTTTTGCCGTTCAGTGGCCAGGATGCCATCCGACCCGAATTCTGTTTCCTCTGTGCTCTCGCAACCATTTAATAGAGTGGAAGCGATGAGAATCCGATTGATTTCATTCGTCCCTTCGAAAATCCGGTTGATCCGGGAATCCCGGTATAAGGTTTCCACCTCATATTCAGCCATATAGCCGTAACCGCCGTGGATCTGGACCGCTTCATCCACTACGAAATCAAGCACTTCCGTAGAAAACACTTTATTGATGGAGCAGAGGACAGCAAAAGGTGCAATCGTTTTGGCATAGGAACCGCCCGTCTTCTTGCGCTGTTCGAATGCTTCATTCATGGTGCCTGCCGTTCGGTATAGCTGGCTTTCATTTGCATAGGACTGGATGGTCATATCGGCAATCTTATTTTTCAATAAATTGAATTGCGTCAGTGGGCGGTTGAATTGCTTCCGCTCATTTCCATACGTGATCGCTAATTCCAAAGCCCGTTTTGCCGTTCCGAGCGAAGTCAATGCAATTTTATGGCGTCCCAGATTAAGGACATTGAATGCGATAATATGGCCGCGGCCGATTTCGCCGATGACATTTTCAACCGGCACTTTCACATCTTCCAAAATGAGCGAGCGCGTGGAAGAGCCTTTTAAGCCCATCTTGTCTTCCTCTGCTCCGGTGGACACGCCTTCAATGTCCGATTCGACGATAAAGGCCGTGATTTTTTCAGAATCCACTTTGGCATAGACGATAAAGACGGAAGCAAATGCGGAATTGGTAATCCATTGCTTTTCCCCGTTCAAAATATAATGCGTTCCGTCGTCGGATAATTTGGCGGTGGTCCGTAAACTCATTGCGTCTGTTCCCGAAGAAGGTTCTGTCAGTGCATACGCTGCAATGTTCTCGCCTGATAGCAAGCCCGGCAAGTACTTCTCCTTCTGTTCTTCATTGCCGAAATACGCAATTGGCAAAGCCCCGATGCCTGTCTGGCCGCCGAATGTAATGGAGAAGGAGCGTCCGAGGGCGATATCTTCATTTATGATGGCCGCCGTGATTTTCCCGAGACCCAGGCCGCCGTCTTCTTCCTCAATGTCCGCCATAAGCAGGCCGACATCGCCCGCTTTCTTGACCGCTTTCTTCGTCTCTTCGAACTGTTGCTGTTCGATTTGAGGCAGGATAGGGACCAGGTCGTTTTCCAAGTATTTATTCAGGGCATCTCTCATCATTTGGTGTTCTTCCGTGAAATCTTCCGGGGTAAAGAAGGCTGGTGTGTTTTCATCAGTTATTATGAAATCATTGATATGCTTTAAAGCGGTGGTCATATGGATTCCACTCCTTCCAGATGGGCAGCCAGCTTCTCACGGATGGAGTCAGGAATCGGGACGGCCTTCGGAGTTTCTCCCGCAAAGGATGTCCAGGCACGCAATGTATAGCCTTCCGCGATGAACGTCTCCCCTCTATAGAAACGGTGCGACAGCTTAAAAATCCGGTTTTGCAAGTCCGCCACTTCCGTCTTCACGACAACCTCATCGTCGAAACGGAGCGGTGTTCTAAATTGGCATTTGGACTCCAGCAACGGAACGCCGACTTGCTCTGTTTCCATTAATTCCAATGTAGGATAACCGATGGCCTCAAAAAATTCATGGGTCGCTTCGTCCATCCAGCGATAAAAATTAGGAAAGAACACGATCATTGCCGGATCGGTGTCTCCCCATCTCACTTTAAATCTATAGTCGATCGCCATTTTCATTCCTCCTTATACGCGGATGCTTCCTTCATTCAAGATCTGCTCTTTCACACGCATCTTCTGGATTTTCCCACTCGGGGTCAGCGGAAACTCGTCCGTGAAACGGACATGGTTCGGCAGCTTATAGGTCGCGATTTTACTCTTCAAATAATCCAAAATCTCCTGCTCGGTGCAGGTTTCATTCGGCAATAATTTAATGACTGCGCAAACCACTTCTCCGAGCACTTTATCAGGCAATCCGATGACAATGGCTGTGCCGACTGCGGGGTGCTGCATGATGAGGTTCTCGATTTCCTGCGGGTAAATATTGAACCCTCCACGGATGATCAATTCTTTCTGGCGTCCCACGAAAGTGAGATAGCCTTCCTCATCCACCTTACCTAAATCGCCTGAATAGTACCAGCCTTCGTGGTCCACCACCTTGGCCGTCTGTTCGGGCATGTTGTAATATCCTTTCATATTCGTCACGCCGCGAATTGCAATTTCACCGACTTCGCCTGCAGGGACTTCCACACGGTTGGCATCGACGATTTTAATCTCCACACCCTTGATCGGACGACCTAACGTGTTGAGGATTTTATCTTCCGGATCATCCAGTGCACCTACTGTCGTTGTGGCCGTTTCCGATGTGCCGAATGCTTGGATTAGATTGATATTGAACTTTTTCCGGATCTCTTTCACTTTATCTGGAGAAATGGGGGAAGCCGCCACGACGCCCGCCCGTAACGAAGACAGATCGTATTTGTCGAATTCCTCGAATTCCAGCTCTTTCAAATACATGGTCGGCACCGCTTGCTTGATGGTTCCTCTTTCCTTCTCCGTCACTTCGAAAATGAGCTTCGGATTATATTTTTCGATCAGCACCATCCGGGCCCCTGCCGCCGTCGCGGTGAATAAATTCATGGCTATGCCGAAAATATGGAACAAAGGTGCTGAAATGATGAAGACATCCTTCTCTGTGCATTGGAGCTGATTTGCCCCGACATTACCCGACATGACGCAAGAGCGATGTGTCAGCATGACGCCTTTCGGATCGCCGGTCGTCCCGGACGTATAAAGGATGAGATAGACATCCTCCGCCGGGTCGATCGGCACTTCCGGAACAGTTGGAATTTCTTCCTGAAGCCAGTCCCCAAGGCAATCGATGCGTTCGTCCCAGAATTTCACTCCCACAATGGTCGGAACAATCTTATACGCGTCCTCATATGACATGTTATCTTGGAATTTATCTGTAATAAAAAGAATTTTCGGTGTGGAGTTTCTTAAAATATATGTAATTTCATGCGAACGGTACCCCGGGTTAAAAGGCACGGTAATCGCCCCGACCTTTCCGGCTGCGAACAGCAAGACAGCCGTCTCATACCAATTTGGCAAAGAAACTGCGATGCGATCCCCTTTTTCGATTCCTTTTTTCACTAATACAGCCGCATACCGATCAACGTCCTGTTTGAGCTCCTTATATGTCTTGCGGGGAGTAATGAAATCATAGATCGCTTCGACATCAGGCATTGCGTTGCTTACATATTCGAGTAAACCGTATACACTTACATCATCTCGTTTTTCCAACGGTACCAGCCCCTTTTTCAGATCTATTGGTCCAAGGCTTGCTATAAATGAAACACGGCGGGCGGCTGGATATCCAAAAGCACAGTCACCCGCCGATAGATTAATTAGCGACCCGCATATACCGGTTGGCGTTTTTCAACGAAGGCCGTCAACCCTTCCTTCCGATCCTCGGTCGAGAAGGCATTGCCGAAGCAAGCTGCTTCCACGATCAATCCGGAGTCGATATCGGTATTGCTCCCCGTATTCACCGCCACCTTCACCATTTGAAGCGCAATCGGCGGCTTCGCAGCCAATTTGGCTGCCCACTCTTGTGCGGTCGCGAGTAGCTCTTCTTGCGGGACGACATTATTGACGAGATTCAATTGATACGCCCGTTCCGCACTGATCATGTCACCGAAAAACAGCATTTCCTTTGCGACACCCATGCCCGTGATTTTTTGGAGACGTTGCGTGCCGCCCCCTCCCGGGATGATACCGAGGCCCACTTCCGGAAATGCGAATTTTGCGCGTTCCGTCGAGATGCGGAGGTCGCAGGCAAGTGCCAACTCCAAGCCCCCACCGAGTGCCAATCCATTGATGGCCGCGATGATCGGCTTCGTTGATTGTTCGACTTTCGTAAAGACGGTGCGTGAGATTTTATTCATTTGATTGATACCCGCGAGGTCCAACGATGCCATTTCATTAATGTCGGCACCCGCGACGAACGCTTTTTCCCCGCTACCTGTCAAGACGATAGCCCGTACCTCGTCGTTCTGATCCAATTGGTCAATCAAATCACCTAGTTCTTTGAATACCGCGCTGTTCAACGGGTTGACTGGAGGTCGGTTAATCGTGATTGTTGCCACATAATCTTTGATTTCCACCAATAAATGTTCGTATGTCATCTCTCTGCACTCCTTTATCATTCGTAATCGTAGAATCCGGCTCCCGCTTTTTTACCAACGCGGCCGGCCCGCATCATTTGCTTCATTAACAACGGCGGTGCGAAACGGGTATCGTCAAATTCTTTTTGGAAATACTCCATGACGTAATAACCGATGTCCACACCCGCGTAATCTTGAAGTTCGAAAGGTCCCATCGGATAGTTCAATCCAAATTTTACGGCCTTGTCGATATCTTCCGCGGAGGCGACGCCTTCTTCCAACAGACGAATAGCTTCGATGAAGTGAGGAATCATGACTCGATTCACAATGAATCCCGGTGTGTCTTTATTCACCACGACAGATTCTTTTTTCAATTGTTCTGCAACCGCTTTCAACTGCTCGACTGTTTCATCACTTGTATTGTAGCCACGAACGATTTCGACCAATTTCATCAATTGTGCAGGGTTGAAGAAATGAAGGCCGGCAACACGGTCCGGGCGTTTCGTGGCCGCCGCGATTTCCGTGATGGACATGGAAGAAGTGTTCGTTGCCAAAATGACCTCATCCCGCGTAATTTCATCCAGTTGCTGAAAGACCTCTTTTTTCAAGTCCATGTTTTCGATGACGGCTTCGATGACGAGATCAGCATCCTTGAAATCTTCCATGTTTGTAGTAGTTCGAATTCTACCAAGCGTCGCTTCTTTTTCGTCTTCCGTCATTTTGCCGCGCTCTACACTCTTCTGCATGAAGCCTGCGATCCGTTTCATGCCATTTTCCAGAAAGCGGTCTTCGATATCCCGCAAAATCACATTAAAACCATTCAGCGCTGCCAAGTTGGCAATACCGCTTCCCATGGAACCTGCTCCGACTATCCCAATTGTTTGAATCGCCATGATATACACCTCAATTTTCTAATTTGTATACTCATTATAAAATTCAATCAATTCGAATAGTATCTACAAAGTGTAGGAATACAATCTCGCTTTCCCGTCATTTTCAACGAAAAAAGACAGGCATGCTCCGAAATGCCATCGCATAGAGAGGCCTGTCTAGTATTCCTAAAGCGCCTGTCGCTTCATGTCATACAATTTGTACGCCATCATTAAGTTAAAGCGGACTTCGGAGTCGTTCAGATCAACGCCGAGGAGCTCCTCCACCTTTTCCAGCCGGTAGATGAGCGAGCTGCGGTGGATGAATAGTTCTTCGGAAGTGCTTTTGGCGTTGCCGTTGTTTTGCAAATAGACGCGCAACGTATTCAATAGGTCGATATTCTTGCTTTCCGAGTAGTCGAGCAGAACACCGAGTTGGCTGTCCATGAAGATATCGACGACGGGATGGTCGAGGTGATAAAGAAGCGTGTAGGACCCCAACTCCTCAAACAGCGAATAGCCAATGGACAGGAAACGATTCTGGACGACATTCAACACTTGGAGAGACTGTTCATAGCTAATGTAGTATTGTTCGACCTCGGACACTTTGCTTCCGACTCCCAAATGGACTGTGCAGTGGGTCGGACTTTTGGCAGCCGCTTCTTCTACATTATTATAGAAGGTTCTCCAAAATCGTTTGCGGTTGTCCTCTTCCGCCACCGGGACGATGAATAAATAATTCTCATGGAACGTGGCGGTCAGGATGCCCCGGTATTTAGCCGTAACCCGATCCATGATATATTCCCACGCCAACGTCTTTTTCGCTTTTTGTTCCAGCAGATTAGAACCTTCCAATTCATCCTCGTCCAATGTGATCGACAAAGTCGCGACACGATGCGGCTGATACATATCCCATTGAAATAGATTCGCATATTGCAAGATACTCTTTTCGTCTTCAATCGTTTCCACTAATAACTTGCCCATGAATGTATCTTTCGCCTGTTCATTGGCATCCAGGACGAGTTTTTGTTTAATAAATTGAATGGAGCAGATATTGCGAGCCAATTCAATGGTCAATTGGTCGAATTCATCCAGCTCCTGTCCCTCCATCTGAATCGCCAAATATCCCAATAACGCATTGACGCCATTGATTGGCCAAATGGAAAAATGCTCTCCACCCGAAAGAGTCACCTGGAAACCTTCCACCGTGCTCCGTCTGCTTTCCGCCGCCTCCATAAATTGTTCCAAGACCTCTTCAGAAGAACCTTCCATTCTATAAAACAACGGGCGGAAAAATCGGTCCAATAATATGACAGAGTCCTCGTATAACTGGACGAGCATATCCGCGACGCCTTGGAAACCATCATTGACTACGGTTTCCTTGACGAGCGCCTGTTGATAATCCAGCAGGACTTGCAATCGTTCCCGATGATTTTTTTCAGTTTGGTACAGTTGGGCGTTTTTGAGCAAGATGGCAATATGGTCGCTTAGGAGCTTCAATGATTGCACATCGTCCTCCGTGAACAGCAAGTCCCCTTTTTTATGTTCGACGTGCAAGACTCCGATTGTCTTTAAATCGACAACGATTGGAATACTCAGCTGCAATCCGCCCACTTGCTCCAAAAAAGGAAAATATTCTTTCAAGAAGTTTTTATCTCGTATATCGATTTTCTTCGTATGGGCAAAACATCCAAAAACCGGATATTGGAGATCGAAACACCCTTCACTATCATTGTATAAATAAATGCAGGCCGAGGCGGCATCCGTCCCTTTCGCTGCACGGAGTGTAAATTCCAGGATATTGTCTTCCAAAGACTTATTAATGGACAAGTTCTTACTGATCCATTCGATCCCTTCCACTTTTTTCAGTTGGTGGTCCTTGGCTCTGGCCAGCCCGATCGAGACGGCAACATCCTTTCCGAATTCGTCGAAAATCGTATCCATTTCCAAGAGGGGAATGTATGTAAAAAAACCGATGATGCAAAACCCGTATTTATTGGTCCCATCAATCAAAGGGACGGTGAACCAAGTTTTCACTTCCGATCCATTCAACACTTTGGTCAAGGCACAAGTTTCCGGCCCTTCCGTTTCCTTATCCTTCGTACTATGCGTAAGCAGCCGGGACGAACAGTCTTCAATCCGAAGCGGGAACGACAACCGGATATCCCCCACTTCCCCCGCCCATGCTTTAGGAATGAATTCTCCCGATTCGGCGAGGATGACGCCGACAAAATCACAGTATAATTCCGTTTTGAATGAATTGAGCAAGAACTGGATCGCTTCTTCTTCCGTATCGATTTTGATTAATTGCCGTGAAGTGGTCCGTAAATGATTTTCTAATCGTTGTATGACTTTATTCCTGACAATTCCAGACATGAAATAGTCACCACTCTCCGTCTATTCTCACAATTTAGTGTAACATGTTTCCGAATAATAAAAAGACTATTCCCGATGATTCGAATCAGGAATAGTACTAAGCTTTGGCTATCCTTTGTTGTTCACTTTTGTTTTATAGTTTTTGTAGCCATGGAATTGATCGATAAACGTAAAGTCTTGAGACGTGCGGTTTTCGAAAATGGTATTGCGCAGCAAGATCGTTTCCGGTTGTTCCGCATGGATGATTTCGCCCCACATGCGGGCGCTGTTCTGAACGTAGGCTGTTCTTGGAATACGCTCCTCTTGATATTTCTTAAAAGCTTCCTCCACAGTGCTGCTTTCCTCGACCATATCAGCTAGATAGGCAGCGTCTTCCAACGCTTGACAACCGCCTTGCGCCAAGTATTGCAGCATCGGGTGTGCAGCATCGCCTAATAGCGTCACACGGCCATCTGTCCAGTCATTGATCGGAACACGGTCATACATCGGCCATCTTCTCTGACGTTGGATGAAGGAAATCGCGGTTTGCACAAGCTCGCAAGTTCCCGAGAACACTTCGTCCATTTCTTCCGGCGTGCCCCAGTCGTCCGTTTTCTCGATCTCTTTGCGGTATTGTTTACTTTTGAACACAACCACTTGGTTATACAGCTCGCCGCGGCGAACCGGATATTGAACGAGGTGAAGATTCGGTCCGATCCACATATAAACATCGTCCAAATTTCCTATATTTGTCACCTCTTCCATTGGGATAGCACCACGGTATGCAACGTATTCCGAACAGACCGGCTCGTCATCGCTGAACAGCGGGCGAACTTTGGACCAGATGCCGTCTGCGCCGACAACTGCCATTCCCGTATGGACATTGCCGTTTGCCGCTGTGACAGTCACTTGCTCGCCGTCCTGCTCGGTTTTAACGATGGAATGGTCTGTATGCAATTCGATATAAGGGTTTTCCAAGCAAGCTTCATACAGTGCTTTATGAAGGTCCGAACGGTGCAAAACGATATACGGAGCACCATAGCGCTCTTTATATACATCCCCTAGATCCAATGCGGATAGTTCTTCACCAGTGAACGCATCCATCAATACGAGCCTTTTCGGGAAGACTGCGATATCGTGAATACGCTCCATTACACCGAGGCGCTGCAGCACATTGGTTGCATTTGCCGCCAGCTGGATCCCTGCTCCGATTTCCAAAAAACCAGGCGCTTGTTCCAACACTTTCACGTATTGATTATTTTGCGCAAGACCAAGTGCAGTGGCCAGTCCACCAATTCCTCCCCCGACTACGATGAATGGATTGCTTTTACTATTTCCCATGGGGTTAACCTCCAAGTTGTTAAAATTAGTTACCATGCTAAATGTTGAATAAAAAGAAGGGGGTCCACCTGTCTTTACAAGGGACCTCCCCGGGGAATCTAGAATGCCTTATCGGAATGCTGCTTTGAATTCGCCCGTCACTTCTTGGAAACCATTGTTCGCTTCATACACTTCTTCTTGTTCCAGATCGAACCGGTCCATGATCGGTAAGTCATTGACGGAGAATAGATAGGAATCCTCTGCCGCAACATGCTCATACCAAGCCCAGTTTGGCACGACGAAATAATCGCCTTTTTTCCAGTCGAAGCGTATGCCGTTGATCACGGTGTAACCGGAACCTTGGTGAGCATGATAGATCGTTGAATGCGTATGGCGAAGAGCTTTCGTGTGAAAATCTTTCGGCAGGAACTGCATCCGCGAGCCCATCGTCGGATTTGCCGATTTCCCGGTTGATGGATTAATATATTCGATTGCAAAACCGTGGTTCGGATCCGGATCAAACTTCATCAAGCCTTTGATCGCATCTACCGTACGGCTCCATTTGTAATTCGCAAGCGGTGCCACCGTATATTTGTCATCGCCGACTGGGCGGACCATGCCGCCGCCATAACGGAGTTCCGAGAAGTTGTCCGGCACATTCGGTTGTTGGAGGCCATCCTCGTACGGCTCGAAGAACGTTCCACCGATTGAATAGATCGTCGGAATATCCAAAGCGTCCATCCAGATCATCGGTTTGTCACCCACATGGCCATGCCCGTGCCACAAGTTTTTCGGCGTTATGAGGAAGTCCCCTTCCTGCATATAAATTCGCTCGCCTTGAACGATTGTATACGCCCCTTCCCCTTCCGAGATAAAACGGAGGGCGCTTTGCGAGTGGCGGTGGGATGGCGCTTCCTCCCCCGGAAGAAGCAATTGGACTGCCGCATACAAAGTTTGGGTCGTCGATGCCCATCCCCACGGCTGGCGATACGTCAAGCCCGGATTTTGGAAATAAATTGCACGGCGTTCTCCTCCGCGATCTGGCGTAAAGATCTCCGAAGCTTCCATCAATTTTTTATGCAATAGCTCCGCGCTCCATAGGTACGCTTCTGCATGCGGCTTCGGGGTTTTATTCATAATTTCAGGAATTGCTTCCCACAAGGGGCCGAGATTATATTGCTGGATATCTCTCGTAAAGTCTTTCACCGTATCACTCTTCATGAACTCTTGAACATCCACGCTTTGTTCTGCCATCTTCTTCACATTCCTTTCCATTTTCAATTGTTATTGACCCAAGCAAAATAGGATCAATCTGTAGCTGTCGACACTAAGCTTGCTTTTTCTTGTAAAGCTACACGGTTTTCAAGTACACCAACTTTGTCGATTTCAATTCGTACTACGTCGCCGTTTTTTAAGAATGTAGGTGGGTCCATTGCTACCCCTACTCCACCCGGCGTTCCGGACAAGATGACATCTCCTGGCTCAAGCGTCATCAGGTTGGATAGAAATGCAACGAGTTTTTGTACGGAAAAGACAAGGTTCGCAGTATTCGTTTTTTGTCGTACTTCCCCGTTCACTGTCAATACAACATCCAAGCCGGATGGATCTGTCAATTCGTCAGTTGTGACAAGCCAAGGTCCCATCGGCGCACTGCCGTCCACTGATTTCCCTTGCAGCCATTCGAGTGTACGGCGTTGAATATCACGGTATGTGACATCGTTTGCGATGGTGTAACCAGCTACATAATCAAGTGCATCTTCTTCCGATACATTGCGGGCCTGTTTCCCAATGACGAATGTAAATTCCGCCTCGTAATCCAATTGTTCTGAAATCGGATGAAATGGAATGTCATCTTCCGGCCCGATTACCGTATTGGCAAATTTCGCGAAAACAACCGGGAATTCAGGGATTTCACGGCCCATTTCCAAGATATGTTCACGGTAATTGTGCCCCACGCAAATCATCTTTCCAGGTGCTGTTACTGGCGCTTCTACTTTGACTGCTGATTTTTCATAGATTAGTTGGTGCTCGAAGCTGTCCGGATTCTCAAGAGCAAATGCCAGTGCCTCTTGCGCCAATCCCATGCTTTCTTTTCCGCCTTGCAAGAACTCTTCCATCTTTGCAGGAATGTAAGCTTCTGCAATCTCTTTATAACGGTACTTTTCCTGGTTTTTTAATAAAGCTTGGTACGCATAGTTCAAGTCCACCACTTTGTTTTCTTCCACAACTGCTCCGATACGTGAATGACCTGCTGTCGTAAATGTAATTAGTTTCATTGGAATCTCCTTTGTTTTATCAATAGTTTTAGTTCACTTACCCCTACGAAAACGCCTTCATTTTTCTAATGGATGAATTGATACAGCAACCCGATTATTAATTTGCTGCATCAAAAGTTCTCATGATAAGGAATTTTTCAACAAAACAACTCCTTTCACTTTTTATACCTATTTGATAATATGTTCACTATGAATATAATATTATAGTTCAAAGGGAAATGTCAATATTCAATCTTCCTTAAATTTCTGTTAGCTCAAAGGGGTGGTTATAATAAAGCTTTGTATTGCATCGGAGGATTACCTATACTGAACAGTAGATTAAGAAATTATTGGGAGGAACAACATAGTGGAAATTGTTAAAAGTGGTTCCATGATTCAATCCTTGCAGATTGGAATTAAAATAGTCGACGTTGTTAAAGAGAATGAATTGCCGATGAGCTTTTCAGATATACAAGAAAAAACGGGGATTACAAAAAGTAACTTATATAAATATATGAACACGCTCGTCCACCTGGAGCTTTTATTCCGTGATAAATCTACAGGACTTTACCATCTTGGCAATAAACTGATCCAATACGGCACGGCTGCCATCCGGAATGAAGATACGGTTGCGCTCATCACGCCTTATTTGCAAACAATCAGCCAGCATTCCAAATGTTCGACCCTTTTTGCGGTTTGGAGCATCGACGGGCCGATTGTGGCAAAAATCTGGAACTCCGATCAAGTGCTGAACATCGGTGCCCAAATCGGGACGCTTCTGCCACAGCAGTCGTCGTCCGGTAAGATTTTCACCACTTTCTTGGAAAGCCAAAAACAGTTTAGACAACGGGAAGGGCAAGAACCATCCACTCCCCTGAGCGAAGAAGAGAGACATAACATCTTTGCTGACAAAATAGCGTTCGCCCGGGAACCACTGATTGCATCCGTTTCTTCTGTTTCAATTCCCATTCTTACTTATAATGAAAAGCTCGTCGGTTCCATCACGGTCGTCGGCTTCTCAGATAACATCCCGACCTCCTCGGACGAGCCATTGAGCCAGTATTTAGTGGAGCAACAAAAAGAGATTTCTGCCATTTTCGGGTACAAAGGATAACATCCAACTAAAAAGCAGTATCAGGCAAACGAATGCTTGATACTGCTTTTTGTGTCCCCGCTATTTCAAGAAGGTTGGCAGCATGGTGTCCTGCAATAGGTCATATTGGTTTCTGAATAGAATGTTTCAGCGAAACAGACCGCGTCTGGCCGATGAAGACAATAAGAAGACAGCTAATTCCCAGTAAAATCGCATCTAAAAATAGAGGCGCGCCCCAACCGCCTGTACTGTCCCGGAGAACTCCCGAAATGACGGGAGACAACAAAGCACCGATTTCTGCAATAAGATTCCACATGCCAAATGCCGAACCTCTCTGCTTTTCCGTGGCCAATTCGGTCACCATGGCGTGTTGAACAGCTTGTACCGCAAAAAATAACAAGCCGGAGACAAAGAGGATGGTCGACATGATGACTGGATTGTTCTTGCCGCTGACCATGTAAAAGGCAAAGACGAAAACGGAAATGGTCAACCCGACACTTAACCAGACAAGAACGTTTTTGCGCCCATTCTCCTTATGGGCCACCCGGTCTGAAATCGCTCCCCCCAACGGAAAGCCGATCAGGCCGGCAACCGCGTTGAAAGAAGCGATGAGGGCGGCAGCCAAGAAACCGCCACCACCAAATTCTTTCACAATGGACACGGACCAAAATCCGTAAAACCATAAATGCCAAAGAATTGGAATGGCAGACAAGTACAAGAGAATGAGATTGCGATTCCGCAATACAGGAGCCACTTCTTTTTTCGTTTTATAAATATAGGCGATGAACACGAAAGCGAACAGAGTAAAAATAATCGCGATATTCACTTCACCCAGGCTGAAGAAGTCTGCTAGATAATATACACCCAATATAATGGCGAGAAAGAAGAGAGAATAGCGGCCGATATTGAGCAAAGCCATTTTCACATCAGAGGGTCCACGTTCCTCCGTTTTGATCAAATACTTCTTCAGGATAAAACCGATTAGAATCGTCAACGTACCTAAAATGAAGAAAGGTGCTTTCCAGGCATCATTCCCAAGAAAGCCGCGCGACATTTCTATCATATAAGGCGTGACCAACAGACCCGCCGTCAAACCGACTGACAAACCGCTGATGACGATTCCCATACCCAATCCCATCTTTTTGGGCGGTGTCACTTGGGCAATGAATGAACGGTCGTTGGAATAGAGGATACCTTCCCCAAGCCCCGTCAATACTCGAAGGGCAATGAACAGAAAGAGACCATTGAACAGTCCAGTGAGCAATGTCGTAACCCCTGCCCAGAAAACACTGATCAAAATCATATTCCGATAGCCAAATTTGTCGCCGAAATACCCACCTGGAAATTGAGTCAGCATATATCCAACAAAGAACAAACTTCCTAATAGCCCCCCAAGTGCATATGGATTGTCGACGGACGCAAGAAAGGCGACATCATTTTCAATCATCCAAGTAACAATCGGCCCAGTAATTGTCCGGTCAAAATAGGAAATAAACCATCCGACAAATAATAATCCCCAAACACGGTAATACGGTTTTGCTGCAGTAGCCATCGTTGTCCTCCTCTAGTTGAAAATCTCTTGTAATCGTTTACATTTCAGTACTCCTTTTTAACCTCTATCCACCCGCTCATCCAGCACCCGTTTTGATTTCATTGTAAAACGTGGAAGAGAACCCGCTTCCGCTTTATCAACAGCAATCCGAAGCCCGACGCGATCCCGTAGAAGGGTTGCCAATTCGGCCAGTAAGTCCGCGTCGGTTTCGACTTGCACTTTAATCTGATCCATCCCGTTTTCTGTGTAGTAGACGATCCGAAACTCCTTCACCTCAGCGAACTCCCGGACAATTGCCTCGATTGAAGAAGGATAGATATTGATGCCTCGAATGACGACCATGTCATCTGCACGGCCTAATACCCCACCAGGGAAAAACTTGTATGGATTGCCGCAGGCACAAACTTCTTCAGAATTCAACACGACATCCGCCGTCCGATAGCGGATGAGCGGATAGCCGTAGCGACCCAAATTGGTGAGCACCAGTTCTCCTTTTTCCCCGACGGCAACCGGTTCCAACGTCTCCGGATCCAGCACTTCGGCGATGAATTCAGCTTCATTGACGTGGATTCCCTTCTGCTCGGAGCAAGAATATCCATACGCCCCCATCTCGGTCATGCCGACATGGTCGAATAGTTTCGCTCCCCAAAGCGTTTCAATCCGCTTCCGAGTAGACGGTACAGAACCACCCGGCTCGCCCGCTGTAATAATTTTAGTGATAGTACTATTTTTTATATCAATTCCCAACTCTTCCGCCACTTCCGCCAGATGCAGTGCGTAGCTTGGCGTACAGAGGAGAACCGTCGCTTCATTTTCCATCATGCAGTATAAGCGTTCTTTCGTGGATTGGCTCCCTCCCGTGATGACGAGGGAACGGTTTTTCTTGGCTGCTTCGAATGCTGCCCAAAACCCGATAAACGGTCCGAATGAAAAAGCGAGGAATACCCGGTCCTGTTTTGTGACGCCACTGGAACGGTACACCTCCAACCAGCAATCTTCCCACCACGCCCAGCTTTCAGCCGTATCCAGCACTTTCAGCGGGGATCCAGATGTTCCCGATGTTTGGTGGTAACGGATATAGTCCGTAAGAGAATAAGAGTGGTTGCTGCCGTATTTACCGTTGCTCTTTTGGTCCTCCACCAACTCTTGCTTGAGCGTAAGAGGAAGTTCCCGCAATTGTTCCAACGATGAAAGCGGCAATTGCACCTGTTCCAACTTGTTCTGATAAAACGCATTTTGCCCTTTGGCAAACGCAAGCAACTCATTTAGCTTAGTAAGTTGGCCCTGTTGTAATTTGTTTGGAGAAGAGCTTTCTATAATCATACGATCCCATCCTTTGTAATTTTTTTAGCAAACTAATGCCCGTACTCTGCTTGCACTGGACTCAGCAGCGACCATTTTCTCCTTGATAATTCCAGGGATAGAAACCGCTTTCGGCTTCTTTCCGCCAAACGAAGTCCATGCACGAACCTCGCTTCCCTCTGCCACCAGCTCATCTTCCTTGTAAAAGCGGTGTTGAAGTTTAAAGACTTTATCCCGAATTTCTGCGACTGATGTACGGATGACAATAGCGTCTTCAAATACAAGCGGCTGAAAAAACTTACAGTTCGTTTCCAATAGAGGCAATCCAATTTCTTCTTCCCTCATCAAAGTGGAAGTCGCAAATCCGATTGATGTAAAGAAATGGTGCGTCGCCTGATCCATCCATTTATAAAAGTTTGGATAGAATACAATGCCTGCCGCATCCGTATCCCCCCACTGCACGCTCAATTCATATGATATCCCTGACATGTTCCACACTCCTTAGCAGTTCACAATTTTGTCTTATTTGCGTGTGTACTGACAATCTTAGTATGATGGTTTTATCATTCACAGCTTCATGTTCTTCTATATGGAACAAAATACAAGTATTTTATATATCTTCTGATAATTCATTCTTAACTGATTACAAAAGGGGGATTTTCATGGAAACCGAACAAGTCCTTCAACGGAATTCATCCATTGAAAATGCAATGCGTATTTTGAAAACCTTTTCCATGCACCAGCCTGAACTGCGGGTGGTCGATATTGCGGGAGAATTGAATATCGCCAAAAGCACGGCACATCGGTTGCTTTCGACATTGGCCAGTGAAGGGTTCGTTTATAAAGATCCGCAATCGAACCACTACAGTCTCGGCGTTTCGGTCTTGGCATTGACGAATATCGTGAATTCCCAATTACCCATCGTGAAAGAAGCCACCCCCATCCTGAATGCGCTGACAGAAAAAACTGGGGAGAGTTCCCATCTGGCCATTCGGGAAGGACACGAGGTCATTTATTTACAAAAGATCGAAAATGAGTATTCCGTTCATGTGACGACCCATATCGGACGCCGCAATCCCGTTCACTGCACAAGCACCGGGCAGGCGATTTTGGCTTTTGAAACGGACGAAGTGGTAGATGAAATACTATCTGGACCCTTAGTAAAGTTTACCGAGCATACGATTACGGAACCTCAGCAATTGCGGGATAAATTAAAAGAGGTCAGGCGCTTAGGCTATGTCATCGATCATCAAGGCTTCGAGAACAATGTCATTTCGATCGGGGCGCCTATTTTCAATAGTCAGGATGAAGTCATGGCCTCCGTCAATATTACCGGTCCTGTCAATCGGTTAAAGGCAATGGAAGCACAACGAAAATGCGTGGAGGAAGTGGTGACAACAGCAAGACGGGTATCCAATCTGGTCAAACTGCGGAAAAAACTCTTTGAGGAGGAGAGGGGAAGATGACGCAGACATCGACAGACAAATATATGATCACGTCCGTTAAAAACGCCATGCGCATGTTGCGATTATTTCATTCCAAACAGACCGAGATCGGGCTGACGAGCCTTGCAAAACAAATCGGCGTCCCGAAAAGCACAGCCCATCGGACGGCCTCCTTGTTGGTGAAAGAAGGATTCCTGTCCAAAAACCCAAGAAGTGGAAAATATCGACTAGGCCTATCGCTCTTAACATTAGGCGGGGTCGTATCCACCCATAGGGAAATGTATCGGGAGGCTTTTCCAGTAGTCAGCGAGCTGGTCCAAGAGGTGAATGAAACAGCCCATATCTGCTTATTGGAGAACGATGAAGTCGTGTATCTGTTCCGGAAAGAGAGCGAGCGGCAAAATCGGCTCATCACTTCAATCGGCAGGAAAAATCCAATCCATTGTACGGGGGAAGGACTTTGCATTCTCGCTTTTCAAGATGAAAGAACAATTGAACGCGTGTTGTCCAACCCATTGTATCCCTATACAACCAAGACATTGACGGAACGTGAAGAGATACTACAAGAATTAGAACTCATCCGGGAGAGAGGATACGCCATATCGGTCGAACAGTTCTACGAAGGATTCATGGGAATCGCAGCGCCCATCCGGGATTACTCCCATCATGTCGTCTCCTCTCTCGCAATCATCGGCTCCACTTCGACTATTACTCCGGAAAAGTTCCCGGAACTGATTGCAAAAGTGATGGACGCGGCAAAAGAAATTTCCGAACATTTAGGGTTTTACGGGTAAGAGTCAGGATAAACCGAATCAGTAACAGTAATAATTTTGAACTATTAACTCAATTCAATAATTTATATTCTACTGTTCCGCATAGAAGAACAACTCTATTTTTCCACTTCTTTAACTCCGTTATAATCAAGCCAGAAGAAAAAACGAGCTAAAGGAGTTTTTTAAATGGGAAAAAACGTTGAAGTTATCGTCGTAGGATCTGGCCCGGTCGGGTTGACAGCGGCGCTCACCCTGCAAAACCGTGGCATTTCATGTGTGGTCATCGAAGCGGAAGAAAAGGACGCTCCTCGCGCAGGAAGCCGGGCGATCTACCTGCATAGCGCCACATTGAAGTTATTGGAAGAAGCGTCGAAAGGACTTGGCTTCACATTGGCAAGAAACGGGATTATTTGGCCGGTCAAACGGACGCTATATCGTGGAAAAGAAGTGTACGTCCGCCACTATGGCGTGACGGATACGCAAGATCCGAACCGCTTGCCGCATTTCACATCCCTTCATCAGCACGAGATCGAGAAACATATGTACGAAGCATGCGTAAAAGCGGGCGTCCAATTCGTCTATGGACAGCCGGTAGAAAAACTGGATATCGGCGAGGACGGCGTCAAAGTGACAACGGCTTCCGGCGATGTCTGGGATGCCAAATATGTAATCGGTTGCGATGGGGCTCGTTCAGTTGTCCGACAAGAAGCTGGATTGACATTCGAAGGACCACGGACTCACGATACGTTTCTCGTCGTCGATGTGACGGAAGATGAAGAGAACCCGCTTCCGGTAGAACGGGTCTTTCATTACCAACATCCGGCCATGGGACATCGGAACGTTCTACATGTCCCATTCAAAGGCGGTTGGCGAATCGACTTGCAACTGTTGGCAGATGACAAGGAAGAGGACTTTACGAGTATCGAAGGCGTGAAGGAATGGCTTCCGAAAGTGATGGACCCGAAATATGCGGAGCGAATCACATGGGTCTCCTCTTACCGTTTCCACCAAGTCGTTGCGGATTCATTCACCGATGAAAAACGTCGCGTGCTATTGGCTGGGGAAGCGGCCCATTTATTTGCCCCATTCGGCGCACGCGGATTGAATTCCGGTGTTCCGGACGCCATCATTGCGGTGCGCGGCATCCAGGCAGCACTCCAAGCGGACAATGAAGAACGGCGTCGGGATGCAATCGATGCAGCGGCAACAGAACGGAGAATCGCCGCCCTTTGGAATCGCGATGGTTCAACAACAGCCCTTCACCATATCCAAGGCGATTCACCGGAGATGAACATGAAGCGCGAACTCGCAGCTTCCCTTGTCTCGATCGTGCCAAGACTCGGACGCTGGCTTGACGAAGGCCCATACGGACCAAAATTCGGCCCACCTGAACTGACGACTAAATATTAAGAAGGAGGCTGCATGCAAGATGACTGTACAATTCAAAGAAGAAACCTACGGCCCGGAAGCGCTATCGTTGACCGGCCTTGCGGAAAAACTGACGTCCCTGGATTGGTTTGACAAGATCGGGACTACAGATGCAGCTGTGGAACAGCAGGTGCGGCAATTCGTCGAGGCATTGGGCGTTGAGCAATTTGATGTGAAATGGGTGGCCAAGGAAGACATCGCGGCAACAATTGGAAAACTGACTTTCGACAACAGCGATGTCTGGCAAGTGCTTAAAGACATTCCAGACAAGTTGAAGAACAAGATTGACGAAAAGGAACGGACTGCGTTATTGGAATCAATGGTCGACGCCCTGCCGGAAGCCGTATTCCACCCTGCCTATGCAGGCGCGTTCAAACAGGGGACCGAAGAAAAAGCGATCAGCTATCTCGTCGGCAATGCCATGTATATCAGTGTCATGGTTTGCACCGCTGCCATAGCTGAGGCCGACCTCTTCCAACCTCTGCTCGACATTGTTGAATCGGGACATACGGTGCTTGGACTTGAAGGCAATACGATATATATTGTGTAAATCAAAAAGGAGATCCCATGTCCTGCGGGTCTCCTTTTTATTGATATTGACTAAGCGCTCCTAGTGACTTCACAACGTACAAGCTAAACTTCGAAACGTTCCTGTCTTACCTCGCAACGTTTCCATCTAACTTAACAACGTTCCTGCCCTACCTCAAAACGTTTCCACCGAACTTAACAACGTCCCTACCCTACTTCGAAACATTTCCGCCTAAATTCACAACGTCTCCAAATCACTTCCCAGAGACAACAATGCGGCGCTCTTTCAACACTTCAACCAAATGACTCCATTCTGTCCCTTGCGGGGAATTCATTTCATCACCATAAGGATGCTCACTCGGGAAGATTTGATAAAAAGATCCCTTTTCGTCCTTACCGAGCCATTTTAAAAACGGATGATCCTGATAGTAATCAGATGTCTCTTGCTCTTTCGTCAGCCGAATCATTGACATTAGCAAATGCTGTTTTTTCGTTTTGGCATCTTGGTAATAAAAATTCGTGCAGGAAGGAGACCCTTCTTCGTTTTCACAAACCGTTTCCTTCATCTTCAATTTGCCCATAACATTTTTCGGTAAATGAAGTTCATACCCTAGCTGACTTTTATATGTCTTCATTTGCTCCGAATTTTTATCAAACGCCGTTTCATTAATCGATTCGGGGGTATTCCAAATACCCAATGATTCTTCATATGCCGGTCCAAGACCTGTGATCACCCACTTGTCTCCTTGTTTGCTGAGTGATAGCCGCGCTTGATCCTTCCCCGTTTTTCCGGAGGACGTATAAACATCGAATTCCACCACATATTCCAGTGATTTATCCTCATGTTCTCTTCTTTGAATTACTTGGTATGTTTCCACCCATGGACTGGAAGCCCCCGTCACCCAGTGATATTGCTCAAACGTGGCGGCTGCGCTCGATTTCGCCACTTTATCAAACAGTGCATATTGCAAGGCACCGTTTCGTTCTTTCACTGCTTTTGCCCATAGGCTGACAGTTTCATCGGGATTTTTCGGGATGATTCCTTCTTCCAAGCGAAGCAGCCGCTCTTCCAAAGTCGTTTTCTCTTGCTGGGCAGCAATTCCAAGTGGAGCGGTTGGCTGCTGAGCATGAACAGGGTATGAAAGGGAAGCGCCTGTAATTCCTAAAGCAAGTACCGTACCTAACAGAGTGGTTTTTTTCAACATCGTACAACATCCTCCTCGTATCGTTTCTTGACAAGGTCCCATTGTCTTTCAACTTATATGACGAGGAACCTTACCATTCGTAACAATTAATATGTTTTTTTGCGTTTGTTTTGAGGATCATATTCATACAGCAATGTATGTGACTCCGCCACTTCCTGCAAAATAAGCTGATTGCCTCTCCACAGCACAGAATTTGCGTTGGTGAATTGCGCTATTTGTTTACCTTTAATTACATCGAACAGAGCCACGTTCGATTCAGAAGAACTAGTATAGGTATCAGCCGCCACATAACGGCCAGAGGAGTCGAGAGACAATTGTGTCACCGTTGCATCCGCCATGGCTGTTAATAAAGTAAAACTTTTCGTTTCCCGATCAAATGCCAGGACAGCAACTTGTTCTTCCCCTTGCAAACTAAAAAGCACCGTGTTTTCATCAGGAGTGATGACCAATGAACTAAAACGGACGTTTTCATCCGCAATAAACGCTTGAGGAACATCTTGTAGAGAAAATAGGATTTCCTTATCGTCACCGTTCACCAACTGAACTTGATTTTGATCATTTGCAGACAACTTGATTTGCGGCAATTCTTTCACCTGTTCAATGACAAATCGTCCTTTCTCCTTCGCCAAGGTAAATTCATATGTTGTGATTTGATAATACGGCAGTGCGGTATCCGTCCAATACACTTCGGCTTGAACTGTCGCCGACTGCGGTTGCTCTTCCATCTCTACGATTTGAAACCCGATTTGATGAGGGTTCGAATACGTCAAAAAGGAAGGAGGATGTTTCATTAAACTCATTGCATAATCATCATCTCTAACGACAAGGGCTTGAAGGAAGCCTTTTACGGTTTCTTTCGCAGTCATCGCTTCAACGCTTAGCTCGATTTTCATAATCTGCACTGGCTGACTTTCGCCGTCAATTCTCGTTTTCATGACATACAGTTGCCGTTCCTCGCCGGCCCAAATTGGGGATTGATAGCGATAGATCGCCTTCTCTGTGGATTCATATCGTGGAGGCGGATTGGCAGTCAATTTTTTCTTCGTATCCAAATCACTGTCCGCGATCCAAACATCTTCCACTCCCGAACTTGACTTTACGTACGATATATAATGTCCGTTAGGTGAAGTGGATGGATCCTTGCCGTGATCGACGATGTCCTCTTTATCATTTTTCAAGTCATATAGAAGGATCTTTCCATCCCGATGAAATACAAGTTTTTGATCTTTTGCAATAAATGAAGGCTGTTCCCCTTTCACGATGGCTTTCTCTTCTTTTGTCTGTAAGTTGATTTCTAGAATGGTCTGATCCGACACAACATAAAAATGGTCTTCGTCTTTCCATTCAGGATCACCGTAGTTGCCTTCCATTACTTGCACGATTTCATTCGTCTCTAATTGTAAAAGGAATACATCCCCGTTTTGGGTGAACAATACATGGCCTCCTTCAGCATTCCGGCTAAAGCGACCCGCAGTCTGTTCTGTTATCCTCTTCAAACCGTCATTTTCATGCAGGTAAATGCCCCGATCTCTCAGTGAAAGATACAAGCGGCCGTCAACATGCGTATACGCCAGAACCTCTCCACTTCCGATATCAAAAAACGAAATGCCGTTACCCACTATCAACAAGCTGGCCCTGACTTCTTTCGTTGAAAGATTAGGCAAGAAAACCGCTAAAAACAAGATGGCCGCAGCTATGAAAGGAAGCCATGAATTCTTTTTCATTCCTTCTTTTTTCATGAATGAAGAGCGTAGCTTCCTTTTTAATTGTTCATCCACCTCTATTTCATTACGCATTTCGCGAAGATAGTTTTCGATTTTCTCCTGTTCCATTATGATTCCCCCAAACACTTTCTCACTAGAATACCTAGTTTTTTTGTAATGCGGCTCGACTTGACTCGAAGGGAACCTTCTTCTTTATTTAAAATCATGGCCATTTCCTTGAATTTCAAATTGGCAAAATACCGCAGCTGGGTAATTTCCAGATCTTCCTTAGACAGATGGGGCAAGCTTTTCTGTAAGCACTCTTTTTCATTCGCCCCCTCAAAGGGGTCTTCAAAATCAACCGGACTCACAAAGTACTCCAACTGATCCCCGATTAGCACACTTTTCTTTTTCCTATAGAAATCGATGATTGTATTTCTGGCAATCGTAAAAAGCCAAGCCTTTTCATTCGGATGCTCAGCCAAGGAGGAGCACTTTTCAAAGGCCTTTCGAAACACTTCACCTACCAAATCTTCCGCATCCCACTTATTACCTGTTTTGACGTAGACATATCGATAAATGTCATCAAAATACGCGTCATATATTCGAATAAATTTCACATGCAACATGGCAGCCCCCAAATTTGATCTCTAGTTAACTAAACGTTTTTTCTGGGAAAACGTAACAGTTGATTACAAATCCTTTTAGTTTATTTTACGTTTGCAGTTTTTTTATAGAAGCAAAGAAAAAAGCGACCCGGAAAGTCATAATTTCCTGACTTTCCGGGTCGCTTCACAAATGGCTACGAAACGATATTACTCAACTATACAACGTTCTATATTTACTTCGAAACGATTTCGCCTAACTTCATAACATTCGCTTGAGCCCTCGAAACGTTTCTGCCGAACCTCGAAACATTCCCATGCAGCTTCGAAACGTCCCTACCCAATTTCACAACATTCCGATGCTACCTCAAAACGAATCACCCCGTCGCCTTAATCCCCAAATAAGCCGATCGTACTTGTTCGTTGGAACTGATTTCTTCATTGGTGCCGGTCAGGATGAATTTCCCTTGGTCCATGACATACGCCCGGTCTGCCACTTTCAACGCGGCTTTGACGTTTTGTTCGACGAGGATGACCATCGTGCCCATCTCTTCTTTGATGCGCAATAAAATCTCCAAGATTTCGCTGACGATTTTCGGGGCTAGGCCCATGGACGGTTCGTCCAACAGAATAATCTTCGGGTTGGACATAAGGGCCCTGCCAATGGCGAGCATTTGTTGCTCGCCCCCACTCATATTCCCGCCCAAATTGTGATAGTGCTTTTTCAAGCCAGGGAACATTTCCATCATCTGGTCCAAATTCTGACTGACCTTTTCTTTATCCTTGTAATATTTCGTATACATGCCCAGCAATAGATTTTCTTTCACGGTAAGGTTGGAAAAGACTTGGCGCCCTTCCGGAACGAGACTTAACCCTTTGCCGACCACTTTATGGGAAGGCAGCCCGCTGATCTTCTCCCCGTGCAACGTCACTTCGCCTGATGCGGAAGGATACAGCCCCGCCAACGTGTTTAACAATGTACCTTTCCCTGCTCCATTTGCCCCGATGATTGATACGATTTCCCCTTCATCCACATGAAAATCGAGGGAATGCAGGATTTGGATTTTCCCGATTTTCGTGCTTAAATCCCGTACTGTAAACATTTACACCGCCTCCTCGCCCAAATACGCACTGATGACTTTTTCGTTCTTTTGAATTTCCTCCGGCGTTCCTTCAGCAATTTTGGAGCCGAAATCCAATACGACGATCCGGTCCGCCAGCTCCATGATCGTCGCCATCTTATGCTCGACGAATAAAAAAGAATGTCCCTGCTTTTTCAAATCCGCAATATAGCCTGCCATCATATTGGTTTCCGCGTCGTTCAATCCAGCCATCGGTTCATCCAACATGATAAGCGACGGCTTGTAAACAATGGCACGTGCGAACTCCAACTTTTTCTGCTGGCCATAGGAAAGCTGGCCCGCCTGTTCAAACTTCAACGGTTCGAGCCCAACCATCTTCAGGACATCCATTGCGATACGATACGCTTTTTCTTCATTGCGCTTGACGCTAGGAAAACGGAAGCCTGCGCCGAAAATATTCGTTTTCAGATCTACATACGTTCCCATCATGACGTTCTCCAAGACCGTCATATTGCTGAAGATCTGCAAGTTTTGGAAGGTCCGGGAAATACCGAGCTTCGCCAGTTCATAGACCTTTTTGCCCGTCAATTTTTCCCCTTTGAACAGGACCTCGCCTTCCGTCGGTGTGGAATACGAAGAAATCATATTGAACAGCGAGGTTTTCCCCGCGCCGTTCGGTCCGATCACTGCGACAATTTCCCCTTCGCCGACCGTGAAACTGACGTCATTGACCGCCACAACGCCGCCAAACCGCTTTGTTAAGCCTTTCACTTCCAGGAGCTTACTCATTAGTTGACACCTTCCTCAGGAATGACATTTTCTTTCTTCCTACTCTTCCACACCATTTTCCTCAAAGAGTCCAACACACCGATCAACCCTTTTGGCATATAGATCATGACAATGACAATAATGAGTCCGTACACCACAATTTCTACCTCTCCGCCGATGTTGAAATAGGTATGTCCGACGAAGCGGATGAGTTCATTCAAAAACATGATTGCTGCGGTGCCGATCATGGCTCCCCAAATGGAATGGACACCGCCGACCATGACCATAACCAATAGCAGAATGGAAAACGTAATATAGAATGTCGGTGGGGCGATAAAGTTAATATAGTGGGCATAGAGGCTTCCTGCCAACGATGCAAAAACGGCACTGATTGCAAAAATCAGCACTTTATATTTCGCCGAATTGATGCCCAATGTTTCCGTTCCAATTTCACTGTCATGGATACTGCGCAATAAACGTCCGACATTGGAGCGGATGATATTCAATGAAAACAGGATAACCAAGGCGACGACGGCCCACACGAAAAAGTAGAAAAAGAGTTGATTGCCTAAATTCAAACCGAACAGCGACAAGTTCGGAATGCCGACCAATCCACCCGCACCGCCCGTATACTTACTCAAGCCAAGCATTAATGTATAGACGATGATATTCACAGCAATGGTGGCCAAAGCAAGAATATGACCTTTCAATCGCAGAATCGGGATGCCGATCAGGTACGCAACGATGAAAGTCACGACCATTCCAATGCCCATGGCAAGCCAAGCGGATACATCATACTTTGCCGTCAAGATGCCCGACGTATACGCGCCGATGCCAAAGAATGCAGCATGTCCGATTGAAATTTGTCCTGCATAGCCGATCAGCAAACTTAACCCGATCGTTATGATGCAATAGATCCCGATTAGGATTAACAGCGTGAAGAGATATTGGGAACGGATGAAAAGTGGCAGGACCAACACAACTGCCATCAACCCTAAAAACCCTTTCCAGCGACTTCCGTATAATAGATTATCGATATTTACCATAGTTCCGCATCCCCCTTTCTATACCCGTTCACCCGTAGCAGTCGCAAATAATCCATTCGGTTTGTAGAATAAAACAAATAGCAAGAAAGCGAACGCAATGGCATCGCTATAATAGGTTGAAATATAACCGCCCGAAAAGGCTTCGATAATTCCTAGCAACAAGCCGCCCGCCACTGCTCCCGGGATGCTATGCATGCCGCCGAAGATCATTGCGACAAACCCTTTGATTCCAATGAAAAAGCCCATTTCATACGTGGCATCTGTTAACGGGGCGATCATGACACCTGCCAAGGCACCAAGCGCAGCCGCCAATGTAAAGGCCAACGAAGACATCGTATTGATATTAACTCCCATCAAACTGGCGGCTCGCGGATTTTTCTCACTCGCTCTTAAAGCAGAGCCAATGAACGTTTTCTCAAAAAACCAATAGAGCACGACCAATAAAATGATGAGAACCGCAAAAATAAAGATACTTTGCGGATTAATGACCGCCCCCATGAACTGGATCGGTTTCATTTCAATAACGGATGGCAACGGTTTGGGTGATGTTCCCCAAATGATCAGGCCCATCCCTTTCAAAAAGATCGAAACTCCTAATGTAATGACGATCAGGATAATCGTCGTTGCATTCCTGGCCGGAAAAATGGCCAACCGTTCCACACCGAAACCGATGAGCGCTGTCAATAAAATCGCTAATGGAATGGCACCGAGAATCGGAATGCCGAGATTGACAAACGTTACACAGGACAAGGCGCCAATCATAGCAAATTCGCCTTGTGCCAAATTCAAGATGCCCGTGACGTTATAAATGGTCACGAAACCGACGGCCAGTAAAGCGTAAATGCTTCCTACCGTCAACCCGGTAATTAAATACTGCATAAATAAGTCCATATGGAAACCCCTTTCGAAAGAGACCTATGGTAGGTTTACCATAGGTCCATTGTGTGACTGACGTTCTTATTCTTCGATATACTTCCACTCATTGTTTTCAATCGCCAAAACGGAGATCCCATCCGCAAGCGAGCTTGCCTGGGACTCTTGGAAATTGAATGTGCCTGTCGCTCCCATGTATTCGCCAAAGTCATTTTGTAAATAATTTTGGATGTCTTCGGAAGTATAGTTTCCTGCTTTAATCGCTTCGACTACGACATTAATTCCATCTAAAGCATGCGCTCCGAACAGATCCGGCTCGCCGCCAAAGTCAGCCGCATACGCATCCCTGAAAGCAAGCAACATCTCTTTTTGTGCGGAATCCGGCAATTGGTCCAAGACGCTCAATTTACTTCCGACGACCATGACATTTTCATTGTCATCTTTCACTTGATCCAAAAAGCCTTGATTCGCTGCAGCAGTGCTTTGAATCATAGGAATATCAAAGCCGAGTGATTTAAAGTTACGTGCCACGATTCCAGCACCTGGTGTTCTCGACCAAACAATGACAGCTTCCGGATTCTTGCTCTTCACTTTTGTCAGCTGGATTGTCATGTCTGTTGCCGTTGCATCAAATTCCTCATGAGCTACCACTTCAATTCCATTTTGTTCAGCCAACTCTTTGAACGCCGGAAGACCGACCACCCCAAAGCCGTCCGCTGCATTTAACCAGCCGACTTTCTTGATATTATGCTTGTTCAAATACTCGATGATCGGAGTAACAATTACCGAAGTGCTATGCGCCATGCTATAGACATACTCATTGTTCTGTTCAATTGGAGCAACCGTCATTAATGGAACTTTGTGTTCGATGGCTTTTGGCATGATAGCCATCGATGTGCTGGACTGAGTCGCACCAACAACTGCCACGACCCCTTCGGACAGAAGTTTGTCCATCGCAACGACCGCTTTTGTATCATCCGTTTCATAGTCATGTTTGACGAGCTGAATTTTTTTGCCGTCGATCGGTCCCGCTTCATCTAACTGCTTCTGCAGCAACTTCACCGTATTGACCTGCGTGCTCCCAAGTGTGGAAGCAGGCCCTGTTTCAGCAATGATGACCCCGACTTTGATGACGTCTTCTTCTTTTTTGCCTGATTCCGCACTGCCCTCTTCCTCATCCAAACCACAGCCCACCAATATCAACGTGAGTACCATGGCTAAAACTGCTAAACTCTTTGCTTTAAGATACTTTTTCATTTGAACCCAGCCCCCTATTTTTTATTTATATCGTGTAAAAAACATTTTCTAAAACACGGCACTCGGCATCTCTCCCGCTTTCAAACCTCCTCTTGTTTTCCGAACCCCGCAATACACTGGAAAGTCCGCAATTTTCACCACCCACTTCTGGAAGCGCTTTCAAAGCAGAAGCAGGTATGCTGAAATTCCTATCAGCTAAGTACCATCAGTATAATTTAATGAATTTTCACAATCATCCTCACTATGTAGGAAAATCAATTTTGTTTATCCTCATAAATGATGAATATTTAGAAATGTCAATTAAAATGGCAGAAAAGCTGTCAGAAGAAATGGAAAATCCGATTTCTCATGACAGCTTTTTGGTTATATGGCGGCAGCCTGTTCTTTATGTTTCTGATTTTTCTTCTGCTTTTTTTCCAAGCTACTTTGACGGAATCGATTGTAGATCGGCAGGAATGCCGACAAGAATGCTAGGACGAGAAAGACTGCTGCTATTGGTCGCTGTATGAAAATGAGCAAACTGTCTCCCGACATGACAAGCGACTGGCGAAATGCTTGTTCTGCCATCGGCCCTAAAATGATGGCAATGACCATTGGAATAACGGGATATCCGAATTTCGGTAAAATGTAACCAATCACCCCGAATACCAAAGCAATCCACACAGACGACATGGAATTGTTGAAAGCATAGGATCCTACTAGACAAAGAACGAAAATGAGAGGGAATAACACGTAAGACGGAATGAGCGTAATAGTTGAAAACCAACGGATCGTTGATTTGACGATGAAAAACATCAAAATGTTGACCAAGATAAAACCGAACATAATGGTGTAGACAAGCGGACCGTGTGTCTCAAACAATTGCGGGCCCGGTTGGATTCCCTGGATGAGCAACGAACTGAGCAACACTGCTGTAACGACATCTCCCGGAACTCCTAATGTCAACATAGGAATAAGGGTAGCTCCCGTCGTTCCATTATTCCCGGATTCGGACGCGGCTACGGCATCCATGCTCCCTTTCCCGAATTCTTCCGGAGTTTTCGAAGACCGCTTTGCTTCATTCACACTGATGAACGAGGCAATCGCCCCGCCTGTTCCCGGGATGGCACCTATGATGGCACCTATGATACTGGACTTGAAAATGGTTTTCTTATAGGGCATCAAATTATTCCAACCGAATTTCTCCTTCTCCACTTCGGTCGTCGTGGATATGGACTTCGCTCCTTTTTCCACTTGACGCAAAATCTCCGCGATAGCGAACAATCCGATCAGCGCAGGAACGATATTGATGCCCGAGAGAAGAGTTGTAACATTGAAGGTCAATCGTGCACTTCCTGTAATTGAATCGATTCCTACCACAGCTACAAGCATCCCGAGGCAAGCCATCACAATCCCCTTGGCTAGCGATTTACCGCTAATACTGGCAATGATGGTCAATCCGAACAAAGCAAGGGCAAAATACTCGGGCGGTCCGAAATTCAAAGCAAACTTGGCGACTTGCGGAGCCGCAAATAAGAGGATCAGTCCGCTGATCAACCCGCCGGCCACCGAAGCGTAGAGTGACATATTCAGAGCGCTTGAAGCTTTCCCTTGCTGTGCTAGCGCAAAGCCATCCTCCGCCGTGGCAGCTGAAGCCGCTGTTCCAGGCGTTTTCATTAAAACGGCACCGACCGACCCCGCATAGGTACCCGCACAATAGACGCCGATCAACATGAGAATCGCCGCTTCCGGAGGCAACCCGAATGTGAAGGGGATCATTAACGCAACGGCCAGCGTCACACTGATGCCAGGCAATCCCCCTGCGACGAGACCTACAAAGATCCCGATCACCATGAATAATAGATTTTGCCAAGCGAATACATGAATTAGGCTCCCTAGTAGTTCATTCATCTTTGGTCCCTCCTTACAACAGAATTCCGGTTGGAATGGATAGTAATAGTAGATATTTGGCAATTAAATAAATGACGAACGTAAAAATTGCCGAATACAGGCCCATTTTCAATAGATGACGGCTTCCGATAGTCCACATCAAGGCGACGGTCAATAGGAAAGTGGTGACAACGAAGCCGATGATCGGATTCAAAAAAGCCCAAAACACGAGCAATGTGAATGATAGGATAACCCGTCCGGTTTTCTTGTCTTCTTTTCCCGCTTCCGTACTTTCCATAGATTGTACTGCCTTATCTCGCAACGTATTGGTAATCAAGGAGACAACACTCATGGAAATGATCATAAACGCCAGAACGTATGGAAAAAACCGTGGTCCTACACCTTGGCCGGATACTTCAGCAATTTGCTGCGGGATAATAAAGAGCAAGAGAATCCCGAAAGCAATCATGAACAGCGGTGGCAAAATAGCTGGAAATCGTTCACTCATAATGGGCAGATGCCCCCTTTCTTGGAAGTGTCATCTTTTACACAGCGGAAACCGATATTTCCGGATGAACTATCCAGTGTATTTCCCGTCCGTGCTGCAACGCGGTAACGATTGCAGTAGGAGTCATGACAAAGATACGATCCGCCCTTCATCACTTTCATCTCTCCGGTTGGCGGTCCCGTTGGATTGACAAGGACTTCGCTCCGTTCATGATGGGGGGAAAACCAATCTGCACACCATTCCCATACGTTTCCGGCAACATTGTATAGTCCATAGCCATTCGGTTCGTAGGCGTCCACTGGGGCAGTACCCAGATATCCATCTTCGCATGTGTTTTTATCTGGAAACGTCCCCTGCCAAATATTGCATTGGTATGTACCTTGCGCCGTCAACTCATCTCCCCAAGGGTATAGTTTCTGGACCAACCCGCCACGTGCCGCGAATTCCCACTCTGCCTCGGTTGGCAGCCGCACTCCTGCCCATCGGCAGTACGCATCCGCATCATTCCAGGAAACGTGGACGACCGGGTGATCCATCCTCCCCGTTATGGATGAATCCCGCCCTTCCGGATGCGCCCAATCCGCTCCTTCGACGACAAACCACCATGGTGTTTGCTGGACGACTGTCGTCACCTTCCGCTTCTCTTCCTCGGAAAGGAGCAGATGAAAAACAAATGACCAACCATATCTTTCTGCATCCGTCACATACCCGGTTTCTTTGACAAACTGTTGGAAATCCCGGTTGGTCACCGTATATGGATCAATCGAAAACGGATTGACTTTCACCTTTCGGACAGGGCCTTCTCCATCTGCCCGGAATCCTTCGTCCCCGTCTGTCCCCATTAGGAAATCGCCTCCTGCCAAATCCATCATTCGTTCCGGATATAGTAAAGTCTCGCTCTGTTTCAGAACAACTGAAGGAACTTCTTCTTGGACGGCAATTTGTCCCCTTTGGGCTGCGCAACATGGTTGCATGACGGCCCCTCCTTCCTCACATTACTAGTTACTCGGTCAACAACTCTTCCAATACGAGTGCTTCCAGGTCCTCTTTATAAGGCTCTATAGTGAAGCTCACTTTTTCCAGCTTCCCCTTGAACGGGAACGGGGAGCGGTAGAAACTGCCGACAGGGCTACGCCCATTTTGTCCGATATAGAAATTGCTCCGTGAAAAGCCTAGGGCAAATGTATGACCAATTTCCCCTTCTCCAATCTGCTTTCCATTTGCAAACAATCGGATGATCCCTTCATCGTCCCCTGTTTTGGCAAACGTCACGGTAATTGAATAAGAGCCAAGCGGAAGTTCTGCAGTTGATCGGATTGTATAGCTTTCCAAATTAGAGAAATTGTAATGGAAGACCAGACGATTTTCTTGGATAAACAACGTATATCCGCCGGAATGATCACCATGGGCAACGATAACCCCGTCATCGCCAGTTCCAGCTCGATGCAACTCCGCTTCAATTTGGAATATTTTATTTCGCAAGTCCGGTATTTGATTGCCTATATGAATGGCCGGCGATGCGTAATACACTCGTTGAACCGGACCTTCCGGCATTTCCCGGCGTTGGGTGATCAATTTCAATCGCTGTTCCAACGAACGGCTATCCAGCGGGAAGACATCGTACTTTTCCGCTTCCTCCCACCAAAGGGCAACCAACTCTTTCACTTTCTCCGGATAAACGGCTGCCAAATCATTCGACTCTGTGAAGTCATGGACCGTGTCATATAGCTCCCAAACGTCATCGTCGAACGAAGTGTCGGGAAGGTGACGGGCCACTGCTTTCCAACCGTTATTCCAGATCGCACGATTTCCAGCAATCTCGAAATGCTGGACCTTTTTCCGGGTCGCTTTCATGCCGTCCGCTAGTGTATAGAGGAGACTGGTCCCCTGAATCGGCTTTTGTGGGACTCCCTTATATTCAGTCGGCATCTCCACACTGATCAATTCCAATACGGTTGGCATGATATCCGTTACGAAATGGTACTGTGATCGAACCGCACCCGGATCTTTAATTTTTTCCGGATAGCGGATAATGAGCGGGCAACGGATTCCACCGGCATGCGTGAACGTCTTATACCATTTCAGCGGCGTATTTCCGGCCTGTGCCCAGCCTGCGGGATAATGACTATTTGCTGTCGGCCCGCCAAGTTCATCGATGCGGGCTAGCTTTTCCTCTAAAATCTCCGGCACCGCATTATAGGAAGGCGTCCACGAATTTACCATTCCCCCCTCGCCGCCCATTCCGCAAGCTCCGTTGTCGGATAAGAGCACAATCAACGTATTATCCAACTGGCCCAAATCCCGCAAATTATCGATGAATCGGCCGATATGGTAATCGGTATGTTCCAGAAACCCTGCAAACACTTCCTGCATCCGGGCGTATAAGCGCTGTTCATCCTTGCTTAACTCTTCCCATGCCTTCACCCCCGGATTGCTTGGCGGTAAAACTGTGTCCTGGGGAATCAACCCCATTTCTTTCTGCCTTTCAAACCATTCCTCCCTCGTCAGATCCCAGCCTTTATCATACTTCCCTTTGTACTTCTCGATGAATTCCTTTGGCGCTTGGTGGGGCGCATGCGGAGCCGCATAGGATAAATAACAGAAAAATGGTTTCTTCGGAGCTTCCGACTTTTGCGTTCTAATATAATGAATAGCCTGGTCAGTTAAATCTTCCGTCAGATGATAGCCTTCTTCGACACTTTTGGGCTGAGAGACGCGTTGATTTCCTTCCACCAAATCAGGATGGAATTGATCTGTCGCTCCCCTCATGAAACCATAAAAATGTTCAAACCCTCGACCAAGCGGCCAACCATCGAACGGTCCGATATGGGACTGTTCTTTACCGGGAGCCAAATGCCATTTTCCAACGGCGAACGCGTTATACCCTTCTTCCAGCAGTACTTCACTCAGCATCGCCGTGTCTTTCCGCACTTTTCCGCGGCAATTCGGAAAGCCGGTATCTAGTTCCGACACGAATGAAACGCCTGTTGAATGCGGATTTCGGCCAGTCAAAAGGGAAGCCCTCGTCGGGGAACACATAGCGGTCGTATGGAAATTGGTATACCGCAATCCCTCTGCCGCCAGTCGATCCATATTCGGCGTGGATATGTCGGAGCCGTAACAACCGAGCTGAGAAAAGCCCAGATCATCCAATACGATATAGACGACATTCGGTTGGTCCGAATCCGAAGCATGCTCCTCAGGCCACCAAGGCGTCGACTCATCAACCGTTCGGCCAATCACTCCCTGAAATCTCTCTTCACTATGCTGTGTCATACTATCCGACCTTTCTGTCCCGCTATTTCTCCATTTTGCATCGTCTCGGTTCCCGTATGGGAAAGCGACAATTTCCTATCACTTACCGGAGTACTCGATAGCTTCTTTATTGACGTGATATTCTTTATCAACAGATTCCGTAGCTTCATCAGCGTTTAAATAGTTCGGCGGCAATCCAATTTTTACAAAGGCGTCCTTCATTTCTTCTTCATTCATCGTTTTGGCCACGGCAGTGTCAATGGCATCCCGAATTTCTATTGGAAGATTTTTAGGGCCGTATAAAGAAAAGGAAGCGGAATGGTTCATGTTATATCCTTTTTCTTCCGCCGTTGGTACGTCTGGAAACTCCTCCATTTTCTTGTTGCCAAAGTTAATTAAAATTTTGATATCGCCGCTTTGGGCATAAGAAATGAGATCTGTCTCTACAATCGCTGCCGCGTCTACATCTTTAGCCAATAAAGCCGTCCGGGCAGGTGTACTTCCTTGGAAAGGCACTCCTTTTATCTCAATTCCTGTCTCACGTGCTAATGTCAGCATGGCAATTTCACCTAACGTGCCGGCACCGGGATTGCTGTAAGAAAACTTGCCCGGATTAGCTTTCACATCGTTTAGAAACGAATCAAAATCATCCCATGGTGCATCTTTATGGACCGCTAACATAAAATCATTGGAAGCTACTTGACTGATCATAACGGGATCGTCATACTGATAGGTCGTTTGGCCAAAATGAGGCTGCAACGTGACAGGCCCAAGCGGACCAAAACCAATTGTGTATCCATCCGGTTTCGAATTAATGACCTCTGTCATCGCCACTACCCCAGCTCCTCCCGGTTTAGCCTCAACCGTTATATCCACTTTATTATCAAAGTTTTTACCAAGCTCTTTTGCCAGGAGTCGGGCCCCAGTATCAGCGATTCCTCCCGGATCAAATCCGGTAATTATTTTGATCGGTTTGTTTGGAAAATTATCGGCAGTCGCCGCCTCACCGCTAGAGTTTGCACCACTCGCATTATTACAGGCAACCAGTGCCAGCATTCCAATCGATAAGAACGCTCCCATCACATACTTTTTAACTTTCATTCTAAATCCCTCCCAGTCATTGTTAATGTTTGTAACCAATCTTCCGTAATTTTGGAAGCGTTTTCAAATGTCACTCACCAGTTTTCTCCCTTTTGGATAAAAGTTAATTCAGAAAAGAGAAATAACTTTTCAAAAGCATACCAACTCTAACTAGAATTGGATACCCGCAAAGTGTTGGAAATGTTGATCAACTTTTTCTACGAAAAGCGGATTAAGGTTTTAGAGTCACTAGATAACAACATCAAACTCCTTATGGCTTTTAATGGGGAGAGAAGCGCGGAACAATGTAAGCTCCCACTACTTTATTCATTCACTATCAATGTTTGTATGTACGAGAAAAACAGCAACGGACCTCCCGATTAACTCAGAGAAAGGTCCGCTGCTGTTTGGTAGTGTTACTCTTTGTCTTTCCCAACTTCATTGAAAGCTGATTTTCATTCTGTTCAACTTGGCATTCTTTATCTCAATGTTTTCAATGCAGTGCTCCATGCTTCCACTTCATCGAGCATGGCATTTACATTATCCAGATGTAGCGATTGGGGTTTAAACTCTGATCCGTTTTCAAAGTCTGTAAAGAGAGATAGTGTCGGATGGGTGCGGACGTCGGCAATTTTCAATTCGCCACAGATACCGCGTAAATGTTCTGCCGCACGCGCTCCGCCAGTCGAGCCGTAACTTACAATGCCGGCTGCTTTATCATTCCACGCTTCTCGAGCAAAATCGAGAGCGTTTTTCAATGCGCCAGTGATGCTGTGGTTGTATTCTTGTACGATAAAAACAAACCCATCCAAATTCGCAAGCTTTTCATTCCAAGCTGCAATTCCTGGCTCTGTTCCATCGGTTTCTCCTAAAAACGGTAGTTTAAAATCGGCAATGTCCACAATTTCATAATTGGCATTGTCGCGTTGGTCAGCAATTCCTTTTACCCATTCTCCAACTTGTGGACTGACCCGGCCTTGACGTGTGCTTCCTAAGATAATTCCAATGTTTAGTTTTTCAGTCATGTTTTCATTCTCCTCTTTTTGTTTTCCGAATAATTTATCAAAAAAACCCAATGTTCTTACCACCTATCCATTAGTTTGTCTAACTCTGACTTGAGGTCCTTCGCTTGAAACAGCCTACCCTATACTTGCAAGGCAATCCGATTCCCGGAAGGATCCACTGTATAAAAAGAGTCGTTTTCTTTTATCACTTGTGCACCAATACGTGTCAACTGCTCAATGACCTGATTTCGCTTTTCCTCATTCGGCAACATGAGTGTAAATGATTCTAACCCGGTACTATTCGCTGCTGGCGCAGGTGCTCCGACACCATTCCAGGTATTCAGTCCGATATGGTGATGGTATTTTCCCGTTGCCATGAAAAGCGCCTGTCCACCGTAGCGGTTCACGACATCAAAGCCAAGTCCCTTACTGTAAAACTCTTCAGACCTTTGCAATTCGGAAACATGCAAATGGATATGGCCCATCACCGTGCCGGCCGGCAATCCATTCCACTCCCCTTGTTTCCCGGTCGAAAGCAAGTCTTGGAAATCTAGCGGATCAACAGTCATAGCAACTTCCTCATTTTTCCACTGCCATACAGCCGGGTTCCGATCCGTGTAAATTTCAATTCCGTTTCCATCCGGATCGGACAAATAGAGCGCCTCACTTACTAAATGATCCGATGATCCAATGGGAACTCCCTTATCTATAAAGTGAAAGACAATATTCGCCAGATCAGAACGATTTGGCAAAAGCAAAGCAAAGTGATAAAGCCCCGTCGTTTTTCCTTGTTTAGGGACAACTTTTTCTGGTTGTTCAAGCGATAACAATACCGTCTTTCCATCAGCAGATAAGTTCGCAGTTCTTTCAGTTTGATTTACGATCTGAAAGCCAATGATATCTTGATAAAACGCTAATGCCCTTTCTAGATTTTCCACTTTCAAATTCACTTGCCCAATGAAAGTGAAAGGGGCTTGATGAAAATTCATTAGAATTCCTCCTCAATCAAGTAGCATCTTTTGTTAAGAATTTTACCACTTACTTTATGTAAGTAACTATACAATTATTAATTATGGACGTCAAGTAAGTAATTCGCAAAATACAATTCAATTATTTATCATAATAGGTATAATAGAAATAAGGAGTTGATTTCATTGGATAAATCAATTTGTCCCAGATTCGAAAAAGCCATGTCCCTATTAAATAAAAGATGGACCGGCATGATTATTTATCAACTGCTTTCCGGTCCACAGCGTTTTTGTACCATTGAATCCTCCATTGGCGTCAGCGGCAGGGTACTGTCAGCGCGGTTGAAAGACTTGGAGAACGAAGGCATCGTAAAACGGGAAGTTTTCCCGGAAACCCCCGTTCGCATCGAATACTCATTGACCAACAAAGGTTCGGCATTGGAACCCCTAATGAAGGAAATAGAGACGTGGTCACAGGAATGGCTAGAAGGAGAAGGCTGAAGATCATTTGCGGAGGCCGTCAAATAGAAACAGGTGGAGAAAAACAAAACGTTTTTCTCCACCTGTTTTTTGTTTTTTCCTTTCACTGTAACTAATGTCAAAGTGACAATTTTTTTGGTAAACAAACACCCCCGCCGACCACTGCATCCCGTGAAATAGTGAGGAGTCCATTGGTTTTAGAAAATGAAAAGGCCGCGAACAGGATCAAGGCTGTAATGACCGGACGCAATCCATAAAACGCAGATTGCACCATCGGCATATCATTTATTTTGTAAAAGAATGTAGCAATCAGAAAAACGATCAAGATGGAGGGTAATGTGATAGCGATGGCAGAAATGATGACGCCCCATAGACCCGCCGTCTCAAAGCCGATGAAAACAGCCGTGAAAATTGGTCGCAATTGGCCCTGGCGACATTCCCGCAATCGCGATGATATCTGTCAATTGTTGGGTAGTCATCCAGCCGCGGCGAAGGGCTTCCTGTTCAATGACCGGTATGATGGCATAGCCGCCACCGAACGAGACAAAGCCGATAACAAAAAATAGAAAGAATAAACTCCAAAGAGTCAGGATTTCATCTACCGTTTTTTTCTCCAAATTTTTTTCATGTAATGAACGACCAAACCGCCTACCAACCCGGCGAAGACAAAAACGACCGGGTGAATATGGAAAACGAGAAACAGCAAAAGTTTAGCCAGCAAAGCGATAAGCGTCACTTTGCCTTTGATGGTTGAGCGGAATGTCATAATAGCAGCAAACGCAATAAGTGTCACGAAACGGGACGAATCCCTTTAAACGCTGCTTCGACGCCGGATGATCCCGATTGTCGGGGCTATCACCCCTTTGAATCCCGCAATTCGGTAGCCGAAAAAGCGGAGGAGTTTACGCCGACTGACCCCGGTGGCGATTGTGCCAGCGCGAACACATCGATTCCCCAAGCCAATCCCGCTGGTCGACCACTTCTTTTGCATTATGGTAAACCCGACGCTAAATGTAATCGGGCTGACTTTGAAAAAGGGTCAAAACAACTGAAGTAATAGACGAAAATTTTTATACTTCATATAATTATCCTCTCTACCCTTTTAACCTTTTTGAATAAAAGAGAGCAAAAATTGAACCTATCCATCACGTCCAGATTTTATATTTCGCTTTTTTCAAAAAGGAAGACGGTCGCACTAAAATGGTTTGCAGTTGTCGCAACAACTGCATAACCCTGCAAACCTCACGATTGATGAAAAAGATAGCTGCGTAAGTTCACTAAATAGCGGCCGTATGAAATTCATTCGAAAATTTTTACGTATATCACTTAGAAAAGTAGGGAACTCTACTGATTCAATTCAAAAAAAGAGTGGAAAAGTTGAATCGCTCCTCCTAACGCAATCGCTCGCTCTCGCAAGGAACCTTTCTTGAACAATGGCGAGGGGGTTTCTTTCGTGTATATATGGGACTTCGCACTCTGTACTACCTCTTCAAAGAAAAAGGAAGTTCCGTAGACAAGCGGTCCGTGGAGGACAACCAGTTCCGTCCGGAGCGTATTTATCATATTAGCTAATCCGATTCCCATATGAAAAGCGCCTTGTTTTGCAATGAAAATCGCTTGTTCATTGCCAGCATTGATTTCCTCCAGAAATTGCTCTGAATCACAAGATTTGCCGCTTACCGCTTTAAAATCCTTAATCATGGCAGGTAGCGTCGCGTAGGCAGAAAGGCATCCGCTTTTCCCGCAAATACAAACCTTTCCATTTGCCTGTACGATGAGATGTCCCATAGCGCTCGTATCCCCTTGGCGAGAGGAGGTAACTTTCCCATTATGGAGGACGCCACCCCGTATTCCATACCCATTAATACAGTATATGATATTTGTGTACAATTCGTCATAGAAATAATATTCGGCAATCGCTGCGGAGTTCGCTCCGTTATCAACCGACAATTCGGTAGAAAATTCGGAAAGCTCGGCTGAAATATTGACCAGATCCCATCCGGGTGCCAGAAAATTTTCTGAGTTCATAACTTTCCCTTCGGTTCTCAATATTGGTCCAACCGTGCCCACACCAATTCCAAGAAGTTCATCAGTGGAAATCGAATACATTTTAAGCCAATTTCTGATGACGCCTTTGATTTCCTCGAACACGACATCCGGCGTATGGCAATTTGTCATCAGTAGTGCATATTGATCCACCACGTTGAATTTCATATCGGTCAAAACAAGCCGGCTTGCATTTCTAGAAAGGTCAATACCGATTATCCATGCCGCTGCTTCATTTACTTCATACAAGATGGGCGGTCGTCCCCCGCTCGATGGACCGGTTCCTGCCTCCCGTATACATCCCATTTGCAGCAGTTCGTCAATCAGTCGCGTCATCGTCGTCGGCTTCAGTTGAATATGCTGCCCTAAATCGATTTTGGTGATGGGGCCGAAGTGATGAATCAATTTATATACCATTTTCGGCAACTCGTTTTTCCTTGAATCATCCATTAAAAATTTTTTCATTCCCATTTCCCACTCTTTCTACTATACATTATAAGCAATATCCTATCTTTTGCACGTGAATATTAAGGCACTTCAAAAAATTAATAATATAGAATCCCGCTATTAAACAAATATGATTATCATATATTGAAAAAATTATAACATGTCCCAAATGATTTTTGTAATTATTCCCCTCTTCAATTTAAAATTAAACGCTTGAAACAACTGGCTTTCTAACACTTTGTGAAAAAGGAGCACATTCATTATTTCCAATTAAATAATTTACACCTATTTCATTTTGAGTAATCAGAATTAAATAAATTTCAATAGATACTTATAATTAAAAGTGTTATAATACATACTACCTATACTGACCTCTGTATATTTTAGTCTATAACTTACTAAACAATTCCTTATCGATTTGTGAGAGAAAGGAAATCTGCCATGGTATTAGATGCATTTAAAAACATTCCATCTATCTCTTATCTTCTGGATGAGAAGTTTTGTGTGTGGATTACGGACCGCCAAGGAATCTTCACGTATGTAAATAAAAACTTTTGCCTTTTATCCCAGTATGAGGACAGCGAGCTCATTGGGCAAAGTTTTAGCATGCTCAATCCGACCTTTACGGCAGAGCGTTCCATTCCACAAGTGGAAAAAGAAATTGCCGAAAAGAAAGTTTGGCAGAGAAATTTGAAGAATTTCGCTAAAGACGGATCTCCTTTTTGGGTCAACGCCACTGTCATTCCCATTTTGGATGACCATGGCGTAAATACCCATTTCCTTTCGGTCGATACGGATATTACAAGCAAAGAACTGGCTAACTTTAAATATAGGGAAGCGGTCGAAAATCTCCGAAACATTGAAAATGCACTAAACCAGTCCTCCGTTGTTGTCGTTACCGACCCGGCAGGCAAAATTACATATGTAAACGAAAAGTTCCTGAAACTCTCCAAGTATTCATCTGAAGAATTGATCGGTAAAACTCACCGAGTAGTCAACTCGGGTTATCACTCAAAAGAATTTTTCAAGGAAATGTGGGACACGCTCGGAAATGGTCAAATTTGGAGAGGCGATATTAAAAACCAGGCAAAGGATGGGAGTGCCTACTGGGTCAATACTACCATCGTGCCCTTTCTCAATAAAAATGGAAAGCCCTATCAATATATTGCCATCCGTACAGATATCACTGCACGTATAGAGGCAGAAAAGTCTCTGGAAGAAGCGTTGAAAAATGACTTCCGACAAACTGTTAAAAATCTACAAAATGCGATCTTCAAATATACACTGGATGATGACGGTGAAATCGTCTTCACGCTAATAGAAGGAAAAATTGCTGAGAAGTTCAACTTCACGGTAGAAAAAATCAATCGAAATTTGAAAGGCATCAAGAATCTAAAAACAAGGACAGACAGTGTTCACAGCCAATTGATGCTCGGACTGCTAGGAAAAGAGACAGATTTTGAACTGAGTTATCACGGCCACACTTTTTTATTTTACCTGTCTCCTATCTTTGAAAATGGACAAGTGGTGGAAGTTGTCGGTACGGCAAGCGATATCACGGAACGAAAACGAGCAGAGAGAACAATCGAGCGTATGGCCTATTACGATTCACTGTCAGGATTACCGAATCGAAGGCTTTTGGAGGAATGCGTAAGAGAAGCGATCCAAAAAGCCAAGCTGAAAGAAGAAGAGCTGGCCATCATGTTCATTGATCTGGATCGGTTTAAGAACGTCAATGATTCCATGGGCCATCTTGTTGGAGATCAATTGCTGAAGGCCGTGGGCGAACGCCTCCAACTATGCGTACGCGAAAAAGACGTCGTCGCCCGCCTAAATGGGGACGAATTTGTCGTGATGTTTCCTTCCTCCAATGCTGCCGAAGTGGAATCCGTTGCCGCCAAGATCATTGATGAGATTTCAGAGCCATTCCTCTTCAATTCGGTAGAGGTATACGTTTCCGCAAGCGTTGGCATCAGCATGTTCCCTCAAGACGGGGATGATTATGATACCTTGTTGAGCAATGCGGACTCCGCCATGTACTTATCAAAAGAATATGGCAAGAGTACCTATCAATTTTTCACCAAAGAGTTGCGGGATTCCATGCTGGAGAAGACCCTGCTGGAAATGGAACTTCGCCAAGCTTTGAAAAAAGGACAATTGTATCTGCACTACCAACCGCAGTTCAATACAAAAACGGGACAATTAAAAGGATTGGAAGCGCTCGCCCGCTGGAAACATCCGTCACTCGGAGTCATTTCACCTGGCCGCTTCATTCCGATTGCAGAAGAGACGGGGCTGATTTTGCCGATCGGCCATTGGATTATCAGCACAGCCTGTCAGCAAGCGAAGAAATGGGAGAAGAAAGGACTTCCAGCCGTTCGTATTAGTGTCAACGTCTCCATGCGGCAATTTATGCAGTCCGCTTTTGTGTCGCAAGTCCAAAATATTCTCGATGAAACGGGACTTCACCCCAAAAAGTTGAACATCGAAATTACCGAAAGCATGACCATGGACGTGGATCTTTGCCAATCCGTCCTGTCCCAGTTAAACGAGATTGGGGTGAGCGTCAGTATCGATGATTTCGGTACGGGCTATTCATCTCTCAGTTATTTGGGCTCCTTTCCGATCAGCCACTTGAAAATTGATCAATCCTTTGTACAGGAAATGACGCCTAAAAACCGGGTAATCGTTAAATCCATCATTGATCTTGCAAAAAACCTGAACCTCAACGTCATTGCAGAAGGAGTGGAAACCGAGGAACAAGCCCTCTTTTTAAACAATTTACAATGTGATGAAGTACAGGGCTACCTCTTTTCAAAACCTCTTCCCGTTATGGAAGTGGAAGAACTCCTGATTGAAGCGCAGATTAATTCGGAAGTACCAAGTTAATTTTTTATGGGGCCGTTCTAGGAGAACGGCCCTTTCCGTCGGGCACCCCTGCTTATATTTCCCGCGAAACGCTTATAACTTCGGACAAGCGATCATATCTTTCAACAACCGATCATATCCCTCGCTGAACGCTCATAATATCGGACGAGCGCCCATATCTTTCGACAACCGCTTATATCCCCCGCCGAGCGCTCATAACTTCGGACGAGCGATCATACCTCACGGCAACCGCTCATATCTCCCGCGAAACGCTCATAACTTCGGACAAGAGATCATACCTCACGGTAACCGCTCATATCCCCGGATAAAAGCTTCTCATTCAAAAGGTGTATGGCGAAAGATCAGGAACCGCTCGTTGCTGTCCTCTTCGTATAGGCCAGGCACCGGTACTTCGTTTACCCGCCAAAATGGCGTCCTCGTTTCAAGGAACTCAACATAATCGTCTGTCGGATAATAGAGAATGAGATCGACTTCCCGATTTCGCGTCGCTTGCAAAATTCGGCGCACTACCGTCATGAAGATCTGTATGGAAAATGGATTGAAAAAGTAAAACTTATTTTGCGAGGGCTCAATCGCATATTCTTCCGCCTGACAACGTTCGAATTGTATGAATCCAGCATGGCGGCTTCTTTTGGCCTCGAATTTAGCCTTGTTATCAAGCGCCTCATGGTAGAGCTGTCCATTCATCTCAATGCCTATGACCTTTGCTTGAAAACGGTCAGCAATATAAAAGGCAAGACGCCCTTTCCCGCTTCCAAAATCAACGACCTCATCTTCCCTTTCCAATGGATATTCTTGAAACAATGCCTCCAATGCACGGTAAGGTGTCGCCTCGTACCGGTTATAATGCGACGACTGTGTCAGCCACTCCCGCATCCCAGCCGTTTTGACCCCTAACAATCGATCAAACTCTTTATCATTCATCGCGTTCCACCTGCCATCCCAGCAAAATTCTCAATGTAATTCTATTCTATCAAACTTCATTACAACCCTTTCTTTTCTTATGTTATAATAATCTGATAGTTTTCTGACTGTCGCAAGAAAGGATCGATTGGATGGAATCAGCTCAATTAAAATGGTCAGTTACCGGGTTAGCCGGATTTCAATGGTTATTTTTCATGTTCGCCAATACGGTCGTCATCCCGATTTCGGTCGGAGGCGCTTTCGGATTGGAGCAAGTTGAAATTGTATCCGCCATCCAACGTTCCTTTATTTTCACGGGGATCGCCTGCCTCCTTCAAGCGTTTGTGGGCCATCGCTTGGCATTGATGGAAGGTCAATCTGGGCTGTGGTGGGGGGTTATCCTCAGTGTGGCCGCAACCGCGAGTACTCTAAACCTCGATTTACTGACCGTCGGCGGAAGTATTGCTGTCGGTGTCATGATATCCGGGGGCCTTGTCATGGTGTTGGGCATGCTCGGCATGGGGGAAATCCTGAAAAAATGGTTCACTCCGATTGTCATGTTCGTGTTTTTGCTGTTATTGGCTAATCAGCTCATCACCATTTTTCTAAAAGGTATGATCGGCCTGAATACAGGCGATACGATTGATCTGAAAGTCGCCGGTTTTTCATTCCTACTGGCTGCACTAACCATTTTGATTCAAGTGAAAGGGAAGGGGATTGTCAGCAGCTTGAACCTGCTCATTGGAATGGTGGCCGGTTGGATCGGAGCCGTTCTTTTATTCCCTGGGGAAGCTTCAGAAACAATCCGGACGACCCCTTTCCTCAATTGGTTTCCGTGGGGGCCGCCGTCATTAGAATGGGGGATTGTACTGACGGTTGTCATTACTGGCCTACTGAATACGACAAATACGATCGCCACGCTGAAAGGGGCGGAGGATATTTTTGAAAAGGAGACGACACCGAAACAATACAAAAGCTCCTTTTTCATTACCGGCTTGTTGACGACCATTTCGGGGATACTCGGTCTCGTGCCGTATGCACCGTACGCGTCATCATTAGGGTTCTTGCAGTCTACTGGAATCAAGGAACGTGCTCCCTTCGTCGTCGGCTCCGTGTTATTCATCCTTCTTGGGCTAGTCCCGCCTTTAAGCGCATTTTTCTCTACCATTCCGCATAGCGTCGGAAATACAGTGTTATTTGTCGCCTATTTGCAATTGTTTCGCTCCGCTCTCCGCAATATCGAGGGACTGTCTTTCGAACCGAAAACCATTTACCGCGTGGCTTTGCCGGCGTTATTGGGATTATCAATCATGACCTTGCCCGCCAGTGTTTTCGCCACCATGCCCGAACTGGTCCAACCCCTACTATCGAGCGGATTATTGATGGGCATCCTGGCCGCCTTGCTAATGGAATTGATCTATTGGGTTGGGGGACGGTTGCAGGTAAATCAATAAATTATGAAAGTCGCAAACATTTGCGGCTTTTTTCTATTAGGGAAACTCAGCCATATGGATAGAAATTTTTGGATTCTATTTCTTCCGTTCGGGTATTGTACAGAAAGCGACCAGTTGAAATATGTTTACCGACAGGGCTAAACGTCTTTTCCTCAATGTCCTTGGACACTGCAAAACTGGTATTTCCGATTGGAGGGATTCCATTGTTACGCGACAAGATCAAACATACGAAACGCTATCAAGAAATTATCAATGCGTTTTTACGAAATGGCTTCAGTCATTTTCTGTTCCGGCTCGGTTTGACGGAGCGGGACATCCGAGTGCGGCCAACCGATGAGGAATGGGATATAAACAGACAGAATATCGGAGTTCGACTTCGACAAGTTCTACAGGAATTGGGGCCGACTTTCATTAAATTCGGGCAAATTGCGAGCACTCGGCGTGATCTGATTCCTCCTGAAATCACACGTGAACTTGAGAAACTGCAAGATCACGTCGAGCCGTTCCCCTTCAATCAAGTCCGAATAATCATTGAGTCTGAATTAAATGATACACTCGAAAATCTCTTTGCCGATTTCGATGATGAGCCATTGGCAGCGGGGTCGATCGGCCAAGTGCATCTCGCCTCCTTGCCGACGGGTGAGCCGCTTGCCGTCAAAGTGCAACGGCCCGATATCCAATCAACTATCGAAACAGATTTGGCAATTTTAGATGAATTGGCTCGTTTCTTGGAGGAAAATACGGCTTGGGCCAAACCATACCGGGTTCGCCAAATGGTCCGTGAAGTGGCTCGTTCGCTACGGGAGGAACTTGATTACACGATTGAGGGCCGGAATGGGGAACGAATTGCCAAACAGTTCATTGACCAGCCCCACATTTATATCCCGAAGACGTATAGGGAAATGACGACGAAAAAAGTCCTCGCCATGGAACGAATCGAAGGGATTAAAGTAACGCAAGTGGAACGGTTGGCCAAGGAAGGCTATGATCGGGAATTAATTGCCGAACGGCTCGTCGATTCCATGTTCCATCAAGTGTTGGATCATGGGTTCTTCCACGGCGACCCTCACGCGGGCAACGTGTACATCCTTCCTAATAATGTCATTTCTTATATCGATTTCGGGATGGTCGGTCGGCTTGGCGAAGAGATGAAATACCATCTTGCCTCGCTGATCATTCATTTGCGGAAAGGGAATTCAAAAGGGATGATTAAGACATTTGCCGACATGGGGATTTTATCCGTGGAAACTGATATCGGTGAGTTGGAGCGGGACCTGGACGATCTGCAATGGAATTATTATGACACCTCTTTTGAGCAATTGAATCTGGGAGAAGTTTTGGTCGAATTGTTTGCAGTCGCCTACCGTCATCATATCCGAATCCCTTCCGACATCACCTTGCTTGGCAAAGCGATTCTTTCCTTGGAAAATAATATTTCTTCATTAGTTCCCAATTTCAATATGATGAGAGCAGTTGAACCGTTCGGAGAAAAATTGCTTCTCGAGCGATATAGTCCCGTCCGATTAGCCAAGAAATCATGGCATCAACTCGTGGAAAATGTAGATATTCTATTTCATTTGCCAAGGGATGTGAAAGAGGTGACGCAGACGATCCAACGCGGAAAATTGCAGTTGGATATCAATGTCCAGCAAGTGAAAGTGATTTTGCGGAGATTCGATCAAATCAGCAACCGTCTTTCCTTCAGTATCATTCTGTTGGCATTCAGCATATTGATGGTTGGCCTGATCATCGGTTCTGCAATCGCAGGCCAAAAAGAGCTCCTCTGGCAACTGCCTGTCATCGAAGCTGGTTCGATCATCGCTACATTGATGTTTTTATATTTGATTATCTCGATATTCCGCTCGGGTCGGATGTAGGAACAAAAGCGTAGGGCGCCTGCCTAGAGGCGACAGGCATAAGACGAAGATGCGGCGTGGCGTCTTTTGCCACAGAGCAGCTTTGACTTATGACCCCGAGCCTCTGGCGCCCGGAGCCTAGACGGAACCACTCTGGCTTAGTAGATTATCCACAGGCTAAGATTTTATAGTTTCCTAAGCAAAGAAAAAAGGACTGCCCATGGTGGACAGTCCTCTCTTGTTTATTAATGAATAACAGCAATCATACCTTGTTCTTCGTCGATTTGCAGCTGAATCCCTGCAGCAAACGGATCGATATTCAAGAAATCCTTTAGCCAAGAACGCAGCGCTTCAATTAGATGATACGTCTGCAAATTATGTTTCACTCCGTTCGCAAAGGCCTCGGCGTAATAGCCATTTACATCGTCGTACAGAAGTTCCACCTCTATGTCCTCGGGCTCCATAAACTCTTTGCGTGACATCAGCACGCAGACGGCATTAATAATATCCTGTTCGGGAATGATCAGCTTCTCCATGGATTGACATCTTCCTTCTTCTTTTTCTCTACCAGTAAAGTAAACACTTTACGGATCAGGAAAATTAAGAAAAGGATGGCGAGCATATTGATGGCAAATCCTAGAATGGAACCTAACATACCCATATTGGCAAACAAGCTACCGAACAGCAGACCCGCAAGTCCACCTACGAATAAACCTTTCATCAAGCCGCCGGAGAAGAACCCGCCTTTACCGTTCGGTGTATTAGTCGTCTTATTCGGAACGGTGGAATCGTCTTTTTTCTTTTCAATCTTGGAAGGCGCCGGTTTACTAGGGGCATTAAAGCCTTTCTTACCGGATTTATAGGATTTTGCCTCTGCGGTAATCATATTGTCTTGAAATAAGAAGTTTCCGGCAGGGGAAAGAATCAGAGTAATGGCGAGTAAAGCAGCAATGAGTTTTTTCAATTCAAATCCTCCATTGTTCGTTGAGTTTCGGTTGTAAGAACCTTCTATTTAATCATATTCTATTTACGTTAAAAATCAAAATAAAAATAGCAGGTTTTATTAGTTTTTTTCATTATTTTCTACTTTTTTCACATAGTTGTCTATATTTTCTCCTTTATGCTGATTCTAGTAGGATGAAACCACAATAAAGGCTTTAATGCTGTCCTGTGACCTATTTTTTATTTTCAATCATCTGAACAAATTTCGTGGAAGCCGAAGAGAGTGGGACCGTCTTAACATAACAGACTCCTATATGGCGCTTCGGTATTTCTTTGATAAGTTGCACTTCATGAAGGATACCCCGGTTCAAATAGTCCATGGAAAATTCCTTTGTTACGCAGGCGATTCCCAGATTGATTTTCGCGAATTCCAATAATAGTTCATGGGATCCCAGTTCGAATTCGGGTGCGATTTTAATTCCTTGAGATAGGAGGAAGTCTTCCACATAGTTGCGGGAGTTCGAGTTGGATTCTAAAAAGATTAATGGCAGTTTGACCAATTTTTCAAAATCCACAGGTTTGGATAAAATCTTTCTGTACTTTTCCCCATAGACAAAGGTATCCTGTATTTCGATACAGGGACCGAATTCTAAAGTAGGGTCATCGATCGGAAAATTGCAGATGCCGATCTCCACGTCTCCTGATTTCAGGAATGCGATAATTTCAGCAGTTGTCCCATTGGCGATCTTAAATTTAATATTGGGATATTGGGTATGAAACGCTTCGAGATAAGGCAGAAGAAAAAACTTGGAAATCGTATCTCCTACCCCGATTTTCAGTTCCCCCGCCATGAGATTCTTTATCTCCAAAATCTTCTTTTCGCCCGTATCGAGCAAGTTGAGGGCTGAATTTGCGTATTCAAATAACAGACTACCATCGCTCGTCAACGTGACTCCTTTAGGCGTCCGATTGAAAAGGCGGGTGTCCAATTCCCGCTCGAGCTGCATGATGGCCTGGCTGACGGCCGGTTGCGTCATTGACAAGTCGACGGCCGCTTTGGAGAAACTCTCGCTTTTTCCTACGACACAAAATACACGGTATAAATCCAGTTTACTTACCATATAAACTCTCCTTATGGCCATTATAAGATATATTAATTTTACTTATACCATGGATCCATTGTATAGTACATATAGATAGTGTTCAAATTAATGTTAACAGCTATAAGGAGCGATCATATTGGAAAAAGAAAGAGTCGTGGGAACTGTTTCGAGGGGTCTGCGCTGTCCGATTATTAATAAAGGCGACAACATCGAAGAGATTGTCGTGGATAGTGTGCTGAAAGCTTCTGAAGTCGAAGGTTTTTCATTCAATGATCGGGATATCGTATCCATCACTGAATCCATTGTCGCCCGGGCTCAAGGCAATTATGCAACGGTGGACGACATCGCCCAAGACGTTCAATCAAAATTTGGAGACGATACAATCGGTGTCATCTTCCCGATTCTAAGTCGAAATCGTTTTTCCATCTGTCTCCGAGGGATCGCCAAAGGAGCTAAAAAAATCGTTCTTATGCTTAGCTATCCATCGGATGAAGTTGGCAACCATTTGGTGGAGATTGATCATCTCGACGAAAAGGGAGTCAATCCATGGACTGATGTGTTAACGGAAAAGGAATTCCGTGAACATTTCGGATACAATAAACATACTTTTACGGGTGTCGATTACATCGAATATTATAAATCAATTGTGGAAGAAGAGGGCATCGAATGTGAAGTCATCTTCTCCAATAATGCAAAAACCATCCTACAATATACAAAAAGTGTACTAACTTGCGATATCCATACTCGTTTTAGAACAAAACGGATCTTGAAAGAAAACGGCGCAGAGAAAATTTATAGCTTGGATAACATTTTGGCAGAGCCAGTGAATGGCAACGGCTATAACGAGGAATATGGCTTGCTCGGTTCCAACAAAGCGACAGAAGACAACATTAAACTCTTCCCTCGTGACTGCCAGCCGATCGTTGACAATATTCAGCAAATGCTGTTGGAGAAAACCGGAAAGACAATCGAAGTCATGGTCTATGGCGATGGAGCTTTCAAAGATCCAGTAGGTAAAATTTGGGAGCTAGCAGACCCGGTTGTCTCTCCAGCCTTCACGGCAGGCTTGAATGGTACGCCAAACGAAATCAAATTGAAATACTTGGCGGATAATAACTTTGCCGACCTCCGCGGGGAGGATTTAAAAAGAGCAATCGCTGACTTTATTGAAAATAAAGAGGATGACCTTGTAGGATCAATGGAATCCCAAGGGACCACTCCTCGAAAATTGACGGACCTCATCGGCTCGCTCTCCGACCTGACTTCGGGCAGCGGCGACAAAGGGACACCGATTGTGTTCATTCAAGGGTATTTTGATAACTATACGAAATAAGGTGCCAGACACTCAAACAATCATGTATTGAACCAAACATGATTGTTTGAGTTTTTTTGTTTGTTTTGGTGCCTGTCACCAAACTCAATCTTTTTCCAGCTCGTTGCGCCATTTTTCCTTCCATTCATTGACTTTTTGATCGATTTCCTTTTCAGCGGCGTCAGCTTCTTCTTCTTTTTGCTCCACGATTTCTTTAAAATGTGTATTGCGGAGCTCTTTCATTTCCTTCGAACGATCTATCACTCTTTGGGCATTCTCTTCACTAATCAATTCGCTTCGCTTTAATAGGTAGGCTGCATCGCTGATTCGGATCGACTCCCGATCGGAGAGATTGGTCAGCAGACTATAGGTATTGATAAGATCTTCCTTAAAGTGGACTGATTCATGAAGTTTCACGCCTTGCTGTCCGATCACTTGGAAGATGCTCGGCTTCCACTTTTTCAACAGGACTTCTTCAAACTCGGATGGGTCCCGAACGGTCGCATACTTGCCGCCACCGGCTTCGGCCACTTGTTTCAACTGGTTTTGCCCTTCATCGTCTACATCGAACCCGATGATGTTGACCTTGGCTTCGATATTACTTTCATTCAGCTGTTTCGCTGCCGCTACCGGATCGCCGCCGCAAGTTTCAATCCCGTCACTGACGATGTACACAATATTCCGATACTCTCCATTTCCATACGGCTCTAGTATCTTGTTCGCTTCTTCGATTGCTCCTGCCAACGGCGTCCATCCGCTTGCCTGGAATGAATTTAAAGCCCCTTGGAAATCGGTTTGGTTGTATGGGCTCAATGGGTAGACCGCATCAATGGTTGTACAGGACAACTGCTGATCGGACTGGTTGCCGGTCCCTTTATGGCCGTAAGCTAGAAGGGAAACGTGAACTTCATCGTCCAGTTCTTCTGTGAATTTCTCGATAGCTTCCTTAGCCAGTTTCATTCTGGACACACCTGCTAGTTCAGCCTTCATACTGCCGCTCGCATCCATTAAAATGACGACGTTCGTTTTCGATCTTTTCACCATTTCGATCTCATCCTGTCCCTCGGGCAATTCCGGCATTTCAAAGCCATGCTCGATGGCAAGCAGCTGGTCATAATAAGCTTGATACTGTCCCGAACCTAACTGGTAGACCAGATAATCATAGATTTGATCACTGTCTAGATCTTTCTGTTCTTGGAAGTATGAAGGCAATTCCTTTTCCATGACTTCCGTGAATGTCTTGTCGTAGTAGTTCATGTACTGTGTAAAGTTAACCGTCCGTGCCGCCTCGATCTCAGGGTCCATATGGGCTTGCACCAATTTTCCAGGCTGTTGTGCGAGCATTCCCTCTATGTCCGTTGCGGCAACAGGAATGTCACCTTGCGTATCCTTCTCGTTTTCTTCTATCTCGGCCGATGCCACGGGTTCTCCATTTGGATCCGTCTTTTCCTGGCACCCTGTGACAAACAGACTGATGAAAACCAAAGGCAATAATGTATGTATGCTCTTTATTTGAAACATCGTCATCCCCTCCTTCATATTCTTATTTACGTATTGAAAGCAAAGGAGTTTCTGAGAATTTGTTCCTTATTTTAGCCCTATGAGAAAGGCATCAGTGTGCATTGCACATTAGCCAAAATAAAAAACGCCCAGGCCGTGGGTATTGGCCTAAGACGCGATAAACCTTTTTAGAATGCTGAACGAACCCTCTTAATAAACAACATGGCCAAGAGACCGAGGATGGCTAAATAACCTTCTACTACCCATATACTAATGATCCCGACTTGATATAAAGCTACCGGGAAATCGATTACAGCATGAAGGAGAACAGCGTACATCACATAGCTGAATTTACGCTTGATTACACCTAGCAGGACAATCAAACTAAAAGCAATCTGCATGAACACTGCAAAGAAACGTTCGACAGTACCAAGCAGATAGAAAGTAGGACCTTGCGTCAGAACGGTTTCCTTTATGCCAGCCAACTGGTCGCTTGGCACTTGGCCTCCCAGCGTAGATTCCAGCGAACCCGCATTAATCAGAAAAGCGAATAGAATATTCGGCACCATGACCATCAGCATGAGCAGCACCGCCTCGATGCCGCCCCACCCGATACCAAAAGAGATTCCTCCTTTGTAATCATGGTATTTCTTCAATAGCCATGTGAACAAAACAAATCTGCCAAGCTCCTCAAAAATGCCGGCGGCCATGCCCCCATATATTCCGAATAGGATGGGATAATCCGCATAGTTTGGGAAATTCATCAGAACGATGACATGCAATACCTTCTCCAAAATTTGAGTGAAGACAATGAACCCGACACTTCCTAGAATCAAAGGTTTTACGGAGATGCCCGTTCTTTTCCTATAAAAAAGGATCAGCCCTCCGAATAATAAAAACGAAAAAACGATGGGCACAAACATGAAAATGATGGTTGTATGGCTGACCATAATTAAATCGTCTCCTTTACCAGGTGACTATGCTCGCCCAACCAGGTGTCCAGATGATGAAGCAGTTGTGGATGAATCGGCTTGCTAATGTTTTGGATATAATCCTTTTTAAAGTTTGATATGGACATCGGCTTCAACTGCTCCTTCAGGCCGTGGTCCATGTTATCGATGACGACACAAGTGACACTCCCTGACGCATGTTCCGGAAACCTCTTCAAATATTCGAAACTTGTATGGAAGTCTTTTGTCCCGTCTATGGCCAAAACCGGACAAGCAATCTTTTGCAGCCCCTGGATCATATCGTACGCAAAATGCTCCCTGAAATATTTGGCCGGCATTTTAATGAACCCGTATAACCGGATGAGATCCTTGTCAGTTGAAAACAACTTTGCATACAGATCTTGTGTTTTCTTTTCGCTCTTCTCGACAGTCTTCAATTTATCAATGAGGAAGCCTTTCAAACCTGTTTCCTTCTTCATTTCTTCATACAACAGTTGACGTTGATAAGCTAAGCTCTCCTCTAGACCGGCTCCGCCTCCCGATAAAAAGATCAAGCCGTTGACGGGGCGCTTTTCATTCAATGCAGTCCCTACAATGCACCCCTCGCTATGCCCTAACACGATCAAACGGTTTGGATCCACTTTCGGATGGCCTGCTAAAAATTCCAGTGCTTGTTCTGCATCGTTGACCGCGTCCCAAAGTCCAGATGTTTCGAAAATCCCTTCGCTTTGTCCGACTCCTCGCTTATCATAGCGCAGTGTGACAAAGCCCCTTTCAGAAAGATGCTCCGCCAATTCCCGATAAATATTAAATTGGAATTTCCCCCGAATGGCGTTCCCGTCCCGATTTAATTTTCCCGAACCTCCCAATAGTAGAATGGCCGGCAAAGAACCGTTCTCCGTTATTGGAATTGTCAGGGTACCCCTTAACATGGCCACGTTTCCAAACATCACTTGTTGATTCTCCCACTCCATACAATCCGCTCCTTTTACTTATTTTCTGTCGTCACGATGGTTGTCATCGTCCGCCTGCGCCTCTGTTCTGTAGCTTCATTCCCCAGCAACTTCATAAATTCCGCTCTCATCGTTTCCGTAAATTCCCTTAATTCCTCATCGGATGCGTAAAAGGTCATTTGCCGGTAGCCCGCGCCGTCTCGTAGCAAATCGAACTCCTCCTGGTGAACATATCGTTCAAAGTCTGCCAGCACCGTTACCATGAATCTCATAAAGGCATCCATATGCTCCTCCGCCGACCATGCAGAAAATTCTTCGACAGAAATAGAAGCCGACGCTTCAGGCAAGGAATACACTTTTTCTACGGCGCCTCTTACAGGATATTCTCCAACCACCTCAATCACATTCGCATCCAATAATTTTTTTAAATGACGATAAAGAGTCGCTTGCGGGACATCCTGAAGCCTTTCCCCAATCTGCTGAACTGTTAGTTTTCTACCATTAATCAATGTCTGTATAATTCGCATTCGTACCGGATGCAGAATGACATCCGATTTAGAATTCTTCATGTTGACTCCTTTCACCATCACCTTTATCGAAAATGATAATGGTTCAGCTAAATAAAATAAGGTCTTTAACCTTTATCAATTTTGATAATAATAAATAAACGTCCACTTGTCAACAATTTTTGGAAATATTTTCGTCTGAGATCGTATTTCTTTTTTGACCGCAGAATCCTCCTCTTTATTACAAAGAATTAACATAAACATTACAACTCTTTTCATAATGTAAGATTTATTGCAATATCCCGGGGTAAATAGAAGGTGTAAGCAAAATAATGAAGGAGGATGTTAGGATGAAAAATGAGAAACGTTTTGTCGGATTGTTTCATAGTGAATCAGCGCTAATGGATAAAATGGATCAACTTCGAACAGAAGGCTATTCTGAAGATAATATGTATGTCATTGCCAAGGATGAGACGAATCTATCGATGTTACGCAGCCGGACATCCGCGGAAGTGGAGACAGCCCATGAAACGTGGCTGGACCGTTTCATGAATTTCATCAGCGGGGAAGACCATGTCTGGAGCATGTTCGACCGTTTGGGAATCGATGAGGTCGAGGCTAGACAATATACGAATGATATTAACAACGGTGCCTTGTTGTTGTATGTCGATGAAGGGGAAGCCTATCGACTGTATGAAGGGGACCGCGAGTATTTCAGTGCCCACAATCATGGCATGAATCCGAATATAGAACGAAGCGGCACTTACATGGCAGACGATATGGATACCGATAGTATCGATACAAGCCAACTTGGACGAGTGGGCGCGGAGGCCTTACTGGATCGTACCGACTATGAGACGCCTCCTAGCTATGGAATGACCGATGAAGAGCGGATGCTTCTTCGGGAGGAGCGCCTTCAGGTGAATAAACGTGACGTGGAAACGGGGCATGTCTCCTTGGAGAAGGATGTCGTGGAAGAGCGTCAATCCATGGATGTACCGGTATCGCATGAAGAGGTCCGGGTGGAGCGCCGCCCTGTCATGGATGGGGATGTCTACCGAGGTCGGGCCAACATCATGGAGGATGATGAGTCCATTCATATCCCGATTACCGAAGAACGTCTGGAAGTGACGAAGAAACCGGTCGTGACCGAGGAAATCGTCGTGAGTAAGCGGGATGTGGAACGTATGGAGACGGTGGAAGACACAGTGAAACGCGAGGAAGCCCGTTTGGAACGTGACGGAGATGTCGAAGTGGATGGCGTGTTCGATGAAACTCGTTCCAAATGGGACAACCTATAAGACCTTAATTTAAAGCAGGACTGTCCAAAAAGGGCAGTCCTGTTTTTCGATTGGACGAAAAAAACCCTAAAATCCGATTTGCGATTCTAGGGATCTCTATATCTTTTTATAATAAACCACTTTGTTCACTCTTTCATTTTCACATCTGCATTTTCTCAAGTTCGATTTTCTTCAATGCGACTTTTGATATTTTCCCTGCCGCAGTCATCGGAAATTCGTCGACAAATTCCAGTTCACGGACTTTGGAATAGTGGACGACCCGCGTATTGATAAACTCCAGCATCTCCTGTTCAGTAACAGTCGCCCCCGCTTTCAAAATGACGAACGCTTTTGGGATTTCCCCGACCGTTGCTGCCGGTTTACCGATGACAATAGCATTCATGACATCCGGGTGCGTCACAAGAATCTCTTCAATCCGGCTCGGATAAATATTGTAGCCGTTATAGATGAGCATATCCTTCTTCCGGTCGATAATGGATAAATAGCCGTCTTCATCGATAATGCCAATGTCTCCCGTGTGCAGCCACCCGTTTTTAATCGTCGCTGCCGTCTCTTCCGGCCTTTTATAATAGCCTTTCATCACCTGTGGACCCCGGATGCAAATTTCTCCGCCTTGATCGGCAGGTAAGGGCTCCTCACTAATGCCATCCGCAGATACGACCTTAATCTCCGTATTGTACGTTGGCAATCCGACAGTGCCGAGTTTAGAAATGCCCCCTTTTATACAAACGCTCCCTGCGACAGAGGCAGTTGCTTCTGTTAGCCCATATCCTTCACCGACTCGTGCATTGGGAAACGTAGTTAACAGTCTTTTCATTTCTTCTCTAGACAACGGGGCCGCCCCTGAGCTGACATTCCGTACGGAAGAAAAATCATATGTCTCAATATCCAGCCTATTCATCAAGACATTCCACATCGCAGGTGCTCCATTGATAGAGGACACTTTATATTTCTCGATGAATTCCAGGAATTGAGCAGGTTCGAAACGGTCCGGCAAGATAGTCGTCGCTCCTTGAGCCATAGGCGACACAATCAAACCGATGCCCCCCGTAATATGGAATAGCGGGGAAGGGCTTAGTCGGATTTCCTTACCGAATGAGATTAAATATTTATCAATGTATTTGGCTTCTTCCTTTTCAACCGGAACAAACAGCAGGGCACCGTCTTCTTCCACCCGTGGCAGGCAACCCGCAGTCCATGCGGCAATTTGGGCGATGTTACTCACCAAATTTTGATGCGTAATCATGACACCTTTCGGGCTCCCCGTCGTTCCACCTGTATAGGCGATGTGCACCAAGTCATTTTCCGGATCAATCCCCGGGTCGAATTCCTCTTCGCTGTTGGCGGCTTTCAAGGCCGCGAAGCTACTCCAAGCCTCCCCGTAGGACGATGGGTCGACCGGATTGTCATTTGAGAACATTTCCTGGTCTCCGGTAAGAATAACTCTTTTCAACTCGGTCTGGTCCATCACCTGTCGGACCGCATCCGCCACCGCTTCATGTGTGATCACGACTTGCGTATCGGAATCAAGGAGCTGGAACAGCAAATCAGCCTGCGGAAGATAAGGATTGATCGGGGAATAGGTGGCGCCGGCCAGCACAATTCCATAATAGGCAGCGATGTACTGGGGACAGGTCGGCAAATGCGTGGAAACGACCGCCCCTTTTCCAATGCCCATCTCCCGCAGTGCATTCGCAAAACGGAAGGATTCTTTATAAATCTCTTCATACGTAATCCGATGGTCGCGATAAATATAAGCGACTTGCGACCCGAACTGTTTGACGCTCCCTTTTAATATGGCGCTGACGGGCACATTCGGAATCTCGATTTCCTCCGGCATGGCTTCATCATAATTTCTGTCCTTCGTCATATCAACTTTCAAATTTCACCGCCCCCATCTATTTTAAGTGGCTGCTTCCTCTCTTACATTTCAATGACACAAGCTTTCTCATACGTATACTCCAATGCCGAGTCCGTCCCTTGCCCACTGGCTTTCACGCCACCAAACGGTAAGTCCGCTCCCACGCGGGCATACGTGTTCACCCAGACGTTTCCGGCTTCCATCGCTTGGACCATCCGGTGGGCCCGACTCAGATTAGTTGTCCAGATGCCTGCTGCCAACCCGAATGCCGTGTCATTGGCGAGTTCAATCGCTTCTTCTTCCGTGTCAAAAGGCATGACGACTGCCACGGGACCGAATATTTCTTCCTGACAAACTCGTTTCGTATTGTTCTCCACTTTCAATAGCGTCGGTTCGATCCAATACCCTTCCGCCATATCCGCCTGATCGGGAATTAAAACATCCCCGCCATGACGGCCGCCAAAGATGATTTCAGCCCCTTCTTTCACGCCGATTTCAATATAAGACCGGACCTGTTCGTATTGGGAGGCTGTCGCAATTGGTCCCATCGTCGTTTCCAGATTCATCGTATCACCTAATTTATTAAGTGTCGTATCTGTCATCCGCTCTTTCATCCGCTTGACGACTTCATCAAAAATTGACCGTTGAATCAAAATCCGGGAACCGCCCACACAAATTTGGCCGGCATTGCCCGTGAATATACTTCCAATTGTAATGCCGTCAATCACCTTATCCAAGTCGGCATCTTCGAACACGATATTCGCAGACTTTCCTCCGAGCTCCAAAATGAGAGGCTTCGGTCGACTCGAGGTGGCTTTGGCAATCGCTTGGGCAGTCCCTCCCGAACCCGTCAAACTCACTTTATTGACCTCTTGGTGGCTGACTAACACATCACCCAGCTCCCTCCCCGATCCACAAACGACATTGACCACGCCCGGTGGGAGGATTTCATTGAGCAGCTCCGCATAGCGCAAGGAGGAGACGGCTGCCTGTTCAGACGGTTTGATCACGACCGTATTACCCGCAGCAAGTGCGTATGCCGCTTTGATCGTAAAAGTGAAAAGGGGAGCATTCCATGGGGCAATCCCGACGACAACGCCTAATGGCTCGCGAAGCGTGTATCCGAAACTCGTCGGACCGACTTGAATCGTTTCGCCCCGACTGGCAACAGAGGTTGCCCCGGCTGCGTCCACCCATAATTGTTGCAAGACAGGAATCAAACCATATGTCGTTTCCCGGATCACCCAGCCGTTATCTTGCGTTTCTAATGCAGCCAACTCTTCTCCATGTTCACCAATCAGATCGCCGACACGGCGCAAATAGTCGGCACGTTCACTGGCAGGCAAGGCCTTCCATCCCGGAAATGCCTTTCTTGCTGCCTGAATCGCCGCCTCCGCATCCTCCTGCTTACTCTTTGGAATCTTGGCCCACGCTTTGCCCGTTGCGGGATTGGTACTTTCCACTGTTTCACCTGTAGTAGCGGGGATTACTTTGCCATCTATTAAATTGTAATACTCCTTTATTTCCGTTGCGATTGTCAATGAAATTCCTCCTTTTTTATATGGCGGTTACCCTATCGACACAACGTCCCGTTCGCTTTTCTTAGCTGACCAATCCAATCCTTCCGCAATATGGCCCCGAGATTTCCGGACGGATCCCAAGTAATTTTGGTAGTAACGAGCCCGTTTTAAGAACAAATGGCAATCGATTTCTTCAGTGAATCCAATCCCTCCATGAATCTGGATATTATCCGATGCCAGACGGATGAACGCTTCTGTATTGAACGATCGGGCACTGTGAACAGCAGCCTTCCGGTCATCCGTTTGATTTTCGACCGCCCAATTTGCATAATAGCTGAGTGAACGGGCCGTTTCCAAATCCAATTTCATATTAACAATCCGATGCTTGATCGCCTGAAAACGGCCTATCGGTTGGTTGAATTGAATCCGGATTTTCGCATACTCTGCCGCCATCGAAACAATTTCGTCCATTGCCCCGACCATTGAGGAACTCAACGCCGCATTGAACGAAAGCAGGCCATCTTGTAAGATGTTCCATCCATCGCCCACTGCCCCTACCACTTGCGACTGCGGTACTTTCACTTGATTCAGCGTCAATTCCACGACATGTTGGGTTTCATCTAGCACGTTCAGCTTTCGCATCGAAACGCCCTCGACCTGTTCGATTAGAATCAAGGAAAGCCCTTCTCCTTTGCTCCCTTCAGCAGTCCGCACCAAGGCGAGAAAAACATCCCCGCAAGGAACAAGCGTCTTGACGCCATCGATAATGAAATCGTCCCCGTCCTGCTGGGCCCGACATGTAATTCCATCGGGATCATAGCTTTTCCCCGCTTCCAACCAAGCAAGCGTTGCGGTTATGGAACCGCTTGCAATTTCAGGCAAATATTTTTCCTTTTGTGCCTCAGTTCCGTACTTTTCTAATAAAGGAACGGCCAAGGCCAATGTTTCCACGTGGACGCCTGGCACAAGGGCCCTTCCTGTCTCTTCGAAGAAGGGAATTAAATCCAATGGGCCCAACCCCAGTCCATCATATGGCTCGGACACTGGAATTGCTGTACTGCCGAGCTCGGCTAACCCGGCTGACACTTCCTCGGCGACTGTTGTATTTCCTTTGATGAACTCCCGTGCCACGTCTGTTCTGCCTACATGATTCAAGTACTTCTTCAAGGTTCCACGGAACAGCTCCTGGTCTTCACTTAATGAAAAATCCATACAGATTCACCTCTCCTTCCCTTAACGGCCCAAGTCTTTTGGCAGCCCGAGTATTCTTTCACCGATCGTATTCCGTTGAACTTCACTTGTTCCTCCGCCGATCGTGACGCCAAATGAGCTCAAGAAACCTTCTTGCCACGCTTTGCCAGCCAACGCATCCTCTTCCACCAGCACTCCATGATGGTCCTGGATGGTAACAGCGAAGTCGAACAGTTCTTTTGTCAGTTCACTAACGAGCAGTTTATCCAAGGAGCTTTCGGGTCCCGGCCGCCCATTTTTCAAGGTATGGGTGATGTTCCGGTAATAGGTCAAGAGGGCACCACGGATGCGTGCATACAAACTCGCCATTTTATCCTGGATGAACGGGTCCTCCACTAGCGGCATTCCGTCAATCTTCACTTCTTTTGCCATATCGACAAGATCGTTATATTGTCTTTCCAAGGTGAAGACTTGTGCGGCGATACCGGACCGCTCATGCAGCATGAGGGCGATGAGCACCGCCCAGCCTTTGCCGACTTCTCCCACGATATCCGAGTCATAAGCGATAGCATCCGTTAAATAGACTTCATTGAATTCCTGCTTGCCATCCATTTGAATGATAGGGCGCGTTTCCACCCCCGGTTGATCCATATCGAGCAGGAAGACGGTAATCCCTTCATGCTTCTTTTCGGATTGGCCCGTTTTAGCGAGCAGGAAACAGCGATCCGATAAATGGGCAAAGCTCGTCCATACCTTTTGGCCGTTGATGACCCATTTATCGCCGTCTTTCACAGCTGTCGTTTCGATGGCTGTTAAATCCGACCCGGCATTCGGCTCCGAATACCCTTGGCTCCATACATGTTCACCCGTCAGGATCTTTTCGATGTACTGCTGCTTTTGTTCCTCCGTCCCCATTTGCATCAAGGTCGGCGCCACCATATGAATCCCGACATAGTTCACAAGAGGAGGAGATTGAACCCGCACCATTTCCTGATGATAAATAATTTCTTCCATCAACGTGGCATCCCGGCCACCATACGCTTTCGGCCAAGATATGGCGGCCCAGCCTCCTTCGTATAAAGTCCGTTGCCATTGTCGTAGAAATTGGGAGTACTCTTCTTTGTCTTGCGGCAATTCCCGGTTGCCGGCTAACCAACCATCCGGCAAATGTTCCTCCAACCAGGTCCGTAATTCCTGCCGGAAATCCACTTCTTGTTCCGTAAAAGTGAAATCCATGAACTCACATCCTTTCTCAATCAGTCGGTTTCCATTGTGGTAATGCCCGCTCTTCTGTAATGTCCTGCCAGATCATCTGGACGGGCATGCCGATTTGGACATCTTCCGGCTTGCACTCGAGCAGATTGCACATGATCCGGACTTCCGGCCTGCCATCGAGTGCCGCTTGCGCGATGATGGTCGGCAAGTCATGTTGGAAGCCGGGAAGAAATGGTCTATAGGAAATGATGTAGGAATAAAGAGTCGCCTTGATATCTGATCCGAGATTTTCCCATTCGACGGCCTGGCTCCCACATTTCGAGCATGCAGGACCGGGCGGGTGCAAATACGTTTGGCAATCCGTACATTTCTGAACTGCTAACTCATGACGGTCGGCCGCATCCCAGTAAGGTCGGTTATCCTCCGTTTTTAACGGTATCGGTTTTTCATATTTTGTATTTATGGTCATTGTCAAACCTCCTAGTTTCCAAGAATCATGGCGCCTGCCAGATCCGGACCGCTCCATCCGGTACAAATTCCGACTTCACAATTTTCCACTTGGCGATCGGACCCTTTGTATTCATGCCGCAACTGCCTGACGATTTCCAGTACATTATTCATGCCATGTGTATAGCCTTCCGCCAGCATGCCGCCCGCCGTGTTGGTCGGTAGCCTGCCCCCGATCTTCAAGTTCCCATCGGCAACAAAATCCCCGACTTCCCCGCGAGGTGCCAATCCATACGCTTCCAGCTGACGCAGCACGACCCAGCTGAAACAATCATAGATGGCGGCCACTTGGATATCCTCCGGTTTGACGCCTGCCGATTTGTAGAGCGCCGGGGCTACGTGATCTGCCGCGACTTGGTCGAGATCGGACCAGTAATGGGCATGGGGATGCGTTTCCCGCGGCGTGATCCCCATAATATAGACCGGTCTTGATTTACAATCTTTCGCACGTTCGGCCGATGTGACGATAATGGCATTCGCTTCGTCCAGTTCCAAGCAGCAATCGTGAATATTGAATGGAGAGCTGATATCCGGTGTATTCAAATACTCTTCCATCGTGAGGGGTTTACCGTTCAGATGAGCCTTCGGATTGCGTTGCGCATGTTCGTAAAAATCGATGCACACTTGCCCGAGATGCTCTTTTTTCAGGCCGGTTTGGTGCATATGGCGTGTCGCGAATATGCCGAACCATTGGGATGGGCTGGCCGATCCATATGGAATGATGAAACTGCCACCCGGCAAAGCGTTCTGCAGCATATTCGGATCATAGCCTCGACCGACGAGTTGACCCGAAGCCCCATTCATCGATCGATAAATCAAAACAGTATTCAGCATACCCGCCTCAATCATGCCAATCGCATCCCCGATCAGCATTTCCGTACTACTGCCGCCCCCGCTTATATCTTTTACATACTTGGGCCGAATACCTAAATAAGTAGCGACCTCGTGAGATGTACAGGAGTCTCCTCCTGTTGAATAATTCATGATGCCATCTATATCTGCCGCCTCCAGCCCCGCGTCTTGCAAGGCGTTACGGGCAGCCACCAAAGCCATATGGAGTGGCGTCGTTCCCGACTTTCTGGAACGTTCATATTCCCCGACCCCGACAATGGCGTATTTATTGGATATCTTATCCATAGGTAACCCTCCTGTTTATCAATTGCGTTTCAAATTTAATTTGTCGGCAGGATCCTCACCTAGGAGGTTCACTTACCGAAAGCGCAGAATGGCATTCCCGCTGCCAACCACTTCTCCCGGTGCCTTCTCCGCATATAGTTCCAAGCGGACAAATTGTATCCCGTCCCCTTCGTACAATTTGTCCACCTTGCCCTTGCAAGTAATTTGGTCGCCCGGTCTCGTCACGGCTCCGAATCGCATGTTAAACTGTGCGATTTCAGCCTGCTCACCCGCCAGTTCCATGACGTACTGTCCCAAGAACCCCATGACGAGCATTCCGTGAGCAATCACTCCATCCATTCCGATGCTTCGGGCAAATTCATCATCTGTATGCAGTGGATTGAAGTCTCCCGAAGCCCCTGCATATTTCACCAACTGCACTTTGGTTATAGGGGGCTTTGTCATCGGTTCCAGCTCCTGGCCTTCTTTCAACAAATCCGGCTTGATTGATAAATCTGTAGTCATAATGCACCTTCCCTCACTTTGCAGGTAATGGTCGATAAATGATATTGTTCCGTGAAATCGCTACCAATTCACCGGTTTCGTCTTTTATTTCCGTATCCAGCACTAAAAACTGCATCGGCCCGCTTTTTCCCTCGCGCTCATACAAATCGGATACAACCATTTGACATTGCAAGCGATCCCCTAACCGAATCGGCCGATGGTAGATGAACTCTTGCTCTCCATGAAGCATTCGCCGATAATCCAAATCGAGAGGAAAATCACTTCCTTCGTTCAATGCAATAAGAAAGGTCGGCGGAGCAACGATGCCCTGGTATGGCGTGCTTGCTGCGAATTCTTCATCTACGTATAAGGGATTATCATCTCCGATGGCTTCCGCAAATTGCCGGATATGTCGCTTTTCCACATCAACTCTATAGGGTTTGCCTTTCAACCCAACTACACTTTCATCCAAGTCCACATCTAGCACCTCCAATGCTCATTACGATTTCTAAATATTCACCATAGATAAAATCTTATGCCAGCTATATAATTAAAACAATGTGCGACTATACACAAATAACTTATTTTCGATGTAGGTATTTACATTAATTAAAAGGAATTGAGGAAATTTTGAAGTAATATTGCTTTAGCAGCCATTTCAAGGAGGGGTATTCATTGTTTGATCTTCAGTTCTTCGAATCCTATTTACACGACAAAGGAATCCATTCGGCATTTCAAATCTGGGAATCGACATTCGAAAATCCAGATGGTCGTCCCATCAGAGAAAATGAACAGATGATCATCCCCCAATCGCCCAAGCCTCAGTCACTCCATCCTTCTCTACAACAGATTACACACGATGGACAAACGATGGTTTACTTCATCTACTCGGTGGATTATCACCTAATGCTTTGTTTTCAATGTGAATATCAATTCAGTTTGCAAGATTTGCAAGTACTCTATCATTTGCTGTATCCGCTCCATACCAATTATGTCGTCAACAGTGGCAAAGCCAAGCTGAATACCATTATCGAAACTATTAGCGATACGACGTCATCTCTTGATTTGGAAGAGGTGTTTTCAAATATATTGGTAAACACGTTGGAAGTTATTACAAACGCGGATTATGGGACGCTATGGTTCTATGATCCCGAATTGGACCGACTTGTATGCGAAGCATCGGAAGGCTTTCTGTTGGATGAAATATGGCATATGCAGTTTGAAGTTGGGGAAGGACCGATTGGGCATTCCTTTGAATGGGGGGTACCTCTGCTCATACAAGATCCTTCTGAAATTAGCAAAAAAGGGATTAAACGAATTTCTGAGGAAAACGAACGGCTTTGGGACCGGACTTCCGATTATTTCACTACAATCAAATCCGTTTTAGCGTATCCTATTTTTGTGGATGGAAAAGTGGAACGTGTCATGTATTTGGGGCAATTAAAGACAGATCATTTATTGAACGAACAAGATTTATGGTTATTGAAGGTGTTTACCACACAAGTGGGGATCGCGATACGAAATGCCAGGCAATTCGCTGACATCAAGGAACTGAACAATCGCTTGATTAAAAGGGATCACATCCACTCCACTTTAACGAATTTGTCCATCCGGAATATGGGAGCGGAAAAAATCGTGCAGGAACTCGGCCGCATGGTCGGGCAAAAATTGCTGTTTGTTGACCTGATGGAACAGGAATGGTTTCCCGCAAGTAAAAAAATCCCCCATGACGTATCATTTAAAGATTTGTTGAAAATTGCGTCGGAGCCCAGGGAATCGAATCAGTATGAATTGACACATGAAGGCGAAGTGACGCATCATTTATATCCCATCCGTTCAGGAACCGTCATCTTGGGCTGTCTCATCGTCGACGCCCAAAAGCCTCTGAACCGATTGGGTCAAATGGCACTGGAACAAGGAACCTCCGTCCTTGCGCTGGAACTGGTACAGAAGCAGAACATTAGTGAATTTTATTATAAACATCAACGGGAGCTCTTTAACAGCCTAATCCAAATGAACGATCCGACTGTCCGTCTCCAAATTGCTTCAGAACTCGGGATACAGGAAGAAAGCGAGTTTGCCACGGCAGTGTTCCAATATACCGATTATACGGATTCTCAATTGCTCGAAGCGTATGTACATCGCCTGATTGCGCAAATCAAAAAGAATGCGGCGCCTTACATACAAACCATTTTCGGGTATCAGAACAAAGTCATTGTTCTAGCCTCCCTGCCTACGCCTTCGGACCGAACAACATTTGAAAAACGCGTGAACGAATTACTGGAGGAGTCGGCAGCCACCAAAAAATTCAAACTGAGTGGGGGGATGGGGTCCATTTATAAAGGCATTCATTTGATTGGAAAATCGTACCAAGAAGCACTAACCGCGTTATCCAATCCGGCTTCCCGGCAAGTCAGAAACCGGATCGTAAAGTATTCGGATATCGGCATCAATCGCCTCTTTACCAATCAAAACACAGAAGAGATTAACCGGTTCCTCATCGAAATTTTCGAGCCGTTGGAGTTAGCCGACAAGACGAACCAGACATTGGAAAAAACACTATTGACCTATTTCGATTGCAACCGATCCGCTGTCGAAGCCGCCCAGTCACTGCATATCCATATCAACACACTGTATCAGCGGCTCAAAAAGATAGAAGATTCCTTACAGCTCTCCTTCAAAAATCCGGAGGACGTCCTCCGACTTCAACTAGCTTGCTATCTAAAACAATCGTTGGGTATTCAATAAGGGTGCCAGGCACTAACACAACTTCGACGCTATTCTGAATTGCGTGCGAGTTGTGTAGGTGACTGGCACCTTTTTAAAATTTTCATTGACAACTGGTGTAGAGGGCTATAATATAGTCGATATTGATAATCATTCTCATTATGAGATGTGGAGGTGGAACGATGTCTCGTTTATATACAGAGGGGTTACATATTGGCTATGACGAACGGTTAATTGTGAAAAATCTCAGCATCCATATACCCGATCATAAGATCACGACCATTATCGGTCCAAATGGATGTGGAAAATCCACGCTGCTAAAAACGATGACGCGAATCATTCCTCAACAAGCTGGCACAATTGTGTTGGATGGCGCTGATATTTCCAAAGAACATACAAAAGTCCTCGCTAAAAAAATGGCGATCCTTCCGCAAACCCCGGAAAGTGCTAGCGGCTTGACTGTCGGGGAACTAGTCTCCTATGGCCGTTTTCCTTATCAAACCGGCTTCGGCCGCCTGACGAAGAAAGATTACGAGGTCATCGATTGGTCCTTGGAAGTCACCGGCACGAAAGATTTCAAATTCCGTCCCGTCGATTCACTATCGGGGGGACAGAGACAACGTGTTTGGATCGCCATGGCGCTTGCACAAGAAACGGATATCATCTTTCTCGATGAGCCGACGACTTATTTAGATATGGCCCATCAATTGGAAGTATTGGAGCTGTTACAAACGCTTAATGTCGAACAAGACCGAACGATTGTCATGGTCCTCCATGATCTGAATCAAGCCGCCCGTTTTGCCGACTACATCATTGCGATGAAAGACGGTGAAATCGTCAAAGCGGGAACTTGCGAAGAAGTGATCCATCGAGATGTGCTCAAACAAGTTTTCCATATCGATGCAGAAATTGGGCGCGACCCGCGTACCAACAAACCGATGTGTCTTACTTATAACTTATTAAAAGGAGAACAACCTAGTGAAAAAACTACTATTCATTCCATTCGTCCTGCTGTTCGCGTTGGTTAGCAGTGCGTGTAGCAATGGTTCGACAGAAAAACAGGACAACGCAACACCTGACGAGAAAAAGGCAGACACGGTCATATATGAATCTGAAAATGGTCCCATTGAAGTACCGGCCGATCCGCAGCGGGTCATCTTGCTGTCCGGATTCACCGGCAACGTAATTGATCTGGGCGTAAATGTGGTGGGAGTCGATGTCTGGTCCAAGATGAATCCAACGTTTGAGGAAGAGTTACAAGACGTGGAAGAAGTATCAGATGAAAACTTAGAAAAAATCATTGAGCTGGATCCTGATTTGATCATTGGATTATCCACTACTAAAAATATTGATAAATTAAGTGAAATTGCCCCTACTGTCACCTATACATGGGGAAAAGTGGACTATCTGACGCAGCATGTAGAGATTGGCAAGCTGTTGAATAAAGAGAAAGAAGCGCAAGCATGGGTGGATGACTTTACAAGCCGTGCGGAAGCAGCCGGCGAGGAAATTCGGGCGAAGATCGGTGAAGACGCGACCGTTTCAGTCATTGAAGTTTTTGATAAGCAGCTATATGTTTTCGGTGACAACTTTGCACGCGGAACGGAAATCCTTTATCAGGCGATGAAATTGAAAATGCCTGAGAAAGTGAAGGAAATGGCTTTGAAGGATGGGTATTATGCGATTTCGACTGAAGTGCTTCCGGAGTATATGGGCGATTATGTCATCATGAGCAAGTATGCGGACGCGGATTACTCTTTCCAAGAGACCGATACGTATAAAAATATTCCGGCCGTTCAACACAATCGGGTGTTTGAAATGACGGGAAATGGCGCCTCCTTCAGCGATCCGATCACTTTGGAACGCCACCTTGAATTTTTCAAGGATTCATTTCTAAATAACTGATGTTCACAGAGGAATTCTTATGAAGAATTCCTCTTCCAATATTTCATGATAGAAAAGATGAGAGACTGATGACGATTGAAACGCAACGCTCCATTCCATTCGTATATAAACTGATTATGGGAATGCTCCTTTGCGCCGGGATGTTCATGACATCCCTTCTCTTGGGGGCCGCCGACATATCGGCAAAGGATGTTTGGCTGGCCCTTACCTCAACGACGGCTGCGGGCGGTCCCATCTCGATCATCCGTGAAATCCGCCTGCCCCGTGAAATCGGGGCCTTCTTTGTAGGGGCCGCACTTGCCGTGGCGGGGGCGGTCATGCAAGGGATGACCCGGAATCCGCTCGCTGATCCGGGGCTCCTCGGGTTAACTGCGGGGGCCAATGCGGCACTGGCTTTAACCATTGCGCTCCTACCCTCTGCCAATTATATCTTGATTACGATCGCTTGTTTCATAGGCGCGGCAATCGGAACTGTGCTCGTTTTTGGCATCGGTTCCCTGAAAAAAGGCGGCTTTTCCCCTTTTCGGATTGTCTTGGCCGGAGCCGCAATCTCCGCTTTTCTATATGCGATCGCACAAGGTATCGGAATTTATTTCAAAATCTCCAAAGATGTTTCAATGTGGACAGCGGGTGGGTTGGTCGGCACATCGTGGAGCCAGCTGCAAGTGATTGTCCCTTTTATCCTAGTGGGGTTGCTCTTATCGGCGTTACTCTCAAGGCAACTGACCATTTTGAGTTTAAGTGAAGAAGTCGCCGTTGGACTGGGACAAAGAACAGCAAGAGTAAAAGCGATTCTTTTTCTTGTCGTCATCCTTCTTGCCGGTGCCTCAGTCGCCTTGGTCGGGAACATGGTATTCATCGGTCTGGTCGTTCCGCATATCGTCCGGGCATTCGTCGGGACTGACTACCGTTATATCATTCCCATGTCTGCTGTAGTCGGTGCCATATTCATGCTTTTTGCAGATACGGTCGGACGTACCATCCATTCTCCCTACGAGACCTCTGTAACTGCCATTGTAGCCATTATCGGCTTGCCTTTCTTCCTTTTCATTGTCCAGAAAGGGGGTAAAGGATTCTCATGATCCAACCCGGGTTAATTAAAAAACAGCGAATTCTCATAGGTAGTTTACTTGCGCTGATCGTTATTACGAGCGTTATCGGGATGGGTTTGGGATACTCCGCTCTGTCGTATGACCGGCTCCTCCCCACCATGCTTGGACAAGGAACCTTTAAAGAGGAATTTGTCTTATTTTCGATCCGATTACCGAGGATTGTCATCACCCTGTTAGCGGGCATGGCCCTTGCCTTGTCAGGGTCGATTCTACAGGGAATCACACGGAATGATTTGGCGGATCCCGGGATCATCGGCATTAATTCGGGGGCGGGCGTTGCCATCACCATCTTCTTTTTGTTTTTGCCGATAGAGGCCGGCTCGTTTGTGTATGTGCTGCCGCTTGTCGCTTTTGCCGGCGCTTTTATCACCGCATTACTGATATATGTATTCTCCTATAAACGGCATGCGGGCGTTCAGCCTGTACAGATGGTACTCATCGGGGTCGGCTTTTCCATGGCGCTTTCCGGGCTCATGATCGTGCTCATCTCATCGGCAGAACGTGAAAAAGTGGACTTCATCGCCAAATGGCTCGCGGGCAATATTTGGGGGGCCGATTGGCCATTTATCTGGGCGTTCCTCCCGTGGCTCATTCTGCTCATCCCCTTTACGTTATACAAGGCCAACCGCCTGAATCTCCTGGGACTGAGCGAACCGGTCGCCGTCGGGGTAGGGGTATCCATTGAAAAGGAACGAATCGTCTTGCTGTTGACGGCTGTGGCTCTTGCGGCTTCGGCAGTCTCGGTGACGGGCAGCATCTCCTTTATCGGCCTCATGGCTCCTCATATCGCAAAAGCTTTAGTCGGACCCCGGCATCAGCTTTTCATCCCCATCGCCATCTTAATGGGGGGATGGCTGCTATTGGTCGCGGACACAATCGGAAGGAATGTGATTGAGCCCGACGGCATTCCGGCAGGCATTATGGTTGCGCTGATCGGAGCACCCTATTTCATCTACTTGTTAATAAAAAAATAGCACAGAAGAGTCCAATTCGATTAGGAGTTGGACTCTATTCATTTCGCTTCTATTCTACAAAAAAATCCTTCCACATAGGCCCTTCCTCTTATATAATTAAGAAAAAATCCCATGTAGAGGAGAAATTCCAATGCACGATTCTACTGTGCAAAAACCGGTTTGGGCTTGGCTCGTTTTGATTGGCGGCGGACTTTTTGCTGTTACGGCATTTCCAGGCATATTTGTAATGCTGTTGGTCCCCTTATTCCGATGGCAAGAACTTTCCTTCTTCTCCATCCTTTTTATGACTTTGGCCATTTGCATCTTAGTTGTAGTGATATGGGGAATGAAACGTGCTTGGCAAGCCATAAAGGCGTATAGATTAATAGACCCAAGCTCTCTAACCGTCCTGCCGGAAGAATTAATGCCTGTGCGGAAAAAACCGATTTGGCCTTGGTTCGTCATCCTGCCCGGCGCCTTCGTCATTATCAGTACAGGACCGGGAGTCATCATGCTTCCGATCATGCCTATCTTTTTAGCAGGGATGTCTACCGATTCGGGGGACACCCCGGAATACGTACCACTTCTCATCTTTTTTGGTGGATACGGAATCATTATTGGATATATCATCCTGCTGATTTTTGCCATTCGGGCACTTCGAATGAAATAAGTGGGAAATTATTTACGAATCATATTACGGTAGAATTGGATAGAAGGATAGAATATAGGAATTGCTAAAATGAAGTACGGGAGGAATGACATTGAAAGAAATAGAGGTTTATCATTATGACGCTTTTTCTACAGAGCCTGGGAAAGGGAATCCAGCTGGAATTATCCTGAACGGTGACGACCTATCTACTGAAGAAATGCAGCATATAGCAAAAGTGGTCGGCTTCAGTGAATGTGCATTTCCAATACGGTCAGATCTCGCAGATATACGAATCCGGTATTTTACACCCGGTTATGAAACGCCACTTTGCGGGCATGCGACAATGGCTTCCATTGCCGCTCTCCTTGATCAAAAAATCCTTCCTGAAAAAGAAAACTATTTAATTGAAACGTTAGCCGGCGTCCTCCCGGTAAATGTCTCAAAGGAGGATGCCTTTTACCAAATTCGTATGCAGCATGCAAAACCGCAGTTCATCAACTTTGAGGGTGTCGTAGAGGATCTAGCTCAATGTCTCAACATTCCTACTTCCGCAATTGATTCAAGATATCCAGTTGTATATGGGAATACGGGTCAGTGGACGTTATGCGTTCCCATTAAGGAAGTCGAGCTATTTAAGCAAATGAAACCTCAAACTGATCGCTTCCCTGACATCTTAAAGGAGTTGCCGAAATCATCCATTCATCCGTTTAGTCTTAAAGCATTAAACGAACAAGCGGATCTCCACGCAAGACATTTTTCGTCGCCGTACTCAGGTACAATCGAAGATCCCGTCACTGGTACAGCATCCGGTGTGTTAGGTGCCTATGTTGCAACTTACATCAAGCCTGAAGAAAAAGAAAAATACGATATCATCGTAGAACAAGGTCAGGAAATGGGGAAAGATGGACGTGTGATTGTTCACATCGATGCACAAGATGACCTTAGCATTGCGATTTCAGGAACAGCTGTATTTGTCGAGGAAATCAAAATAACTATTTAACATGATAAAAAAGGCAGTTGTGCATTTGCAGAACTGCCTTTCTAATTTCACTTCTTTTCAAGTACCGCAAAATAGTTATCTTCATCATCGGAAAAATTGAAGACTTTGCCCGTAGGCATCGTCATTACTTCCCCTACTGTGACACCTTCCTTCAGTAGTTTTTCCCGGAATGTTTCGAGATCTTCCGTGTAAAATAGCAGTGAAGGAGTTTCAAGATTCAATCCAGGTTCCATTTTAGCTATGAATTCTTTATTATGAAGAACAATACTTGTTTCTGCTTCCGGAGTCGGTGCAATTTCAATCCATCTCATTCCTTGGCCGTTATCCTCTTCAGAAATGACGGCAAACCCCACTTTCTCCGTCCAAAATTTCAAAGCATCCTCTTGATTCGTGACATACAACATCACTTGACCTAGCTTATGAATCACTTTCTTTTCCTCCTTTGCGCAGTAGTTATATAGATGTATTCTCGTTATACCTGAATTTTCCTGCACTTATCAAGGCTCCTAGTGAAATTCTGGGCAACCATAATGTATAGTAATAGCAGGTGATGATATGAAAATGAAGCGATATGTTGACAATGACAAGTTCATAGCGGGGATGACTCTTAAAGATATAACGGAACCCGAACAGCATAATATGGCGCTGCATGCTTGTGAAAATACGAATGCTGTCATCGAGAACCGAAAAAGTCTGGCCGTTTCTTTGGGCTGTGCGTTGGAAGATTTGATCTGTGCCAATCAAACTCATAGCTCGAATGTACAAAAAGTGACGCTTACAGACAAAGGGCGGGGAGCGGATCGATTGGACACTGCCATCCCTGACACGGATTCCCTGTATACGTTGGAGCCAAATCTGGTACTATGCAGCTTCACGGCAGATTGCGTCCCCGTCATTTTTTATAACGAGGCAAAGGGGCTCGTCGGCGTCATCCATTCGGGTTGGCAAGGAACCGTCCAAGAGATCACCCGAAAGGTCTTTGCGCACCTACAACAAACGGAACAATGTGACCCGATGGACTTTCATGTGCAAATCGGTTCAGCGCTCAGTCAAGAACGATTTGAAGTCGATCAAGATGTCTATGATAAATTCAAGGACATCGGCTATGCAGATGAATTTATGTATTACAACGAATCCACCCGGAAATACCATATTGACAACCAACTGACGGTGAAAAAGCAATGTGAACTGGCGGGCATCTCATCAGAGCAAATAATTATTGACCGTACCTGCACATACGACAGTCCCTCTGGTTTTTCTTATCGGCAAGACAAACAGTGTGGAAGGCATTTGAGCTTTATTATGAGAAAACAATAAAGAGGAGGGTAACTGTGATAGCGACAATCAGAGAAAATGCGAATGGGTATGTAGCACAATTCGAACGTCATCTCCCGCATCCTGTCGAAGAAGTATGGGCATGGTTGACGGAAAACGACAAGTTGGCCCAATGGTTTTCAGAACTGCGCGCCGGCGATCTTCGGAAAGGGGGATCAATGGTATTTGACATGCAGGATGGCCACTTGGAAGAACTTGAAATTACGGATTTTGAAACTGGGCATGTTTTAGAATTCAGTTGGTGGGAGGATCGTGTTCGTTTCGAATTGATCCCAGAATTGGACGGTAGCCGACTGGTTTTGAAAGATGAAATAGCACGCCTGACGGATCATACTCCGAAAGATTTAGCTGGATGGCATGTTTGCCTGGATGTGATCTGTGCGCTGGCCGATGGGGAAAATATCGATCACCGCAACGATGACTGGAAAATTTGGTATGAAAAATACACCCAAGCAATTGAAGAAATAAAACATCAGGCCACCTGAAGATTCTAGGTAGCCTGATGTTTTTTATGTCCCGCAAAACGTTTGATACGGAATCGTTGTCTTAGGTGGAAGGTTTGCAAATTCTTTCTGTTCCGGCGAATGCGCATAAGGAGTAGAAAGGACTTCCAGCAACCGCCTCATCACATCAAAATCCCCTTGCTCTGCCGCGCCAAGGGCGGCCTCCACACGATGATTCCGCGGAATGACAGCAGGATTGTTGGTTCTCATCAGCTGATGTGAGGCCTCTGTTCCTTCCTGTTGCCTGCCAAGTCTCGCCTGCCACTTCCCGTGCCACTCTAAGAACTCCGGCGACCGGAAGAGGGACGACCCTTCAAGCGTGTCAAACGTAAGCGCTTGGAATGTGTTGGTGAAATCTGCTTGATGGTCCTGCATCATATCAAGCAAGGCTTCAAAAAGCGATTGATCGTCTTCTTCTTCGTTAAACAGTCCCAGCTTCGCTCGCATGCCTGCCATCCAATCGGACTGATAGAGGGCGGCAAAACCGGAAATGACGTCCTGTGCCATTTCAATCGCCTGGTCCGAATCTTCATGGATCAACGGCAATAACGCTTCTGCTAAACGCGACAGATTCCATGCAGCAATCGGGGGTTGATTGCGATAGGCGTATCGTCCTTGTACGTCGATCGAGCTGAATACCGTTTTCGGATCATACGTATCCATAAAGGCGCAAGGGCCATAATCGATTGTTTCCCCGCTGATCGTCATATTATCGGTATTCATGACCCCATGGATGAACCCGACGAGTTGCCATTGGGAAATAAGCTTGGCCTGCCGTTTCATCACTTCTTCCAGCAAGGCAAGATAAGGATTCGCAGCTGAACGGATTTCCGGGTAATGCCGCTCGATCGCATAATCCGCCAGAATTTTTAGCTCTTCTGGGGTGCCCCAAGCAGCCACATATTGAAACGTGCCAACACGCAGATGGCTAGCCGCCACCCGGGTCAAAATGGCACCGGTCAGTTCGGTTTCGCGGTAGACAGGCTCCCCTGTCGTCACTACCGCTAGGCTACGGGTGGTCGGGATGCCGAGCGCGTGCATCGCTTCGCTGACAATATATTCGCGCAGCATCGGCCCGAGTGCCGCCCGTCCATCGCCTCCACGGGAATACGGCGTCCGTCCGGATCCTTTCAACTGGATATCAAAACGGTCGCCAGAAGGAGTGATCTGTTCCCCCAGCAAAATGGCCCGTCCATCCCCTAATCGGTTGAAATGGCCGAATTGGTGGCCTGCATAAGCTTGGGCAAGAGGCACAGCACCGTCGGGAATTTGATTTCCCCCGAATAATGCCGCACCTTCCTCACTCTTCAGCTCCTCGGCTTTCAACCCGAGGGAGGCGGCAACGGGTTCATTTAGAATGATGAGTTCCGGTGATCGCACAGGCGTTGGGTCAAGTTTCGTAAATAAAGAATGAGGTAAACGGGCGTAACTATTATCGAAGTTCCATCCGGTTGTATGATTTGTCATCGGTTCTCCCTTCCTCTGCAGCTGTTCTATTCAACACTTTACTGGAACACCTTGCTTGTTGTCACTTTTTGTCGACTTTGAGGAGAATGGATATCAGGTGAAATATTCCAGCTTAGCATTCGGAAAGAACTCTTCCATGTACATATGCAAACGTTCTTTGATTTCATCCTCTTCATCCTTTGGATATATGAATTTTCCAATGCCGTATTTCCCCCATTTATAGCGTCTCTTGGATTCATCTAATTCCAATTTCGTTTTGGGATAGTTTTTCTCGATCACTTTTTTCGCAGGCCTCGTGAATCGATGCTGGATGAATTCAAATGTAATATCGTCCCGTGCGTCACGGGGCAGTTCGGCATCCAGGCGTTCAAACAAATGATAATACCCTTCCTGCCAACCTTCGTGCAGGTAAATGGGGGCCACGATAAACCCAAGCGGATAGCCGGCACGTGCCACTTTCCCAGCCGCTTCTATCCGCTTATCCAGCGGCGAAGTGCCAGGCTCAAAGTTCTTGATGACATAATCCGCATTCACACTGAAACGAAATCGGGTATGGCCATTATGCCGGGCATCGAGTAAATGATCGATATGATGAAATTTGGTCACGAAGCGTAGCCGGCCCAATTCAGTCTGGCCGAAATGTTCAATCGCCCTCTTTAACGAGTGCGTCAAATGGTCGATTCCGACAATATCCGATGTACAAGCTGCTTCAAACCGGGTGATTTCCGGAGCGCGCTCCTCAATATAGCGGTCAGCTGCCTCCAAAATCTCTTCGACGTTAACGTATGTCCGAATATACGGCTTGCTGCCCATCGTCGTTTGCAAATAACAATAATGACAATGCCCCATACACCCCGTCGCAAAAGGGATGGCGTATTCGGCAGAGGGCTTGGACGTATCAAACTTCAACGTTTTCCGAATGCCTACGACGAGTGTAGACTTGGCAATCCGATACTTCTGAAAATCTGTATCGCCCGGCAAATTTCGGACTTGGTTGTGGGAAGTCGTGTAGCGGATTTCAATACCCATCTTCTCAAACTTATCCTTCAGCTCTTTTCCGAGCGGATACTCTAACGCATTTGGCTCAAAATAAACAAGCTGAGGGATGAATGGCTGTTTCATAACACCAATTCTCCAACAAAAATTTTCATGCAAATCACCTTTCTGATGTCTTTTCGTTAGCTTGTCGAAAGGTGGGGAAATTATGCTTTGATGCCTGGCACCTAAATGCAAAAACACTCCCTTCCATTGAGTTGGAAGAGAGTGTCCTTACTTATTACTCCTGTATTGCCACTTTCGGCAAAGCCTCGTTCAAATGGGCTGACAAGAAATTACGGACCTTTACCTGATAGATTCCTTTTTCCAATACATAGGATTCTCCATGATTGGCACGGTCGACTAGATACATTTCCGAGTTGCTTCGAGTATGCCGATACAAATTTTCCGTCATCGCGGTCGGCACGAATGTATCGCCTTTTCCGTGGATATACAATATCGGGACGTTTGTTTTTGCCACTTCCCGTAACGCATTCGCTTCTCGCAATGAATAACCGGCCCGCATTTTAGTAACGACGCTCGTACTATCCAATACAGGGAATGCGGGAAGATGAAACATCCGCTTCATCTGATAGGCAAAGAGGTCATAGACCGAGGCATACGGGCTATCCGCGATAATAGCCTCCAACTGCTTCGGTAATTCTTCCTCCCCGCTCGTCATGAGGACTGTTGCGGCGCCCATCGATAAACCGTGGTACACCACTTCGGTATCCGATCCCAGCTTCTGCACCAGTAGATTTGTCCAGTCAATCAAGTCAAGTCGATCCGGCCAGCCGAAACCGTAATAATCTCCGCCGCTCTTGCCATGCCCCCGCGCATCCGGCATGAAAATGTTGAAGTTCAATGTATCATGATAAAACTGGCCAAAGAGGCCCATTTGCTTTGCATTGCCTAAATAACCATGCGTCAAGACAACCAACTTATCGGTCGGCACAGGCGCAGGCAAAAAATAACCGGTTAATTCCAAGCCGTCCCTCGATTGCATATGAAGCTGCTCAAATGGCTGGGCTGCAACCCATTGTTTCCAGTCGCCATTCAAAAACACGTCCATCGCTTTATCGGAAACTTCCAAATCAGTATTGCCTTGCAAGTATTCCTTCGGCCCCCGCTTAATCGCCAAGTCATAAAAAAAGAAACTGGCTGCTATCATTCCCACAAGCAAAATTCCCACCAGCGCCCCGATCAACCGACCCCAGCCTAATCGTTTCATCTATCTTCCCTTTCTCTCTATTACACTTTTCATTATTATACTTGAAAAATGAAAAGATAGGAATTTATTTTTCTTGGAAGTAGTAACATATTAAAGAAAAAAGCCGCTCCATCCAATAAACACCTTTTTCGCCACATGTCCGTGCATAAATACAGAACCCGATATGTGCTTGCCATTTTCATCGGCCAACATCAGTTGTTCTTTAGGTACCCCCGTTTAATTTCTTAATTTGAACCGGAATAACATGAGGGACTTTGTTGCAAAACAGGAGTAAAACGACCGGCGTTTTGTATAAGTGCTTTTTCATGAAGGACTTTGCAAAACTATTCAGAATAATAACTATGTAGAAGAAATCAGAGGAGGGAAATCTTTGAAGAGTACTATTGAGAAATTGTTGTTGGCCAAGGGCGTTACGGTGGATGCAAACGAACTGGAAGCACTGACATACCAATGGGAAACAATTCAAAGTTTACGGGACGGCCTACGCCACGTGGAAGGAAAAGAGTATGACATCGGACTTGTTCATCCACTGAAGGAGGAAGCATAATGAGCCAACGATTGAATGAAAAAACAATTACGGAATTAGCTCCCCTGCTTGAAAGCAAGGATGTATCACCGGTCGACGTGGCACGCGATGTGTTTGATCAAATTGAAGCGCTCAATGACGAAGTGAATGCGTTTATTTCGGTCACGAAAGAGAAGGCGCTCCAACAAGCCCGACTCGCTGAAAAAGAAATTCAGGAAGGCCGCTATCGAGGACCACTGCATGGGATTCCAATGGCCATTAAAGATAATATTTATATTGCGGATGAACCGACCACGATGGGATCCAAAATACATCAGGATTTCATCCCAACTGATAACGCGACGGTCGTGGATCAATTGGAGAAAGCCGGTGTCGTATTTACTGGAAAACTGAACTTACATGAGTATGCATGGGGAGCCACCAATAATAACCCGCATTTCGGACCGTGCCGGAATCCATGGGATATCGAGCGCATTTCCGGAGGATCGAGCGGGGGCTCCGGCGTGTCGACGGCGACGGATATGACAATAGCCACATTAGGTACAGACACTGGAGGATCCATCCGCATTCCGTCATCCTTCTGTGGTATCACCGGATTAAAACCGACCCATGGCTTGGTCAGTAAATTTGGAGCGTTTCCGCTCGCTTGGTCTTTGGATCACATCGGACCGATGACGAAAAATGCGAAGGATGCTGCATATGTGTTGGAAGCAATTGCCAGACACAATCCGAAAGATCCGACCTCTGTCCGCGTTCATTCGACTTGTTATTCGAATGAACTGACGGGATCCATTAAAGGAGTAAAGATTGGAATTAATGAAGACTATTTCTTCCACAATGTCGATTCGGACGTAGAGAAGACCGTCCGACAAGCCTTGTCGTCTTTAGAAAAAGAAGGCGCAGTCGTGGAAATCGTCAAGATTCCTGCCTTGGCCTACGCCGAATTCGCCGAATTGATCACCATCATCACGGAAGCGAGTGCTATCCATCATGATAACCTGATTGAGAGGGAAGAGGATTTTGGCGACGACGTACGTTTCTTGTTGAAACTTGGAGAAATACCATCCGGCGTAGACTACTTGCAAGCTCAGCAAATCCGACTCCAGTTGAATCGACAATTCAACGAACTGTTTAAACACGTCGATGTTTTCATCTCACCGACACTTCCGATTCTCCCGCCGAAAATCGGTCAAGATATCGTCTCGTTGAACGGGACGGATGTCGGTTTCCTGGATCACATTATCCGTTTTACCGGGCCATTCAACTTAACCGGACTTCCGGCTCTGAGCGTCCCATGCGGATTTGCAAGAGATCTCCCGGTCGGCATGCAAATCGTAGGACCGCCTTTCCAAGAAGCCCGTCTGCTCAACGTTGCGCATGCCTTGGAACAAATCCACCCGGAATTCCGCCAAACTCCGACAGGCATTGGACAGGTACTATAAGATTAAAATGCTTGCGATGGATGTTCTCCTCGCAAGCATTTTTTCACGTGGAACAATCTTTAAATAATAAAAACAGAACCTTCCATCCAGAGAGATCGAAGGTTCTGTTTTTTATTTGTAACGCTCTTAGCTTGTCCATTCAGACTATACTTGCTCGAACACCTTTGATTCTTCATCCAAAGAGTCATCTGAGTTTGGCGAATGTTCGCTTAGGCCCAGCGTCTTCGAAGTGGAAGCATGAAGTTCACGGAAAAGATCCGGGTTTTCCACGAGAGACACCTTATACGAAGGAATCATCTCTTTGATTTTCGATTCCCACTCATTGATATGCTGCGGGAAGCATTTTTTGAGTACTTGTAGCATAACGTGAACGGCGGTAGAAGCACCTGGAGAAGCACCTAGCAATGCAGCAATCGAGCCATCCGATGCGCTGACAACTTCGGTACCAAATTGAAGCGTACCTTTGCCACCTTCCACCGTATCTTTAATCACTTGCACCCGTTGGCCCGCTACAACCAATTCCCAATCCTCACTTTTCGCGTTCGGAATAAATTGACGTAACTCTTCCATGCGCTGTTCTTTCGATTGCATCACTTGCTGGATCAGGTATTTGGTCAATGACATTTCTTTCGCGCCTGCTGCCAACATCGTCATAAGATTATCCGGCTTAACGGAAGTGACCAAATCGAACATGGAACCCGTTTTTAAAAACTTAGGTGAAAAGCCCGCAAACGGTCCAAACAGCAGTGATTTTTTGTTGTTGATATATCGTGTGTCAAGATGCGGAACGGACATTGGCGGAGCACCGACCGAAGCTTGGCCGTATACTTTGGCGTGATGCTGCTCGACAACTTCCTGATTGTTACACACTAAAAACAGGCCACTTACCGGGAATCCTCCAATATTCTTTCCTTCAGGGATTCCGGACTTTTGCAGTAAATGTAGGCTTCCTCCACCGGCGCCTATAAAGACGAACTTTGCAGTTTGGCGTTCCACAATACCACTATCAAGATTTTTCACTTTCAATTCCCATAAGCCATCGTTCGTACGTTTAAGAGTATTCACACTATGGTTGTAGTGTACTTCGACTTGATTGTCCTTTAGATGGTTAAATAACAAACGCGTTAATTCGCCAAAATTGACATCCGTTCCGGAATCTATTTTAGTCGCCGCAATCGGTTCAGTGACAGTTCGGTCTTCCATCATAAGCGGAATCCATTCCTTCAATTTTTCCGGGTCATCGGAAAACTCCATCCCTTCAAACAGAGGGTTCTGGGAAAGGGCCTCGAACCGCTTTTTCAAAAACTGTACATTGCGCTCCCCATACACGTAACTCATATGAGGCAATGGCATAATAAAATCTTCCGGATTTTGGATCCGCTTGCTTTCTACAAGATAGGACCAGAACTGTCTGGAGATTTGAAACTGTTCATTGATGTTAACAGCTTTGCTAATATCTACAGAACCATCCGGTTTTTCGACAGTATAGTTCAGCTCACACAATGCAGCATGTCCAGTACCCGCATTATTCCATTCATTGGAGCTTTCCTCTCCGACATCCGGAAGTTTCTCAAACACAGTAATTTTCCAGTCTGGCACTAATTCTTTCAACAGCGTCCCTAAAGTCGCACTCATAATTCCGGCACCAATTAAGATAACGTCTGTTTGAGTTTCCCTGTTGCTCATTTTTACCATATCCTTATATAAAATTTGCAGAAAAGAATGGGGGTCTTGCATGATTTTCAAAGCAAAGCAAAGCAAGAGCGGCCACAAAACCTTTTCCGTATACATTATGACTTTGTGTAGAGTATCACAAACTTTCTATATTATATCACATATCTGATCGAATTTGTCCATAAGAACGTGGAAATTAATTTGGAGTTAAATATGGTATCGTGCGTTGAAGTTAGGTTAGATATTTGGTCGTTTTAATTAACCACACTAGCCTATAAAAAAAGAAAGGCCTCATGTAAAAAGACCCTTCATTCGGATAATTATAATATGACTCCCTCAAAGTTCCCTCTTAGTACCAGTTTTTCATTCTGATTAGTGCAGTCGAATGAGGTTAAAATTGACATTCTATCATTCACTAGCTTCTCATACCTCTCAATCGTGACCGCACAGAGAATTGTATCCCCAGTAAAAACAGGTCTCAAGAACTCAAAATTCATCGTACGCGCCAGTACATTGTTATCTCCCCCTACTTTTGTCGGTAAGGTAGCAGTCAACAACCCTTGAATAACTAGTCTCCCCATTTCATCAGGAGTAGTGTGATGATTCCCCTCATCCCCGGATACTCTTGTAAACAGTTCCACGTCTTCATTTGTAAATGTCCGTTCAAAATGAATGATATCCCCAACTGTTAAACTCAATCTAAACTCCCCCCAGGAATGTATTAATGCGACTGATTAAATGAGAATATCTTGAGGTTCCCAATCTTTCGGCCTGATGTTCCGATCCATCCACTTCTTTTCCGGAGCTTGATATGGGGTGTTGGCAACCAATCGATCATCTTGCCAGCTGGCTGCTCCCGAACGGATTAGTTCATTGAGCAGGATTGGGATAAATTCTTCAGGTTGAAGCTCGAAAGAGTAGCGCGCAAAATCCTGGAACCAGCCACAGCTTAACAGATAGTCGTCAATGTCTTCCTTTGCCATGCCGTCTTTGATAATTAAGGTGTATGAAAAGATCCGCTTGCACCCATGCCATGCAATTTTTTCCGGTTCGCTGATCCACTTTTCAAACCGTCCCCGCGCCGCATCAATGGCTGCCGAAGGGTTCTCGATTTGAGGTCCGTGCCCTGAATAAGCCTGTTGAATCCGAAGCTTGGATAACCGGTCCAAACTATCTAGCGAACGTTGGATCGCTGAAACGCCTTCCCGGAACATATTTAACCAGCCGACATCATTGCTATGGAATAGATCCCCGCAAATTAATACCTCGGCTTCCGGTTCATATAAGGAAATATGCCCTAACGTATGCCCTGGTGTGTGCAAGACTTGCCAAGTTCTGCTTCCTGTATGAATCTCATCTCGATCGGAAAGCTTTAAACCGACATGATACGGTTCCAACGGCTGATCTAACCATTCCGCGCTACAAGCTTCACGGTCACGATTGTTAATTAAATCAGCTTCCCATTTATGAGCCGCAATCCGAGTACCAAAATTTTGTTGGAAATGGAAATTGCCTCCTACGTGGTCGCTATGATAGTGGGTGTTCACAATCATATGTAATTCTTCCGGTGAAATGCCTGCTTCTCTGATCAACCTCTCTGTTTCTAGCGCATCACTCCCAAAACCGGTATCAATCAGAATCGGGTGCTGGTCTTTAACAAGAACCATGTTGGCACTCGGAAATTTCCTCTCAAAGAAAATAATATCGGTTTTTTTCAAAGACTTTTCCTCCCCTTGCACATTAATGAACGAACGCTCACTCAATTATATTATATATAATTTACAGAAGAGTTCAAATAGATTATTATTATATAACTGTCGGTTTCCTGAATACTGAATAAAAAACGTCGGCTTCTTTATGAACTAATAGAAGCCAACGTTTTTTCACTTGCCGCAAATCTTCCTATTAATAGCATTACAGGGAAGGCGTAAAACCCAATCTTTCAGGTATCCCGATTCACAATATAATTCAATAAATGTTTCAAGTAGGCAGTCTTATACTGCATCTCTTGCAACGTTTCCATAGCGGTACAGTAATGGTCCCACAACGCTTTTCGGGCGCCTTCCATACCTAGGACCGATACAAAATTTGAACTCTTGTTTTCGACGTCTTTTCCAATCGGCTTTCCGAGTACTGCCAGATCACCTTCGACATCAAGCAAGTCATCCTTAATCTGAAAAGCAATACCGGCATGATAGGCAAATCGCTTCAAAGCTAGCAGTTCGGATTCTTGTTTCCCCGCGAGAATGGCAGGCATGACGAGGGAAGCTTCGAATGCTATGCCGGTTTTATAAAAGCACATCGTATTTAATTGTTCCAATGTCAACTGTTTGCCTTTGGAATTCAAATCCATCGCCTGGCCCTTACACATATCCGCTACCTTTCCGGCCGAATATTGAATCAAGCGAAGCACCGTTTGTGCATCAAACTGTTCCAGCGACGCTTGTGTCTCCACGGCCTTTTGGGTCAGATAGAGGCCGGTTAATTCGGCCACTGCGGTATTGTACACATGCTGTAGAGTCGGACGCCCCCTGCGGATGGACGAATTGTCTTGGGAGGGCAGATCATCGAAGATCAGGGAAGCGGTATGCATGTATTCCAATGATTGTAGAAGTGGCATGATGGCGGATTTCTCCAATCCATATTCGTCAACGCCGATAATCCAGGTCAAGATGGGCCTAAGCCGCTTCCCATCGCCTTCCAGACTGTAATTGGCAGCTTCTCTGATCGGATCTTTCAAGGAAGGGACATCCCCGTCTTCAGGGATATGTAAGATGTCGTTTATCTGATTTCGTACGGTTTCGACTGTGCGTGCAAAGTCTTCCCGCTCTCTCCGTTCCTTTTTGAAGTTGGCAATGATATGATCCCGTAGCAGTTTATCAAAGAAATCCACATCATTCGCTTTTCGGACCATCTTTTGGAGGAGTCTATCGAATTTGGGATTCCCGGTTGCAAATAGCTCCATCACTTCGTCATATTTTTTGTCTCCCATGCGCTTTTTATATCGCTTCAAACCGTTAATCGCCCGGTTCAACATCACTTCACATGTCTTGGTATCCGAGTGATACACATTATGAATCAAATGAGAGATGACCGTCCAGTACAATTCAAAAGGGTTGATGAGATCAGGACGCATATGATGATGTTTCATGTAGTAGGTATAGGGGGTGACCGCACCCGCCTCCAAGTCATCAAACATATCTGCGAAATCATCGGCCAGCTGGTTGTAAATACCATAAAAAAATGTTCGGTTGTCAAACCCCTCATCCTCTTTGGTACTCAGCACGGAACGGACAATCAAACGGGAGGATGCGGATTTTAAAATGACCGGAATGTATAGCTCTTCATTGGTGTAAGTTGCATTGGATAGATCCTTGTCGCGGTCCACTTCCTGGGCATGAAAAAACACATAGGATTGCTCGAAGAAATTTTCTTTTGTCTCTTGTCGCAGACGGGCTTGAATATACGAAAAAGCTTCGCGCAGTTCCGAATGAACAAATTGAATCAGCGCTTGATTAGATCCGTTCCACCCTCCTACTTCGGGTACGGACTCTGTGATGAGGGTGGTTCGGATCAACCCGGAATATTGTTGTTTCTCTTCATCGGATAAGACATCCGAATCTAATAGATCATCGATGAAGGGATAGGTTAAACCATAGGAATAGCCCAATCGGATTGCTTCATCCAATTTCCGGGTACGTTCTTCAGCCTTTGTCCCGTCACCCATCTCTTCCATTTGATGCAGGATAACCCCGGCGATGATCTTGATCAGTTTTCGCTTCGCCTCTTCAGCATTCATTCCTTCTGGAATGTGGGAGGACACCGTCTTCAGTTTATTCATCAGCCAGATCATCGTTGATTCGACGCCTTCCTTCTGGGCCCAACGGTATAACCCGGCCATGCTGAACATCTCTGTGTTCCCTTCGCTGACGCTTGAGTTGGAAAGGGGCAGCTGTTTTTTTATATTATCAACCAAATGCCGGATCCTGTTCTGTGTGCGAGGCGAACTCAAAGATTGGCCGAGATCTCGCAAGAATATATAGGAAATGCTGCGATTCAAATAATTATCCAGTTTCCCGGTGTAATCCAGCCATTGGATGTAATTGTGATATTTCTGCGAATCAGGTTTTCCTTTTCCACGTGAAAACAATGAATAGGGATGAATATGATGCTGTTTCCAGGTTTGTATATCTTTTGTTAAGACAGTAGCATACATCTCGTTTCCAAGCTGTACAGAAAGTGATGAAAAGTAATCGGCAGCCTTCTTCTCAGCAAGCCGATAACATGCTTCTGCATTTTTTTGTACCTTATCCTTCATACTACATTCCCTCTATTTCATATTTTTGGGCTCTCTGTGAAAATAACCACTTCTACTATATGCAATTGCGGAGCATTGTCTGAATGATGTGCATTCCTTGGCGCCAATTTATTTAACAACCGCAAACCTAAAGAAATACTAACATATTATCCGGAATTACCTTATGATTGGATGGAATCGCATTGTGAGGAGCCGACGAAAATGAGTCAAATTCATAAAAGACGGAGGAAAAACCCGCATCTTCAACCAAATGTCATTATTAGCTTTAAAATGAAAATGATTTTACTAGTAGGTGCTCTTATCATTTCGATTATTACGGTAATCGGACTGTTTATCGGTCATTTCATAGCCGTCACGATGGAAGCTCAAGTCGGGGATCGCGCGCTTAGTGTAGCAGAAAGTGTTGCGCATATTCCTGAACTGTCCGAGGCATTCGGTCAAGAAGACCCCGCGTCCATTATCAATCCCCTTGTTGCACCCATTCAAGAAGCGACGAAGGCTGAATTCATTGTCGTCGGCAATACAGAGGAAATTCGGTATGCGCATCCTGACAACAACAAAATCGGGAAGAAAATGGTCGGGGAAGACAATGAAAAGGCATTGGTGGATGGTGAGTCGTATGTCTCGAAAGCTGCAGGGTCATTGGGTGACTCGGTGCGAGCCAAAGTCCCTGTGTATTTGGACGGTAAAATTGTGGGCGTCGTATCGGTCGGGTTTTTAGTGAATGATATCCAATCGATTATAAAATCTTATAATATCCACTTATGGATTGTCTTATTAAATATAGCGATAGCCGCGGTAATCGGTGCCATTCTTATTGCATCGTATGTTAAAAAAGTCTTGTTCGGCTTAGAACCAGAAGAGATTGCCCATTTATTTGTCCAAAAAGAGACAATTCTCCAATCAACGCATGAAGGCATTATTGCTGTGAATCAAAACGGTATTATTACGATGATCAATGTTGCCGCGCAGCGTTTAGTGTTCAATCAGGTGACTCATTCCAATCTATATGAAGGAAAGTCAATCAAGGAATTGGAACCAGCAAAGCAATTACTCCATTTTCTTCAAGATGAAAAGGATCGAATCGATCAAGAGTTGGTGATTGGTAACACAATTGTATTTGCCAACAAAGCTCCTATTTTTTATGAGGAGTCATTGATCGGGACAGTCTTCACATTCCGGAATAAAACTGAAATTGATTTGTTAACAAAGGAATTGACGACAATTAAACAATATACCAATGCGTTGCGAGCCCAAACACATGAATTTTCTAACAAGCTCTATACGATCCTTGGGTTATTGCAGCTCGATAAAAAGAAAGAAGCGCTTTCTTATATTCAACGAGAAAGTTCACTTCAAAAAAACTGGATTCGTTTGCTCATTCAGAAAGTGTCCGACCCACAAGTAAGCGGTCTTTTACTTGGCAAAATAAATCAGGCAAGTGAGTTAGGGATCGAAATTGGAATTCAAGAGGATAGCAGACTGGCAACACCGTTACATGAAAAGCAAAGAGAAGCCCTGTTGACCGCCATTGGGAATTTGATCGATAATGCGATGGATGCAGTGAAACAAAATCCACCAGCTGACCGGAAAATCGCGATATTTTTCACGGATATCGGAAACGATATCCTTTTCGAAATAGACGATGCAGGTGAGGGTGTGCCTGATTTATATGTAAAGATGATTTTTGACCAAGGATTTACATTAAAGAAAGGCGAACATGGCGGTTTTGGGTTGTTCCTGACAAAGCAACTGATTGAAGGAGTAAACGGAGAACTTTATGTAGAAGAAGGGGATCTAGGCGGGGCAAGCTTCGTGCTTTCCATGCCAAAAGAAAGGAGTGAATCGGATGATTGAAGCGATTCAAGTATTAATTGTGGAAGACGACTTTCGAGTTGCGGAAATCAACCGTCAATTTGTCAATCGTGTGGAGGGATTCATCGTAGCGGGAATCGTAAAAACAGGCGAAGAGGCGCTCACTTATTTGCGGGGCGCCAGCAATTTACCACACCTTCTTTTATTGGATGTCTACATTCCCGACGTGCAAGGATTGGATTTATTTTGGACATTGCGAAATGAGTATACTGAAATTGATGTCATTATGATGACGGCTGCAAATGAAGTGGAGACCATAGCTGAAGCACTGCGGGGCGGGATTTTCGATTACATGGTAAAACCCGTGGACTTTGACCGATTTAAACGGACGTTATTGAGTTTCCGCAACCAAAGGCAACTTTTGACGACAAGGACAGAGCTCATGCAAGAAGAAATCGACCTGCTGACGGGCTTGCAAATCACCTCAATGCCAAGTAAAAAAGACGATAAAAGATTACCGAAAGGAATCGATCAACTGACATTGGACAAGATCAAGCGGATTTTACAAGATAGTGGTGAATCCGGCATCACGGCGTTGGACGCTGGGAGCAACGTAGGGGTGAGCCGATCGACCGCCAGGCGGTATCTGGAATATTTAGTGTCCATAAAAGAAGCTGATGCCCAGTTGAAGTACGGGGATATTGGACGTCCCGAGCGAAAATACGTACCATGGACAAAATGATCAAAACGTTCAGATTAAACATTAGGGTTTTTAATTATATAAACTTATACTCATAACCTCTCTATGATAAATTTCTAATTAGAATATTTTGAAATAGAGATGGTTATTTTTTGTACAGCGATGCTTTTTCCAAGGATGTATCCGCTTGCAGAAATGAAGCCTTTCTTTTTCATAAGTGTACTTCTGTTCACTGGAAAGGAGACAATATGCTCAGTATTATAGGGTTGATAACAATTGTCATCATTGTAGCGCTACTCATTAGCGGGAAAGTTTCTCCCATTGTCGGGCTCGTGTTAGTGCCAGTTGTAGGAGCATTTGCTGCAGGCTTCAGTTTCGACGAAATTGGTGTGTTTTTCACGGAAGGAACTACTAAAGTTGCAAGCGTTGCCATTATGTTCATCTTTGCAATTTTGTTTTTTGGGATCATGCAAGACGTCGGTTTATTCGACCCGCTTATTAACAAGATGATTGCTATTTCTCGTGGAAATGTCATTGCTGTTGCCGTTGCAACCGTTATCATTGCTGCAATCGCACACTTGGATGGTTCCGGCGCTTCGACATTCCTCATTACTATTCCGGCGTTGCTCCCATTGTACAAACGTTTGAAAATGAATCCTTATTTACTTCTGATGCTTGTCGGGACAGCTGCCGCGATTATGAATATGGTTCCGTGGGCGGGGCCGCTAGGAAGAACGGCTTCTGTGTTGGATGTGGATGTAACGGAGCTTTGGAGGCCGCTAATTCAGATTCAAATTATTGGTCTTGTTTTATTAATTATCATTGCTATTGCCTTAGGTTATCGTGAAAAACGTTTGATAGCGAAAAAAGCTTCTTTAGGAGAAGGAGCGGTGGCAGAAGGAATTTCAGATGATGCAATTGCAGGTACGCAATTGGCGGCAGCAGTTGCGGAAGAGATTGATTTAAAGCGTCCAAGGCTTCTCTGGATCAACGCACTTCTAGCAATTGCAGTAATCGGCGTCCTCGTATGGGGCATTATTCCGGCAGGCTTTGCTTTTATGATCGGGGTCAGTATTGCATTGCCACTTAACTTTCCGAAAGTGAAAGACCAAATGGAACGCATTAAAGTGCATGCTCCAGGCGGAATTATGATGGCGACGATTATTTTGGCGGCAGGATCTTTCCTGGGAATCTTAAATGGCACAAACATGTTGACGTCGATTGCAACAGATCTTGTAACGGTTTTACCGGCCTTCGTCGCTCCATATCTGCATATCATTATCGGTATTTTTGGAGTGCCTTTCGACTTGCTGTTAAGTACGGATGCTTACTATTTTGCACTGTTGCCAATTATTGATCAGGTTGCTCTTTCATTTGGCATCCCCTCACTTTCTACTGCCTACGCGATGATTATCGGAAACATTATCGGTACATTTGTCAGCCCATTATCACCAGCGCTATGGTTAGCGCTCGGACTCGCTGGCCTGGAAATGGGGAAACATATCCGTTATTCCTTCATGATGATGTGGGGACTCAGCATTGTCCTTTTAATTATTGCAGTTTTGCTTGGCGTTATTGTAATTTAAAAGCAGAAAAGGTATCACACACTCCTGAGCGGTTGTGCTGATACCTTTTTTTTTGCTACCTATTTCTCCAACAGTTCTTCCGAAAGGAGCGTAAACCCCTCAATCATCGTATCTTCTTCCACTTCAATCAATATACAGCGCTTGCCGTCGACAGTGACTTGCCTCACAAACCGCAAATCTTGCGGGCTGATGGCGATATTCGCGACCTTCGTTTCGATCTTGATAGACTTCGAACTGTAGCTTGGAACGATATGAGCTGCTTTCATCTCATAGGATTTGTCTTCGATGACCTTCTGAAAGGCCCTTTCCACTTTTTCCGTGCTCACGTCTTTCACGCCACTCGCCTTCAGCACGCGTTCCACTTCTTTCGTATCCAAAGTGGGGAGGTTTTCCTCTTCTTTTTCATCCTCGTCTTCCACATCCAACATACTGTTGATTTCATCATAGACATTGGCTAGCGTTCGAGTATTCACCTCGTCTCCGACCACCTCTTTTACGATCTCTTCAAAGACAGCTTTATCCTCCTCGGCCGTCATGATTTCCTCACCGTTCAGCACATTCTCGATAAAATGGAAATCCGGCTTATTCGCTTTACCGGCAGCATACAGGATGTGATTAACATCTGCCGCATTGTTCGTGAAGCATGGGAATAAAAATCCACCGATAGGAGAAGTGAGATTGATGATGGGATCGTCCATCATACTCGACTTAAACTCCCTCTCGACAAAGTCAAACACGAGGGACCGTTTCGGCTGTTCGGTCTGATTCAGGCTGCAGAGGATGAAAGGAGTGGTATAAACTTCATCCCGAACATCCTCATCCGTTTCATCACGATGCCGCTTCGTCGGTTTAAAATAGTTTCCTCGAATGAATGTGACGACCACGTCCTTTTCATATTGGACGTCTTGGACCATCTTCTGGGCAAGGCGCTGCATATCCGCTTTCCATTCTCCGACTTCTTCTGTGTGAAGCCCTGCATAGAGAAGACGCTGCGCATGATCGGTCTGCTCCTCCGCTGGACGCTGGAACTTCACCTCAAACAGCTTCATATCTAACTTTCCGCCTAACACTTTTTTGAAGTTGGCAAGGAACAGCTCCTGCTGCTCCCGATCTAACATGGCGAATGGCTGGCTTACTTCATGATAGATTTCACTACTCTCTTGCCTGATGTATATGTTGTAAATATCCGTGATTTTCAGTAAATCCGTATCTAGCTTAAAATGTTTGCGGATGTCCGCAATGTCTTTCTTGTTCATTTATTTCTTCAACTCCCTGGCTAGTATCTTTACGATAAAAAGAGAATGTCCAAAGCAATGATTCCGCTTCTATCACTCCCTTATTATAAACAATGTTTATCATGAAGGCAGGAACACAATCTATTTTGAATAATACTGGTCTTTTGAGTCGCTAGGGCCGTAAATTACCAATGAAAACGAAGTTATCCTACAATAAAGGAAATGAACAGAAGAAATGAGGGATTCCCATGATGTGCGGATCAAAATGCTTCCTTGTGGAAATGGAACACAACGGAACAAAGCAAATCAAGCAAGTCATTGCGAGAAACTCCGTTGGCGCAAGGAAAGTGATCAGAGGAGAATACGGGGCTGAGGTGCAGATCTTGTCGGTGAAAGAGGAGAAGCGAAATTCTTAAGTTGCCATACTTCTTATTGGCAGTGAAAAAGCTAACTACCCCATAACTGGATAATTAGCTTTTTAATTTTATACGACAATTAGAATGGATTGGTCGCGATGAAGCTTGCTGTTTTCGTATAAATACGCGGGTGCAGCTTTAATTGGTTGACGATAATTTCAGCAATATCTTCAGGTTGAATAAGTTTGGAGTCATCATTTTCTTTAATTAAACTTAAATCAAAGGCCAAGTCAGTTGCTACAGTACTAGGGGTTAAAGCGGAAACCCGAATATTATTTCGACGGACCTCCTGTGCCAATGATTCAGTAAACCCGATTACCCCAAATTTGGATGCACTATATGCACTTGATGTAGCTGCTCCATTTAAACCACTGGTTGAGGAGATGTTAATGATGTCTCCACCATTTTTTTCGATTAGCTGAGGCAAGACTGCACGGGTCACGTAATAGGTACCCATTAAGTTCACATCAATGATTCGTTTCCATTCCTCTGGATCCATGTCTAAAACAGTTGCAAATGAAGCAATGCCCGCATTATTTATTAAAATATCCGCTGCACCTAAGTCATTTGTCAATGAGACGATCGCTGCTTCCACTTGCTCTTTTGATGACACGTCAGCCGCAGCATACGCTACGTTGACACCTAACTCTTCCATACCTGTAGCCACATCTTTTAAAGCTGATTCAGTTCTTGCGAGTAAACCAACATGCACACCCTCTTTTGCCAATGCAATCGCGGTAGCCTTGCCAATCCCTCTTGCCGCTCCTGTGATAAATGCTACTTTTCCAGTTAACGATTGTGCCATTTTGTTGTCTCCCTCCATACTATCGTACATTCGCTCCCATTATACGCGTGACAGGGAATTCAAGCATGGATTTGATTTTGTATCGGAAAGAGCGAGACGAATCCATTCAACCTCTTACTTTGTAAATGGAGCACTACTATTCCGAATCAACTTTCCATTTTCGTAAAATCTGCCATGGTTTTTTACTAAATCATAGGCTTCGGTACTTGTTGGTATAGAACCATTATATTTGTAGGATAAAAAGTAAGCGTGAGCATTTCCACCATAAAAAATCCAGCTAAAAAATCGTATTGCAAATTTATGTGCACCATGATCTCTAAATTGTTTCATTGAATTAGACTCCCATACAGTCATGGTCAGTCCGTAACCTTCCTTTATATCTCCTTTCATTTCTGCGTAAAGCAATTTGGGAGATTTCTTCATTTGCCTCATTACAAACTGACTGACAATACCATTTACTATGGTTTTCCAAACAGGAAATTGTTCGCCTAAAGTTATAGAAATAAGTGCATCTTTAGGCAACAAGATCTCTCTATTCCCATAGGTTATAAGTCCTTCGTATTTGCTATCCGGATTTTTATGTGTAATAAATACTTTTTCTGGTATAAACCTTCCTCCTCCATCAGAGCATTATTTTATGTATATGAGTACAAATTTAAGATTATCACCTAAAGTAAGGTCTGATGGACTACTCTTAAACTAACGAAATTTAATCAGCCAGCTGACCACTTCAGGAAAAATCATTTCGGATAGGGAGTCCAATCTAATGCTTATTTATGATAAAATAGTCTAGTAGTTTGGCATCAAGGAGGTCTCATCATGAATAGAAATAAAGGAATTCTCTTTGTATTACTAGGTGCTTCATGTTTTGGTTTTACACCGATCTTTGCAAAATTGGGGTTTAACTTCGGCTACACACTAGGTCAAATTAATATCGTTCAAATGATGATTTCCTTTATTTTATTATGGTCTTTTACTTTAATAAAACGCTCCAGTTTCAAAGGGCTGAATAGAAAGAATATCCTTCAAATTATGATTACCGGTTGTTTTGTCGGGTTAACGAGTATTTTTTATTATGGATCGATACAATATCTGCCTGCCTCCTTGGCCATCGTTTTATTGTTTCAATTCATTTGGATAGGTATTCTATTAGAATGGGTTCTCAGTAAAGTAAAACCTGCGCCTGTCACCATATTGTCCATCATTATAATTTTAGTTGGGGTCTTTTTCGCTTCCAATATTGTAAATGGAGACATACAGGGTCTGCCTGCGAAAGGTTTTATATTCGGTATTTTATCTGCATTCACGTATGCAGGTTTTATTTTTTTCAGTGGAAAGGTCGCTGTAAATGTGGATGCGTGGACTCGGAGCTCTTTGATGGCAACAGGATCAACCATCTTAGTACTTATCCTCTTTATGCGTGACATTCCAACTGTACTGCCATTGGAGGGGAACTTGATCACGGCTGCCATGGGAGTTTCGTTATTTGGGGCAATCCTTCCACCACTTTTTTTCGCGGTGGGCGCGCCTTTGGTTTCAGGAGGGATTGCAAATATTTTATCATCCATTGAATTACCTATCGCCATCCTGTTAGCCAGCGTCATTTTGGCAGAAACGGTGACGCCGCTTCAATGGTTGGGGACGGCGATTATACTAGCAGCTATCGTATTAAATGAACTCGGGACGAATCTTTTCCGAATTAGAAGGGTAAGGAATAATCAGTCAACCGTCTAAAAACCTGGCATCCAACTATGGATAGCTAGGTTTTTTTACCTTCTTGCTTTGGTATACCGCTCCTGAACTGTTTGGAACCATTTGACGGCAAATGGAAAGCGCATATTTTCAGGATATTTTACAATACTAAAATCGCCGACTGAATGTATTTGTAGGAGGGGAAAAGCATAAATGGCTAAGGACTCGGAGACAAGTTGGAAAAAGGATCATCCCGGTACTTTTTTTAGCAATTCTGTTCAAAAGGCAAATCGTGCAGTGAAGCAAGCGATGTCACATCCAGAAGAAATGGGAGTTGAGCATGCTTTCAATTCAATAGCACGTGCAGAAAATGCCCTTTTGAATGCAGAACAATTTAATGAGCATATGGATTCAGTTCAGCAAAACAAAGACCAGTTGGACTTGATGAAGCAGGAATTGAACAAAGTGCAAGAGATTGAGGAAGATCAGTCATAACAGAAAATCCCCCCGTAGATTGCAAAATCTTTCGGGGGGATTTTATTTCGACCTTAACGCCCATTGAGGTACATTACTGTTTATTACTGAGCTTTTCCAGCAGATCGGTCACTTTGCTTTTCATTTCTATTGTCTCATCTTTCAAAGGCTCAATGTCATACCGGTTATCTGTTTTCCGAATGTGGACGATATCACCTTCGGATAAGACAACGGAGACCGAAGATTTGGGAATAAGTAATTCCTCTGACTCGTCTGAACGCAAAAGGAATACATAGAATCCGTCTTCCACCCGATCGAGCGTGTATTTCATTGGTTCTGTCATGATTCGCATGCCCACCCGTCTTTATCCCGATCATGTTTGGAAGCATAGGCGGGATGTCCTTGCTTCACTCCATTCGGGTAGTATTTTCTCATTGCTGTACAATTAGCAAAGGAGGTAGGGGCCCCTGGAATTACGTACAACCCCGAACCTGGATTTGGCTCAGGCTTCGGTTGTGGAGTTGGGGTCGGTTTTGGTGTTGGCGTCGGCGTTGGCACCGGCTTCGGCGCAGTATCGCCCGTCCACGGTTTTGTGGAAACCGAATGAGTTGTCCCATTGGTTGTCACGGTAATCTCACCGGAGGCTGCGGTGGAATACATCTTGGAACCGACCGCTTTCAGCCGTTGTACAACATCGGCATGCGGATGTCCGTATGAATTATCCTTCCCGTAGGACAATATGGTCCCGGCCGGTTTCACGGCATTAAGAAACGCCACGGAGCTACTTGTATTGGATCCGTGATGTCCCGCTTTCAAGTACGTACTCTTCACATTGTAGTTTGAAATAATGTCCTTTTCCAATGAAGCCCCCGCGTCTCCCATGAACAGGAAGCTGACGGAGTCATAGACGACACGCGTGACAATCGATGCGTCATTGCTATCTGCCGCCTGTTCATCCGCATGGAGAATAGTAGTTGTCAGGTTGGGATCAAAATCGACCGATGCTCCCGTGGTTGCGACTGTAAATGGGATATTTTTGGCTTCAATTAATGACAGCATATCGAAATAAGTCTGTGTCGTATGAGCTTTTCCGCTATCGATAAATCGATTCACCTTGAAACTGTTCAGGACGGCTTTCAACCCGCCAATATGGTCTGCATCAGGGTGTGTCGCAATGACGACATCCAATGTGGTGACGCCTTTTGATTTCAAGAAAGAGACTACTTTATTGCCGGCGGATGCTGGTCCACCATCAATAAGCATATTCTTGCCATTCGGCGCTTGGATTAAAATCGCATCTCCTTGGCCCACATCGATAAAATGCACTAGCATATTCGGTGCCGGTTTAAATCGGTCATCCAACATCCGTGCCATAAACACGGCAAAATGCTGCCGGGACAGTTTTTGATTCGGTCCGAATGAACCATCTAAAAAGCCCGTCGTAATATTTTCTGTAGCCAACACGCTAATATAATCTTTAAACCCATTGTCGTCGGACACATCCGTAAAACGGACATCACGCGTTTTCGGAAGTTGGTAGCCTTCCACTAGAATTTTCGCCATTTGGCCGCGGGTCAGTGGGGCAGAAGCATCGAAGTATTTGCTGCCGTCTCGATTCGTCTTACCTGAGATGAACCCCAATTCGACCGCTTTCGCAACCCGTTCATAACCGTGGTTACCAGGTTGGATATCCGTGAATCCCGGATTCGGCGCCGTAAAGTCCGTGATCCCTTTTTCACGCAGAATCATAGTGACAGCTTGTAACCGGGTCAGGTTCTCTTTCGGTTTGAACTGTCCATCGGGAAACCCGTTAATGATCCCCTGATCGGTCAAGTACTCAATTTCCTCTTGATATTGAGTGACATCCGGGAAACCTTGGGCGCCCACCGATTGGACTGGAATCAATCCTATGAAAATTAACAGGGCTAGGAATACATAGATTGGTTTTTTCATTGTTGATGACCTCCTAGTTGTTTACCATTCATGTACCCGCTCATTATCTAGTAATAACCTAACTTATACAAGACGGCAAAAAGTGACAGTCACCTCATGTAAAACCTCACTCAGGTTCATGTAAAAAAATAAAATGTAAAATACACAGAACTATATGTATACTTCCCTTTACACCGTGAATAGAATACATGACAAGAAGTTAAATTGACCATACAGGAGGTGTAATAGATGACCTATCAAGAAAAGAAAAGCATCGTATCATTGATCAGCGCCATCCTTATTTTCGTATTCTATTGCCTATATATGTATCCTCAGTACCCTGAAGGGGGTCTGGAGTCGATTGAAACCTATCGCTATTGGGGTTCCTTCGTTCTCATCTTGACTCTCGTTTCCATCGTTGCACATATCATAATCAGCATTATTTTTAACATTATCTACAGAATGACGACGAGAGAAAAGGAACCCAGATTTGCGGATGAACTGGATAAATTGATTGAGTTGAAAGCGTTCCGAAATTCATTTTTTGTGTTTATCCTCGGCTTTCTTGTTGCAATGGGGACTCTGATCATGGATCAGCCTTTACACGTAATGTTCATTATCCTGATCGTTTCAGGATTCATTTCAGATATAACCGGCTCCATTACGAAATTTTATCACTATCGGAGAGGAGTGTAAGAGTGGCCAAAAGTCTTGTCGGCAATCATATTCGAAAATTACGATTCAACCGTGATGAAATGACCCAGCAGCAGTTGGCTGACAAGGTGGGAGTAACAAGACAAACGATTGTGGCTCTTGAAAAGGGGAACTACTCCCCATCTCTAGAACTGGCTTTTCGAATTGCTCATGCCTTTAACTTACCTTTGGAAGAGGTTTTCTTTTATGGGGACAACACCAAGGTGTAGGAAATTGCTTTACCGTTTATGAATTTATTAAAAGGCGGAGATAAAATGAATTCAAACAAAAAAGCGGGAAAACTTGTGGGTATCCTATTTATACTGGCAGCCGTAACGGCAGTAATAGGTTTACTTTTATATGATTCGATCCTAAACGAACCGGATTACCTGATTCAAGGTAGCGAACATGCCAACCGAGTGATACTGGGCGCAGTTATGGAGTTAATTCTTATCGTTTCAGTGGTGGGTACCGCGATGACAATGTTTCCATTTTTAAAATTGTATAATGAAACGATAGCTCTTTGGCATGTTGGCTTCAGGTTTCTTGAAGCGGTTGTCATTATAATCGGGATCATCAGCATCCTGTCCCTATTAACCTTAAGCCGGGAATATGTAGCAGGAGGAGCTCCAGATATCGCCCTTTATGAAGCTTCAGGAACTTTATTAAAAGCGATACATGAATGGACATTTTTGATGGGACCCAATTTCATGCTGGGCATCAATACAATGATGTACAGTTTTATATTTTATAAATCCAAGCTCGTCCCACGTTTTATCCCCATCTTAGGTATGATTGGGGCCACGCTAATTTTAATTTGCGCCTTTCTAGTCATGTTCGGAGTTATTCAACAAATTTCTATATTCGGTGGTCTATTGGCGCTACCTATAGCCGCAAATGAAATGATTTTAGCAATATGGCTCATCGTTAAAGGTTTCAATGAATCTGCAATAGATTCCCTATCTGCGAAAAGAAGGTATAAAGAATTTTCACTTTCAGAATTTGAATGTTAATTATTCGTTGGATTTATTCGAAGATTCTCCGCTCAAATCAATAAAAAATAGAGCTGACCTGATCTATTGGTCAACTCTATTTTTTTTATGGTTTTATTTAGAATGAATACTATCACAAACGACAACCAATTGTTATGTCTAACTCCCTAGTATACCTATCATGATATCAGTATCTATATTGATAGGTTCGATACACTTCAGAATCCTTCATCACTTATTAACCACTTTCATTCTTTTTAACCCTCTAATAATTGGTTGTTCAATGAATGAATGAACAAAACACCCTATACTCGTTGCTACTATCATTAGAATAATACTTGTTAGTATCCCACCTAACATTTCAAATACATTAATTCTACTGAATAACTCAGAAAAAATAGTTAGAACTAAATTGTGAGATAAAAAGATAGCGAATGAGGCATTTCCTACATAGTTTAATAATTTTGGGATGGCTATACTCTTTTGCATATCAATAGATCCTAATCCCAAAATAATTAGAATGGAAGATACACCTGTGGCAATATCAAAATTCAAATGAACAACATTATAGATATAATTTAACCAAGTTAACGGAAAGCCAATGAAGCCAATCACAGCAAGAAAGACTGACAATTTCATATTAATTCGATAGTTTAAAATAAAGGATGCTGACCATATACCAGCTAAGAAGATAAGGTTATATTCGTTAAACAAAAAGTTGATTAGATCGGATTCAGACCATAACATTCCCACTACAAAGGCTACGGAAATGAATGCAAAGCTAACTAAGATTACTTTTGAAACATATCGTTTGGAGAAAAAAAACACTGAAAATATGAGGTAAAAATAGATAGTATGGACGAGTGACCATGCTACATCAAGCACTGGCACTAATTCACTCGGATCGGGGATAAGAAAAATAGATGAAATAACTGCTTGAGGTGTGATCTCTCCTAGATAAGGAAATAAAAGAAAAACTAGGATAGCCACTAAAGTAAGAACCCAATATAACGGATAAACCCTAATAACACGATTAAGCAAATAACCTTTTAATTCATTAGGCTGCGTAAATTTGTCATGGTAGATATAATAGATCATAAAACCTGATAAAGCAAAAAAGTAGTTTACACCTCCTGATAGAGGAAGGAGGGTTAAACTCAATAAGCTATAATTCCAATACCCATTCATACTCTCCGATACATGAAAAAGCATTACTAAAAGCGGGACTAGGGCTCTAGAGAATTGAATAAGTATTAATTTTTTTCGCATGTTAGCTACATCCGTCCCTTATTATACACATTAAGATAAGCTCCTTCCGTTTAACAGATCTTTACTCCTCTATTAATTCTTAATCAACCAATCCTTTCTAAAGTACATTATTCATTGTATGCTCTTCAGGTCTAGTTGGTTAGATAAAGTTGACAACATTCCTATGCCCTCTCAATATGGGATATTGCAGATGGCAATTCTTCACCTTTGAAACTTTAGACCACTTTCATTCGTATTCCCTATGAGAAGAGGTATAACGTTTACTGGCAATAGACCATACCTAAGTGAATAGGCGAATGAGAGGTTAATGTTTATGAGGAAGAAATCAATTGAGTTAAATAAGGAACAAAACGAAAAACGATTACGAATCGTGAAACGCTTTTTAATTATTGCCGGTATTATTGCTATAATAGGCTCCGGTATTATTGCATGGAATCGATCTGTGACGGATCTTTATACAGCGTTCGTCCTTGACTTCATTGGGATGTCCTTTTTATGTGTGGGTGCTTTGATACTCTGTTCGTTTTTCCTATATCTCATTTTTGTGATTGTTGTTTTTAATCCTCAGAGGATCAAAAAATCATCGGTCATCAAATTCGCATTGGGTGGGATAGTTACCTTACTAATTACCATACTTCTATTACTTATCACTACTAATGAAGCAAGAAAGTCGATTCAGGATATGAAAGATTATTCAAACGGAGAATGGCAAGTTAAGGACTTATTAGTTACGGATGTATATAGAGGAACTCGTCGTTCTACGGGTGTACTAATTGAAACCAGTGAAGGCGATATGAAACTCCATTGGGAGAGTTTTCTCATATATGAAGGACAGAAGTATCGTTTCACTTATTTGGAGGCAACGAACACGATACTCAATGTTGAAGTAATTAGAGATTAAGCATTCCGATCGTATTCTGATTTTTCCATAGGGTGAAGAGAAGAAACTATATCTGTCTAGTTATTGTGGAAAACATTGAAGCACGTCGATAGAGTAAAACACGATCCCTTCACCAATTCACTGAATTGGTGAGAGGGACCTTTTTGTATTGGAGGGTATACTTCAGTTTCTAATCAGTTTTGTTCAGGTTTCCATAAGGAGAAGCGTTTCTCAATGCAGGCTCGCTTTAATAAATTGGATCAGTTCGACTGGATAATCGCTTCTCTTTCCGCTGCTCGTTCCAGCCGTAACTCTTCAAGCTTCGAGCCCGTCGGATATGTCGGCAAGTTCGGTTTAACAGCTCCCAGCATGACGAGCATCAGCGCTTCTTCGTCCGAATCGTTGCGGATGCCGCGATAAACTCCAGGCGGGGAAGAGATGCAGTCCCGTGCACTCAATTTGATTTCATGGACTGTTTCCTCACCAGGAACTTGAATTAATGCCATGACCTCTCCTTTTAGGATGAAGAAAACTTCCTCTACGTCATCATGAAGATGTAACGGACCAATGCAGCCTGCCGGTAAAACCATCGTGCTCAATGTGAAGTGCTCTGCTTGGATAACATTTGAATCGTTGTTGGCCGTGGCTCCTCTTCCGATGTAACGCATTTGCGCCCGCTTGTAACGCGGATCGATTTCTTCCTGAAACTTGAGTACATTCCAATCCAGGGTTCTTTCTGAAAGACGGGCCACATATTTATTCTCAAATTCTTCGACTGAAAACTTTTCTTTGCTCATGGTGACTCCTCCCAATAAGTTTGTTTTATATTAGAAACATTGTTTCATTTAAAAAACGCAATAAAAAAATACTTACCTCTTTGCGCTCAACCGCTTGCCGATTAACCCGCTTTTTCTTCACTCATAAATGGGCTTTCCTCGACTTTGATCGATTCGGTAGGGCATCCGTCGATGGCATCCATCAAGTCTTCCACCAGATCCCCTTCTATCGGGGTAATCCCTTGGTTATCGTCTAAAATGCTGTACGAAAAACCTTCCTCGTCGTAATCAAAGATATCCGGGGCCACCCCGCCACAGGCGCCGCAAGCTATACAAGTTTCTTTGTCTACCAGTGTGAATTTAGCCATTTCAGCATCTCCTTCCTAAAAGTAAGGTAGGCATTGCACTACATTTCGAAAGCTTACATGAATTCATTGATCAGTTCTTGAATGAGTTCCGGTTCCAACTCCAGACTGGATTTGGATAAAGGTTTTTCTGCATATCCCTTGATCATGTCCTGATAAGATGGACTTTCTTCTTTATAAATGATACCTGTCACCAAGCTATTGCTTTCCATCAATGTCTTCATGGCCATTGTTCGGTCGGAAGGATCGTATCCATCCACGTCACTCAGCTTGATCAGGTTCTGTTTGAACCAGTCGTAAGTGTTCACCTTATTGTAAGTCACGCAAGGACTATATACATTTATGATGGAGAAACCTTTATGATTGATGCCCGCTTCTATGATAGAGGTCAACTCTTTAATATCAGTGGAGAAGCTTTGTGCTACGAATGTCGCTCCACTGATCAGTGCCGTTTCCATTGGTGAAATTGCTTTTTCTATGGAACCTTCCGGAGTCGTCGTAGTGATAAAGCCATTATCCGAACGTGGAGACGTTTGTCCTTTGGTCAGACCGTAAACTTGGTTATCCATGACAATATACGTAATATCCATATTTCGCCGCATAGCATGGATTGTATGTCCGATGCCGATGGCAAATCCATCCCCATCTCCGCCGGCCGCGATAACCGTGAGATCCCGGTTTGCCATTTTCACTCCTTGCGCAATCGGCAGGGCGCGTCCGTGAATTCCATGGAATCCATACGATCTGATATAGCCCGATATACGGCCCGAGCAACCGATGCCCGACACCAGGGCAAGTTCTTCAGGGGTGATTCCGACGTTTGCAGCAGCCCGCTGAATAGCCGCTTGTACTGAAAAGTCTCCGCAGCCTGGACACCAATTCGGTTTTACCGAGTTTCTGAAATCTTTAAATGTTGATGTACTCAAGTTCGAGGACCTCCTTGCTTGCTGTGTATACATTATCCGGACTGAATGGATCGCCGTCGAATCGCAATTTACTGCTGATATTATCGATATAGCCCACATTCATCTTAATGATATTAGCGAGTTGCCCTGTTGCATTATTTTCTACAACCAGCACTTTTTTAGCAGACTCGATATATGGCTTCACCTGTTCAGTTGGGAAAGGATGGATTAACCGGATCTGCATATGGTTGACTTTGATGTTTTCCTTCCGCAGATGCTCCACCGCTTCCTCTATGGCCCCACGCGTGGAGTTGAACCCGACTAATATGAGATCCGCTTCTTCATAAGGGGCATCTACCGCAATCGGATTCGGGAATCGTTCCACTAAGGAATCCAGTTTGCGCATCCGCTTTTCCATCTGCTTCTGCCGGTTCGCCGCTGATTCGTTCGGCCGTCCTTCTTCATCATGTTCCAATCCCGTCACATGATGGATCCCATTCTTCGTTCCTGGAAGGACCCGTGGAGAAATTCCGTCTTCCGTAATTTCATATCGTTTGAAGTATGCGTTTTTATCCTCCAACTCTTCCGGTTCTTCCACCACTTTGCCCCGGCGGATCTCCACTTTCCCGAAGTCAAAAGGCGTGACGGTCTGTTTCGCAAGCGACAGCTGCAAGTCGGATAAAAGGATTACCGGACACTGGTATTCGTCCGCAATATTGAATGCTTCCACCGTGTCATAGAAAGCTTCCTCCGCAGTGCTTGGAGCGATGACCACTTTCGGGATCTCGCCATGCGTCCCGTAAATCATCTGCATGAGGTCAGATTGTTCCTGTTTCGTCGGCAGTCCTGTGGAAGGTCCTCCTCGTTGTGTATCCACGACTACAAGAGGTGTTTCCGTCATCCCCGACAGTCCGATTGCTTCCATCATTAGGGACATTCCAGGTCCTGAAGAAGCGGTAAATGACCTTGTACCCGCATAGTTGGAGCCGATCGCCATCGTCACAGCGGCAATCTCATCTTCTGTCTGGATCACGGTGCCGCCGACTTTCGGTAGTTTCTTGATCAAATATTCCATGATGTCAGAGGCTGGAGTGATCGGGTAGGCAGGCATCAACCGGGCGCCTGCAGCCATTGCCCCCATCGCAATCGCATCATTGCCGATCATGAACATTCTTCCTGTGCCATCCGCCTCGGCAAGGGACAGGCCGGAAGCGTTCCCCAGGTTTTCTTTCATATATTGAAAACCTGCCTGCATCGCATTCATGTTTTTCTTGACCATCTCTTCGCTTTTCCTTCCGAAAATCTCCCGGATGACACCCGTGAATACATCGACTTCCAAGTTCATGACAGCACACGTGGCACCGATCGCCACCATGTTCTTCATCAATGAAGTGCCATGATCGGAAGCTATTTCTGTAAATGGAACGGAGAAAAGCTCGGCGTTCGTCCTTTCCGCCTTCTCAGGCTGAAACTTGGCGTCTGCAATGATGATGCCTTCTTTAGTCAGTTCGTGCTGGTTCAAATCAATGGTCTCCTGATCAAAGGCAACGAGGATGTCCACTGTTTCTGAAATCGCGTTGACTTTCGCGGTGCTTACCCGGACTTTATTATTCGTATGTCCGCCTTTGATCCTGGAAGAGAAATGGCGGTATCCATATAAATAATAGCCAAGCCGATTTAATGCGATCGAGAAAATTTCACCCGTACTTTCGATCCCTTCCCCTTGTTGCCCACCGACTTTCCATGTAATCTGCTTCTTCATTGCAATTTTTCACTCCTACATTTCGACATGATGAAATTTGGGTAGTCAAGTCTCATTTGATTCATAATGTTGCACTTATCAGCCCAAACCGCGGACTGATAAGCCGCCATCACTGGAAATGATTTCTCCCGTGATCGCTTTGGATTCATCTGAGGCTAGAAGGACATATGCACCGACATGATCTTCGGATGACATGGCAATCTGAAGCGGATTGCGTTTTCTAATATTTTTTGCCTTCGTGTCATTATCTATTATCTTCACATATGGCTGTAGCGGCGGAATAACAGACAAAGCTGTTAATGTGCCTCCCGGAGCGACAGCGTTGACCCGGACATCCGGCGCCAGTTCAAACGCAAGCTGGCGCAGCAAGCCGATTTGGGCATGTTTGCTTGCCGTATACCAGACACCGCCGCCATCCGGATAGAAACTTGCTCCTGAAACGGTGAAAATAATGCTGCCTTTTGTTTTTACCAACTCCTCTGCAGCGGCCTTCGCCCCTAAAAATGACCCTTTTACGTTGATATCAAACAAATAATCATATGCTTCTTCGACTGCTTCCGGACTGACATCCAAAAATTTAGCGAAGCCGTCGAACACTCCTGCATTCGCAATAAACACATCCAGCTTCCCGAATTTCTCAACCGTGTCTTTCACTATTTTTTGGTTATCTTCATATTTGCTCACATCGCCTTGAATTGTAAGTAGGTTTTTTCCAAATTCATCTGACATTCTATCAAGCCGGTCCTTGGAGCGGCCCATGATACTGACCTGCGCCCCTTCTTGGATGAATCGTCTGGTGACGGCTTCTCCAATTCCCGATGTACCACCTGTTACTATAACTACTTTCTTTTGCAAACCTGTTCCCATAAGTATTACCTCTTTTCGAACTTGGAGTCACAGCAGTAAACGATATAAATAACTTTTTAGGTTGATTAATGATTCATGTTACTAGACAAAAATTGCAAGATTTCTCGTGTTAATTGTAGATTGATCGACAATGAATTCACGCTTCGATAATTTCCATTGTCCCTCTTCATATAGAAACTCATCGATTCTTTCACCAGATATTAAATCATGGTGAATGTCCGTGCTCCTGCTCCTATAGATGAGCAAGTAACTTTTCACTTTGGCAATCTTGTCTTTTTGATAATTTTCCACTCGAACATTGCTAACAAATCGGCGGGTTCTGGACGGTGGTATTTCAGCCCAGGCGTAGTCTGTTTTCAGTCTGTCGACTCTCAGCTTCAGAAGCTCGATATCATCATGGAAGGCGAACATGTCTGTAGAGTAGTCCGGTCGCTCAGTACCTTCTTTGTTAACTCTGACAGGCATCCGATAGAGCAAACTTGGATGCATCAGATCAAACCAATCATCGAACTCAATATTGTCAAGCAGAGCAGCTTCATGATATAGCCATTGTTCAAATCCAGCATGGATTAACATTTTTTCAATATTCATGTCTGTCCTCCTTTTAAATTTCTTATTCCGTCATAAGTGCAAGCCAATATTTATAAAAATTTCGCTGACTCGCTTCAGAGAATTTGTCATCGTAGGCGACACCTGGGCCTACAAAATTCACGGTCTCTCTTTGAAGTCCCATCGTGTAGTTATAGGTCAAATTCTTTTGGAATGGCATTTTTCCTAAAGCCGCCAAAGTAATATCTGTAAAAACTTCCGTGTCGTCTTGTTCAAAAATGCCGGAAGGGCTGAAAGTCAGGATAAATGCATCTCTTGAACGGTCTTTCCATTCTTGTGGAGCATTCTTTTCAACTAGCATCCATGCCGTCACTTCCATTTTACCGACACCGATTGGTCTCCACATCCGGACAGACGTATTGGAAATTGGTTGCCCTTTGATCTCTGTATGTGAAATGAGGAAAGACAAGTTAGGGAATACGTTCCCAATCATATTTTTCATATTACTCAACACATCGTATTGATCTTCCGTTAAGTTCGACTTGAATTCCTCTTTTAAATCCTCAGGAAAAGCGAAGACCGGATTAGGCATACCCAGATTTAAACCGTGGCCATTGTCTGTATAGATTTGATAACCCTTCCTGGAATAGGTCGCACTTGGAACCATGCCAAGTTTTGCAATCGAACCATGAGTGACCATGGTGTGGTAGGAATCTCCAACAAAGTTGTCAGAGCCGATTTTCCAGTTGGAGTTTACGATAAAGCGCTGGGGTTCTCCAATCACTTCCATTTCTGCGCGACCGACCAACAAGTCCAAATACCAAGTGAAATCACCCAAGAAGTCTTTCAACGGTTCCGCTTCATCATTCCATGTGGCAAATAAAAGGCCTTTGTACGATTCAATCCGCACTTCGTTCAGTCCCATTTGCGTACGGTCAAAGTCATCGCCATAAATATCTTTTTGCAGGGGGACTCCGATACATTCACCTGTATTTTTGAAGTTGAATCCATGGTATGGACATTGGAATGTCTTCTTATTTCCTTTGTCAGCACGGCAGAGCTTCATGCCCCGATGCGTACACATATTATAGAAAGCATTGATCTGGTTATTTTTAGTCCGTGTAATGATAATGGAGTATCCTGAAAGCTCACGAGTCATAAAATCATTTTCTTTCAGAATTTCAGACTCATGACCGACAAAAACCCATGTTTTCAAAAATACCTTCTCGTGTTCTAAATCATAAACAGATTCATCCCCTAAAATATAGGCGGGAATAATCCCTTTCTCTGGATGGACCGTTTCTTTTAAGTGGTTTGTCAGTTCCTCTTTTGTCATTTCATCTGATAACTGCCTCGTTTGAGTTTTGATCATTTTCTTTACCTCCCCGCTAATAATCAGCCGATCTGTACGGATCGGTCTTTATTCTGAAGTATCGATAGAACGCTTAATGCAGCTAGAAAACTTGTTTTCGGATTATTTGGCATCGGGTTATTTTCTATTTCAACCTTGAAACTGCCAAATGATCCTTTTGCTTCTATTGTATGGCTATTTTTGGAGGCATTTGGATCCGCAATAATTTTCACATCGGTGCGATCTGGTCCCAATCCTGCTAAGGAAAGTGCTATCGCGACATTAATATTTTTCGGAAACTTTTTAATTGCTTCACTAGCAGGCCCTGCAAAAAGTGTCATCTCTGCTTCCAGAACCTCTCCAGTAGGCAGAGCTGTCGGGGGCTTTCTTGTTGTCAAAGAGACAGATTCCAGTTCCCCCATCGCTTTTGCTGATTTCAGTAAATCTAGCCCGCCTACCGCGCCTGGTGGGAGAAGGACAGTTACATTCTTCTCATCGCAGACTTCCTGCACTGCTTCCAAAAACGAATTGTCAGCCATGGCGCCGATACTGCTTACGATCAAATCGGCTCCACTTTCAAGGATTTTCAAGCCGTATTCACGGACAGCCTCGACTGTTGCTGCTTCAACGACTGTATCAATGCCTGAATTGAGAAAGGATTCCATATCTCCATAAGCGGTTGTGTTGTATTTTTTTGCAATGCGATCTGCCACTTCACTCCGGCGCGAAAACACAGATATAATTTCAGCGCCCGAAAGAAGGTTTTCTATATTGATAGATTGTAAAAGGAATTCACCAATATTGCCGCAGCCGATTAAGCCTACCTTCACACGGCTCCCTCCTTCTTAGTCACCGAATCCGTACGAATCCGCAAATAACTCCAGGCTTCCGTGTCTAGTTTCACGTGATAACCCACTCTCTTTCAGTCCTGGGAAATCCAGTCTCAAATCTTTAAAGACCGTGTGGTTGTTATGGAATACAGCTCCCGCTTCCAGACGGTCTGCCACTTCTATCGCCTTTTCTTCACTTTCAGTCCATATAGAGGCTCGTAAACCAAACTGACTGTCATTCGCCATTTCTACAGCTTGGTCATTAGTAGAGAACGACAATATGGGGATAACCGGGCCAAATTGCTCTGCTTGAACAATTTCACTATCTTGTTGTGCTCCAGTTACAATAGATGGAAGCATAAAGTAACCATGATCCCATGTCTCGGGATCCAATTGAATTCCTGCTGTTACAACATTTGCACCTGTTTGCAAAGTTCTTTCAAGCAACCCCGTAACGTAATTAAATTGAGATTCATTATTTAAAGGTCCCATCGTTACATCCGGCTGGATGCCGTCCCCTACAACCACTCTTTCAAATGATTTCGTCAATTTTTCTACCAATTCATCGTAACGAGATTCATGGACGTAAATTCTTTTAATGGCAGAGCATACTTGGCCGGCTGCCCGTAAAACGCCCATTTTCAACCGTTCAATTGCATCTTTATCCAAGTTGGCATCTTCGAGAATGATTGCTGGATCGTTTCCGCCCAACTCCATAAATATCTTTTGAAGAGTGCTTGAAGACTTCTTCATAATATCTTTACCAGTTTCCGTGCCGCCTACAAATGCAATCGTTTTCACTCGAGAGTCAGAACAGAGTTTGTCTCCGATTTCCCTTCCCGATCCAGTTACAATATTAATGACGCCTACCGGAAAATGGGATGCTAATACTTTAAGAAAATTCATAATGGTTAAAGGACAGTTTGTTGCCGGTTTCACAACAACTGTATTTCCTGCAAGAACTGCAGGTACTACTCTTTTAAAAGTCAAAACCATCGGTGAGTTCCAAGGGGTAATAATCGCTGTAACTCCTCTCGGTCGTCTCCTGATTTGAACGTTTTGCCCATCCATATATTTTTCGGGTTTCCACCACTCAAGCAGTTCCTGTGCAGACCCTTTCATGACGTCTACACATCTAAGCAGATCTTTCTTCGCTTCAACTAATGCTTTCCCATTTTCTCTGACGTACAGGGTTACATTCTCTTCCACAATTTGAGCCAGCTCTTCCGCCGCTTTTTTCATACGGTCTGAACGATCGTTGATATCGGAACAAGACCATTCTTTAAATGCTTGGTTTGCGGACTCAATCGCCTCATTGACTACTTCGTTAGAACATAAGGCGACTTTTCCAACTACTTCATGTGTATGTGCCGGATTGATAACATCTGCTGTTTTGTCTACAGTCCGCCATTCTCCATTAATAAGACACTTTCCTGATGTTTCAGGGTAAGTTGCAATCATTTTTTTACCTCCCGCTAAATTCTCTTTGGTTTAAATGACTCGGCTGCTCCTGGAGGTCCTCCAAATGGTTTTGCCATTGGCCCAACTTTATCCATATCCACAACAATCATCGAAGGATTGCGATTCTCTACCGCTTTCTTTAATTCCGAAGCAAACTCATCTGCAGACTGAATTCTTACCGCATCAAAATGCATAGCCTCTGCCAGTTTCACAAAATCAGGACTTAATAGATCCACAGCCACTTGGCGACCGTATGCCGCATCTTGAATGTTGCGCAGGACACCGTATCCCGAATCATCGAATAAGACGATAATTAATGGAAGCTTTTCTTCAGCAGCTGTCACCATTTCTCCTACGTTGACCATGAACCCGCCATCGCCTGCCATTAACACGACAGTTTTATCTTTACAACCTACTTGGGCACCGATTGCTGTTGGAAGTCCTTGACCGATCCCGCCGCCGGATGCATGGATTGAAGTGCCTGGTTCATAAATTTCAAATAGACGGCTACCCCAGACATTCGCCTGTACGGTTACATCACGGACGAGGATCGAATCTTGGGGCAATACTTCCGTCATCCCATCCAGGATTTTCTCGTAAGGCCCAAGGGTTTCTCTCAATTCCGAACGTACTTTGCTCCGAAGTGCATGAACTTCTTCCAAATAAGAGGCATCCGGGGTAATTGGCTGTTCATCCAATACTTCGGTTATGCCTTTTAAAATATCCTTGGCATCTCCAACCAACCCGATCGTCGCTTCGTAGTTCCTGTTGATGGCCATCCAGTCTGCATCTATTGAAATATGTTTCTCAGGAACAGGCACTTTCCAGTTGGCTGTTTCATTTCCTCTAAAGCGAACCCCCACGCTGATCAGCAAGTCCGCATCTTCCAGAAATTCCCTCGTGGCTTCATTGGCTGCAAAATGGCCGATACATTGCTGATGATTTTCGGGGATGGCCCCTTTTCCGGATTGGCTCGTAATGACAGCCGCCCCGATTTGCTCTGCAAGTTTCCGCAACTCTTTTGACGCCCTTGCAGAATTCACTCCGCCTCCCGCCCAAACCACTGGCCTTTTTGCTTTGACAACCATTTCAGCCACTTTCTCCGGGATCATCAATTTTATATCTGTCAGACTCTCAGGTTTGATTTCTTCCAGCGTAACATCTTCAATAATGGCAGATTGATAGTCAATTGGAATTTCAAGAGATACCGGTCCGGCAGGTGCTGCCAACGCTTCCTGTATGGATTTCTTCAATAAAGAGGATGCTTGTTCCGGTTGCCGCAAGCGTACTGCATTTTTACAGGCTCCGCTCATCATAGACAATTGATCTTTACATTCGTGAATGTAACCCTTGCCCGTCCCAAGATAAGGAGATGCAACCTCACCAGTCAGGTGAAGAAGCGGTACGCCGGCAGCCCAGGCTTCGACTAGCGAACCCGCTCCATTTCCTGCCCCTGTACCGGTACTTGTTATGACTACACCCAATTTTCCAGTAGCACGTGCATAGCCATCAGCCATATTAACTGCTCCACTTTCTCCTCTTGAACAAATAAGCTGGATTGTGCCATCTCTTAATATTGCGTCATAAATAGGCATATTATGTATACTAACGATGCCAAATGCAACTTCAACTCCGGCATTTACCAGCTCTTTCACTACTGCATCCGCAACTGTAAAATCCAAGTTATGTTTAGTTTCCATTTTAGATTCAACCCTCAATCCAGTATTTTTAAATTGCCTTCCCAAGTGCCCCTGCCGTTTCAATGACGGAACCCGCAACATAGCTTGCTTTTTCTGAGGCAAGGAAGACTATCACATTAGCTACCTCTTCCGCTTCTCCTACTCTGCCAAGCGGTATATTGCGCTTTTTCGCCAAGTCGGCGTAATATTCTTCCGGATCCATATCCGGCGCATTTTTTAATCTGCGGCGTTCCCATTGGTCTGTTTTAATAAGTCCTAAGCTAACGGAGTTCACCAGTATATTATCTGCAGCAAGTTCTTGTGACAGTGTTTTGCTTAAATTTAAAAGTCCCGCCCGGGTTGCCGCCGTTGCGACCATATGCCTTTCGGGTTCTTTTGCAAGCGTTGCGTTAATATTGATGATTCTGCCTCCCCCTCTTTTCATCAAATGAGGGTGAACAGCGCGAACCGCGTATATAATGGCAAAATATTTCAATTGAATTTGCTCTTCCCATTGTTCGTCTGTGATATCAAAGAAGTAACCCATTACACTTTGACCAGCGGCATTGACTAGAATATCAATTCCACCAAATTTATTGGCCGCTCCATTTATAAAAAGATCAACGTCTTCCTTTGAAGTGACGTCACATTGACTAGAAAATATATTTTCACTGTCGCCATAAGACAATAAATGACGATGTGCCTTCTCCATACGTTCCTGGCTGCGTCCACAAATGGCAACTTTGGCACCTTCCTGTAAGAATGTTTCTGCTGTTTTTAATCCTACACCGGAAGTTCCTCCCATAATGACGGCTACTTTTCCTTCAAGGCCAAGATTCATTTCTATTCCCCTTTCATAAGATTCCCTGTAGTTATTGCAGAACAAGCAAGAAGCAATGTAATCATTCGCTTCTTGCTTGTAAATTTCACTGAATAATTTAACGTGGCCTAAACGGATTAACGAATACTATCCGCGACAACCCATCCTGGATCAGGTTCTCCTGCCATGGCTTTCCGGGCTTCCGGAGTTGGGGGACCGGCAATACCCCATTGGTCCATCAAGTGCGGAACTCGTTTCCACACTCTGGCTCTCCATTCAGATTCATCTTCTATTGTCTCTAGGTAGCATGTGTATTCCATTACAAACCCGCCTGTATCTTGAAAATAGCAGAAAATATTATCCCCTGGCCCATGTCTGCCTGGACCCCATAATTCTTTGAGTCCAGCTTCCCTGACGTTCGCTATCCCTCTCATCACTTCGTTCACTGAGTCTAGTTCGTATGCTATATGATTCACAGAAGTGTGGGATGCCTGGTTGAATGCAATGGAGTGGTGTTTCTTGTTACAACGGAGGAAGGACATTTGATGCTCACTCCAGTCCGTAACTTTAAAACCTAGGACATCCGTGTAAAATTCCACAATCCCATCCAAATCTTTTGTGTTCATTACAACGTGGTTCAATTTAACGGGATCCACATTCTTATTGCTCCAGATGGATGTTTGGACTTCAACCCAGGCGGATAATTCAATCAGCCGGTTCTCCGGATCAAGAAATCTGAGACCATAGCCTCCGCCTGCTTCATCTAAATAGCCTGGTTGATCAACAATTTGCACGTTTTTGGATTGAAGAATCTCAGCTGCTTGATCCACGGCATTTTTATCAACCATTCCAAAAGCGATATGGTGCAGTCCTGCTTTTTCTCCTTTGTGAAGACTTAAAATATGGTGCTCTGGACCAGCACCTCGAAAGTATGCCGTGTCCTCTTCCAAGGTATCCACCTTATCCAAGCCCCAAGTATTTTCGTAGAAAGCTACTTGTTCCTCAAAGTTTGGAGTGATTAGGCTGATGTGGCGTAAATGTGTAATACCAAGCATATGTTTTAACCCCCTATCATTTATAGATGAGCTTTGTGTTAAATATCTTTAGCATGATCTGAAAGGACAAAACTTACTTTTGACTAATAATTGCTTCTCTCTCAGTTGCACGCTGCTTGCGAAGTTCCTCAAGAGCGCTTCCTTCCGGATATGTTGGCAAGTTCGGCTTGCTCGCACCCAACATGACTAGCATCAACGCTTCTTCGTCTCCGTCATTACGGATTCCTCGATGGACTCCAGGCGGGCTGCTAATGCAATCCCTTTCATTTAGCTTAATCTCGTGGACTTCATCACTATGCACTTCCTTAATTAAAGCAGTGACGTTACCTTTTAAAATGAAGAAAACTTCTTCTACATCATCATGCAAATGTAAAGGTCCTACGCATCCCGGAGGTAAAACCATTGTACTCAATGTAAAATGTTCCGCAGCTATTACGTTTGCATCTGCATTGGCTGTTGCTCCGCGTCCAATGTAACGCATTTGTGCCCGTTTGTATTTTGGATCAATTTCTTCCTGAAACTTCAAAACACCCCAATCCAGCGTCCGATCCTTAAGTCTTGCCACATACTTTTTCTCAAACTCTTCAACTGAAAATTTTTCATTCGTCATTTTAATTTTCCTCCCTTTCGCTTCCGAAACTTGTTTTACATACAAAACAATGTTTCATTTATAACTCCATACTAATAAATTATGATAACGCTGTCAAGATTAAATTTTTAGAATGTTTACATATCAAAATAAAGCAACTATAGAAGACGTATGATATTGGAGAATTGTTCAATAAAAAAACGTATAGATGCTTAAAATTCAGCATCTATACGTATAGGCCGATCAACTAATCCGTTCAGCCGTTTGATGGAAAACCCGGACTTCTGCAGCTTCTTTTTTGATAGTGAAAAGATAAGCGAGTAAGCCGAGAAGCGAGGCAATAATCAGCATAATGATGGAAGAACTGAAACTTCCTCCAGATGCATCCCGCAGCCAGCCCATAATATAACTTGAAAAGCCCCCCATAATATTCGTGAACCCCATCAGTCCTGCTGCTCGTCCAGCAGTAGCAGGTGTTGAAAACTTCACGATAAACAGGTTACTTAGATGGAATACTCCTCCTTGTGCTCCCATAGCCAGCCCCATACAAAGACCAGCAATGATCGGATTCGGAGCCATAATCGCATATGCGAGAAATAGTGCTGTGATTCCAAACAAAACAGTAGCCATTAAACTTGGTCTTCTCGTCTTATCGGATAAATAACCGGAAATCAAAACAAAAATAAGAGCAAACATCCATGATATGGAGGTTATGTTTTTCATACCTTCCTGAGCAAAACCTCGTCCCTCAGCCAAATAAGTTGGCAACCATATGCTAATGCCAAAAAATAAAAAGGATGCAACCAACATTCCAAACCAAACTACCCAATAACGGAAATCTTGTGTAAAGCTTTTAGTAGGCGCCTCATCTTGGATGTCTGTCATTCGAATGTATTCCAGCTCATCTTTATCTACCCTTGGATGCTCTTCAGGAGTATTTCTTGTTAAGAACAGGAACATAGGCATTACGAGAAGCAAGTTAAAACCTGCAAGGATAAAAAATGCTGCCTGCCAATGCAGAGTTGAAATAATAAAAACAAGCATCAACGCTCCTAGAGCAGGTCCCAAATAATTCCCCGTAATCCATGAAGCTTGGGCCTTACCTAATTCGCGGCGGTTAAACCAGTTTGAAATGAATTTTCCTGATACAGGAATCATCATCCCTTCTCCCAATCCGAGAATAATTCTACTGATCAAAAACATTTCATATGTAGTTGATAGTCCCGCCATAATCATTGTCAAAGTCCAGACTACTAAGCCCAGAATAGCCGTTTGGCGAGCACCCAGCTTATCGATAATAACTCCCCAGAATAGATTTGAAAGCGCATACGAAATAGTGAAAACAAAAGTGATCAACCCTATTTTTGCGCTACGATCATCACCGGTTAATCCCAAAGCATTCAAAAACTCCGGGTCTGTCTGAATGATAGAAATACCCATCTTGTCGATTTGACCAAAAAACCAGAAGAAGAAAATAGGCAAAGCTACATACAGCCAGCGTTTGTTGTTTTGAAGCATATGTTTCTCCCCTTTCCAAAACAATCTTCGATTATTCACGGATTACAATCTATGACGAATATTCAGAAATCTGATTGTAGAATCCTTTGAAACCGAAACGTTGTTTTACATATGAAAAATCTTAATAGTTTTAAAATAGATTGTCAATAACTTTTTCACGATGAAAAAATGTTTATTATAAAAAACAAAAATCTTACATGTCGGCAGACACGTAAGATTTTTCATGTTATTTCTTATACCCTAAATGCTCGGATAACTTTGCTGCAACTTCAATTACTTTCGGTACAGCCTTTTCTATAAGGAGTTTTTCAGGCAACAAAAGTTCCGTTGCTACTACGTTTAACGCAGCCTTGACACTTCCTGTATGATCAAAAATAGGAGCGGCAGCTGAACGAACGCCTGGAAGAAAGTCTCCTTCTGATATTGCATAGCCCTGTTTTCTAACTTTTTCTAGTTCTTTTTGAAGAGAAGAAAAATTCATTGTCTGGTTCGCAATAAACTTTTCTTCTAATCTTTCCTGGGGCTGAAATGCCAGCAACACTCTACCATTTGCCAGTGATTGTGCCGGTAGCCTCGTTCCTATATTTACATTAATAACTGAAACATGCCTTACCGGGGCAGTTCCTATGTAAACGACTTCTTGACCATCTAAGATGGATAAATGGCAGGATGTATCCAGCTCATCTCTCAGCTTTTCCATATACGGTTGGGCAATTTTCGGCAAGTTCAAGCTATTCAAATAGGCAAATCCTAATTCTAATACTTTTGGTGTCAGGCTATATCGTTTTGTACTTTCATCTTGATCAAGATATCCCATACTTTGCAGTGTATGCAGAAAACGATAGGGAACTGTCCTGCTGACCCCTAGGCTTTTAGAGATTTCCAGCAACGATAAAGTAGGAGTTTCTTCATTGAAAAGCTTTAATATTTCCAATCCTCTAACCAAGGAGTTTACGGTATATTTCTCTGTCTCTACTACGTTCATTGATAATGCATCCCCTTATAACATTTTCAAGAAGCTTTTCTTAATCATAAAATTAAAACTCATGTTTGTAAATTAATTTCAAAAAAACTGGCAGAGATAAAAAACTCTTCGCCAGTTTTTATAAGGTGCTACCTGCTATTCTCTCAAAAAGTTTACGACTTTTTCATTAAATGTCTCTGGATCTTCCTGATAGCATAAATGTCCTGCATTTGGGATAATTTCCAGCCTTGATCCCTCAATGAGCCGATGAAACACTTCTGCTTCACTAACAGGCGTCACTTTGTCCTCTTCTCCGCATATAACTAGTGTTGGAACAGAGATGGAAGGCAGCAGGTCCAAATTGTTCAAGTTTGATAGCGAATAAGATACAGAACGGTATCCCGGAGGTCTTACTTGTGACATAATGCGCTCGGCCTCTTGTATCACTTCTGTAGAAGCGTTGGATGAAAGGAGGTTTCTTGCCCGCTGTCTAGCCAGTTCCGACGGGTCTAGGTTGTTTATCGAATCGAGGCGATTTTGCAGCTTTTTTTGATTCTCCTCCTCTGACAAAGCCGCAGCTCCTCTTGTAGGATCCGCAATGATGAGCTTGTCGACCATTTCAGGAAAGCGGCTTGTAAAATCAATGGCAATCGCCGAACCCATCGAATGGCCCAGAAGATAAACAGATTTGTAACCTAACGCATCGACAAATTCCTTAAGTACATCGGCAAATTGGGAAAAATGCTGGAACTCGTCCTTTGGATCTGAACTCTCGCCATATCCGGGTGCATCCCAAGCGATGACTGTGAATGTATCATTCAAAGATGCAAGCTGGTTTTTCCAGGATTGCGAGTTATTTCCCAATCCATGCAAAATAATAAGAGGATGTCCATTCCCTTCTTTTTTATAATGAATAGTAAAATCTTTCAGTTGTACCGTTGGCATTCATAAAACCTCACTAATTTCTTATTTTTGAACTTTGGTGGATTAGTCATTTATTTGTAAATACCTTACCAGTAAACAAATTTTTTTCTAATTAATAATAACAAACGATCCAATAAATATCCCAAAGTAGAAACTATAATCACAGCAGCTAATACTTTACTTTGCGATAAAGAGGCTGATAAGTAAGTCAGCAAGTAGCCGATCCCATTGTTTGAACTTATCATTTCCGTTAATACTGCAATAACAACTGCTATAGGGAGTGCAATTCTAAAGCCTGTAAATATAGCCGGCATTGTTCCAGGAATGAAAACTTTCCAAAACAATTGCCTGTCATTTGCCCCCATATTTGTTCCGCTCCAAATATGTAAACGGTCCACCCTTTTAGCACCATAATAGGTGTTAACAACGATTGGAAATATACATTCCAAAAAAATAATAAATATTTTGGAAGCTGAACCTAGTCCAAAAAGAAGAACAATAATCGGATAGATCGCAACCCGCGGTATCGGATACCCTGCAGTGAAAATCGGCTGCATAATATTATCAAAAACTGCAGAACGACTCATGAAAATCCCAACAGGAATACCTATTAAAGCTGCCAGGAAAAAACCGCTAAAAATTCTGTATAACGTTACAGAAATATTTGGCCATAATTCGGCAGAAGTGAGCAGCTCGAATAAGGATATAAAAATGATTTTCAAATCGGGGAATAACTGTTCCGGAAATAGATGCGTCATGGCAACGACTTGCCAAAGCACCGCTATAAGAATAAGTGACTGAAATTTACTAATTCCTTGCCAAACTTTGCTCACTACTTACCCTCCTCCTGTCTATTCCACCACAGAGCACGCGAACGGATCAAAATTAACAGGCGATCAAAGAGAAAACCTAAGGCAGCGATGACGAATATTGCTGCAAGGGCAATGTCAGTCCGTCCATAAGCATCCGCATTCAAAATCATAAATCCTAATCCTAGACCTGAAGATGTCCCGATCATTTCTGAAGAAAACATCATGACAAAACACAAGGCAAGCGCCACTCTCCAACCATCAAAGATTTTCGGCAGGGCAGCCGGCAAAATAACCCGCCTGAGAATTTGTAATTGACTAGCTCCCATATTTTTAGCCGACCAAAAATGCAGTTTACTAATACCCCGCACCCCATCAATTGTTGAGATAAAGCAAGGAAAAAAAGCCGTTGTAAAAATTATGAGGATCCTTGTCGTGTCAGTTACTCCAAACCATACTAAAAAGACCGGCAGCAGAGCAATTTTTGGAATTGGATTAAAAAATGAAATAAGTGGATCAAAAAACCTGCCCACCGGTTTAAAATAGCCGGCTAATACTCCTAACCCGGTTCCAATGATAATGACTAAGAGAAAGCTAACAAGTGTACGATAAAGACTAACTTCTATATGGGGAAATATCTCTTTCGTAGAGAACATTTCCCATATGTTTCCTAAAACTACCGAAGGGTTAGAAAGATACTTCGGAAACACGCTCAATTTAGATAGAAAATGCCAAAGCAATATGAATAACACCAGCTCAATTATAGCGTATACAGTGAACTTGACAGCATTCATATTACTTTGCATATGAGATGCCCTCTATACTCTTTACATTTTCTTCAGCATGTAGTAAGTCCCAAATATGATTTCGGTAATCTACAAATTCATAAGATTTTCTTATCTCTATTCCACGTGGTCGTGGGAGTTGTATCTTAATAATCTCTTTCACTGTTGACGGTCGCTTTGTCAGGACTACTACATAATCACTTAAAAAAACAGCCTCATCAATATCATGGGTTACAAAGAGAACACTTTTTTTCGATTCCGACCAGATTCTCTGAAGTTCTGACTGCATCTTTTCCCTTGTTTGTGCGTCCAAAGCTCCAAATGGTTCGTCCATCAAGAGTACATCCGGATTAAATGCAAGCACTTTTGCCAAGGAGACTCTTTGTCTCATGCCCCCTGAAAGCTCCGACGGAAGATGGTTACGGAAATCCCATAATCCGACCAAGGATAGATAGTGTTCAACACGATCTTTTATATCTTTTTTAGAATAGCCTTGCACTTCCAATCCCCACGCAACATTCCCGTATACTTTCTTCCAGGGGAATAAAGCCGACTCTTGAAACATCATTCCTCGGTCCGGGCCGGGTTTATCGACCTCTTTATCTCTAACGGTCACCTTGCCTGAAGTTTTATCAATAAAACCGCCTACTATATGCAAAAAAGTACTTTTTCCGCAACCACTTGGACCTACAATGCTGACAAAGTCACCTTCTTTTATGTCTAGGTCAATTCCTTTGATAGCTTCAACTTCTTCATTTTTCCTTGAAAATGTTTTACGGAGACCTTCAATTTTAATAGTAGTTTCTTTATTTGCTCCTATTGGAATACTTCTCGCCACCACTTTGCTGTTTTTCATGTTTGCACCCCCACTCAAATATACAGGCGCCTTGGACTCTTCATGCCGGCAAGGCGCCTACAAACCATGACTGCAACGCTTACACGGATATCATTTTAAATACGAATCATCCAAAAGCTTGTCTAAGTCTACTTCCTTTTCAATCCATTTCTCTTCTAACAGTATTTTCTGCACTTCTACCCAGCTCTCACGGTTTAAAGAAAGATCTTTTGAACGATTGCTGTCTTCCATGTTCAGGTAGACATCCTGGCTCGCTAACACGAATTCTTTGTCTAGTAATATTTGGCGTGCTTCCTTTTCATTTTCCAAATAATATTTCATTGTAGTTTGGAAGTCTTCAATGAAGGCTTCGAATGCCTCTTCATTTTCACTAATGAACTTAGGATCAAAGAAAAGAGATAAAAAGTCCTCATCTACAGGAACTCCGTCTTTGGAAGTGAATACGGTTTGGAGTTCTCCTTTTGGCTCCAATTCGGCGTAAAATGGCTGTGGTACTAAACCAACATCAATTTTTCCGCTTTTTACGGATTCCTCTACAGCCGGAGTTGGCAAAACAGAGAACTTCACGTCTTTATCCGGATCTAACCCTGCCCTTCTTAAAGCAGTTCGTGCCCACATGTCTGTTGGAGACTTGAAATCCGGTATTCCTATAGTTTTTCCTTTTAAATCCTTCACGGAATCTATCCCTGATCCTTTTTTCGCCATGAAAGGAAAATTGAATCCCTCATTTGGAGTGTCTTTTGCCACACTTGCTACAACTTTCAGTTCCACACCCTGACTAGCCGCCATGATAAGTGCGCCCTGGCCAAGTGTTCCGCCTTCAAGTTGGCCTGCACGATACGCATTAAGTCGATCTGAATTTGCTCTGAACTGTTGAAATTCAATCTCATATTTATCTCCGTTATATTTTGTAAGTTCAGGCGCTGCATCCATCAACCAAAGAGGTTCTTCTGTTGCATAACCAATGCCAATTCTAATTTTTACCGGACCATCATTTTTACTGTCGCTAGAAGACCCTGCTTCTTTATCAGTTCCACAACCTATCAATCCAACTGCTAATAGACTCATCAACATGCCTAACATTAACTTTTTCATCTTATCCCCCTCTTTTTTGTATATTAAAAAAGCGTAAGATTATATCCGGCTTCTCCCTCCCAATAATTTATTAACCGCTTACATTTTGTGTTTTACATATAAAACACTGTTACAAGTAATGGTCTTATTATTATTGTCTGCGAATTCAGATTTGTCAACTGTATTTGTAATAGTGTTAAAATTGAATGGGGAGTAGTAGCCCTTTTACAAACGGAAAGGATCGGGTAAGCTCACTTTCCTTTCGTCTTTATTTCTTGATAACAATATACGTTTCGTCCTCACCACAGCCATAGTATGATTTGGCAATGGCGACAGTCATCCAATTCGTATCTAAAAGGATAGACCGTGAAACTTACGAATTGGAGGATTTATATGATATGCGGATTAAAAAAGCCAACTAGCCACCGTAAGTGGATAATTAGCTTTTCAACGAAATATACGCTAAATAGAATGGATGGGTTGCGATAAAGCTTGCCATAATGCGGATTTACACTGTACAGAAATTAAAATATAAAAAAGCCTAATTTCTCGGTGGTAAATCTGAGAAATTAGGCTTTCGTTACTTCAGATTACTTCTGCACGATCTGAATAAGATTCCCGCATGTATCGTCGAAGACAGCTATTGTGACTTCGCCCATTTCTGTCGGCTCCATAGTAAATTTCACGCCTTGTTTCAATAACCTTTCGTACTCTTTGCGAATATCCTCAACACCAAACATTGTTACTGGTATGCCTTCTTCAAATAGCTTCTCTTGATACTCTTTAGCAGCTGGATGATTATTGGGTTCGAGCAAAAGCTCAGTACCTTCTTGCTCCTTGGGAGAAACAACTGTGATCCACCTAAATTCTCCGGCGGGAACGTCGTGCTTTTTTACAAAGCCCAACGTTTCTGTATAAAACTGTAGTGCTTTGTCTTGATCTTGTACGAATATACTGGTGACAATGATTTTCATATATTTTTACCTCCTTTGATATTTGTTATGAATGGTGAGGGGTTATATCCCCCCTCCTTTTACTCTTCCATTATTCTATCGAAAATATTTAATTGCTCAATGTGAGCCTTTTCTTCTCTTTCCTCCAAGTTTTCCACAACAGTTTCCCCAATGACTATTTCTTTATAATCCTCGACTGATAATAAAGCTTTATTGAGCAAGCCTAACTTATATAAGGATACATAGAGGGCAACAGATCTTGCTTGACAGTTGATTGATTTTTGCGGATTAAATTCAATATCTGTAAAAGCATTATATTTCACCACTTGATCGCATAGCTCCTTATTTAAGGACAGTGCATTGATGTACAACCAGTCATAAAATATTGTTTTCGGTTCAAGTCCAAATTCTTTATTAAAAAATTGAAACCGAAGTAAGTTGCCACTGTTTTTTAATCTTAAATCTTTTTTCGCCTCTTTGGAGGTCTTTTCATAAAGGTCCATAAAAGGTCCACCAAATTCAAATACCTTACTTGCCTGAAAAGCAGTTTCCACACTAAATGACGTACCCTTCCTGGTCTCAATCATTAGATTAAATGCACTTAATGAAATGCCTAATTCATTGTCGGCTTTACTGGATACTTCTAACACTTTTAGAGAAGGGTGTTTTTCCAATAAGTTTTCATGCAGGGATTGAATGGATCTTTGTTTTTGCTTTACTGAGAATCCAGGGAACCATTCAAATTCAATATCCATAGTTTTTACAAAGTCTTTTTGACCGTTATCTGAAATAAAAACAGGTCTTTTAGCCATATATACTATCTTCCCTCCAATAACCATAATCTTGCCTACCATTGAAATATACATTGCCCTCTATCGCACCAACATTGCGGGAATTAGGTGGTTATATCTGTCTTTTATTATCTCACTCTCAAATGCTACTGTAAAAATGTAGTTCGATTCAAGCTCACCAAATAACCTTCAATCAATTTTCGTCAAAAAAAGCCCCCACATTATGTGAAGAGCTCAGTCAATCGGTATGATCTTAATTGTTATTATCTAAAAAATACTTTGTCAATATTGTACATTGACTTGAGTTCATTAATAATATACGTTTCGTAAATTTCCCGATGTACAGGGTCTTCAATGACGCATACTTCAATTGTAGTGATTTCATCTCGGTGATTTTTCATTGGAGATACAGTATCCTCAAAATGTTTTTTTATCCTCGGTCTCAGCTTCCTTGCTTTACCGACGAATAATAGCTCTTTATTTTTGTTATAGAACATGAAAATACCACCCTTATCTCTAGGGATTAGATGAAAATCAGTAAACCCATAAATATTACTCAGCTCTGGATTATTCTGTTTGGAAATGGTAACTGTTGGTTCTGGAATCGTTATGTTTATCAATTACGTTCACTGCCTCCTTGTATATCTCATTAAATGTTATCATAACCGGAAATAAAAAACTCACTTATTTATGGTACGGTTCACCGCATTAAATCTAGGTGAGATAGTTTAAACCTGTTCTCTGTATCTTTTTGCCAAACCTTTTAAGAAGTTTCTAGCATATCGATCGCCGCATTCTTTATAATTTCGGTGTCCTTCTTTTCTTAGAACGGCACTCAATTCATTTTTTGATAAATTTACGCCTGCTTCGTGTAGGATATCCAGTATATCTTCACTTTTAAGTGAAAGTGCAATTTTCATTTTCTTGAGTAATATATTATTCACATTTCGGTTATCTTTCGTCATCAGGAATTGATTTTGTGCGTTCTCTGGCTTAACATCCCGTACTCCTCTTTTCAGGATCACAAATCCATTTAAAAAGGACTCCAACACGGTGTTGTCGACCTCTTTAACATAATCATTTTCTTGCGCTTCATCAACCGGAACATTTTTCACCTTTGCTAACATTTCCTGAACTTCTTCTTTCGTCGTTTCTATACCGCCAAGCCCAAAAATCTCCACCATAGCCGTGTCTTTTATATCCAAAGCATATCTCAATCTAACTAAAATATCGTTATTATTCATCTTAATCCTCCTAAACCTTTTACTACTTGCACAGTACTTACCAATGCCTTTTTTACAAGCTTCTGTGTATAAGAACCGCCCTACTTATGATACGGTTCCCCCCGCATAATCTTAAACCCTCGATACACCTGCTCCAACAACACCAATTTCATCAGCTGATGGGGAAAGGTCATCTTCGAAAACGATAACAATTCATCCGCCCGTTTTAACACACTATCATGCAGTCCTAGCGACCCACCGATAACAAATACAACCTTACTCCGCCCGTACGTCATCAATGACTCCAATCCTGCCGCCAACTCCTCGGAAGTTTTCATTTTTCCTTCGATGGCTAACGCAATGACATAAGCGTCCGGGCTGGTTTTCGACAAGATCCGATCGGCTTCTTTCTTTTTCACGATCTCCATGTCGGCCTCGCTTAAAGATTCGGGTGCTTTTTCGTCCGCGACTTCTACCAAGTCCACTTTGGCGTAGGCGCTAAGCCGTTTCACGTATTCTTCAATTCCCAATTTTAAATATTTTTCTTTTAATTTGCCAACTGTCACAATTGTAATATTCACAGGTTGTCCACCCTTTTCAAAATGTTATTCACAAAACTTATTCACATATCCACAGGCCTTCCCAACATCTTGTGTCCGACTATTCGTTCGCCACAACATATAAAACCAGTTCTTCACAATCGGTATGTTTTGTGGATAACTTTTCGTCTTCCGGTATAAAGCTAATTTGAGAAAAGCTTTCTTCCTTTTCCACCCATACGTCCAATGCTTGATCTATATGGGTTTCACAGTTATTTACCTTCATTTCTTCCCCTGTTTTCTTTTACACAAAGTTATGCACAAATATTTTGACTTATCCACATCTGCAAAAAAGCATGAGAAAAGCGGATGGAATAGCTGTTTGTTGGCTACTCCACCCGCTGTGGATAACTATCTGTTGAAAACTATTTGTAACAACATTTCATCAGAATGAATTTCCCGACTTTAATTCCATTTCAATTTCGAGCTGCTTACCATCCCGGTATACTTTCATAACCATGGAATCACCCACTCGTTTTGAATTATAGAGATGTTTTCGCAAGGTGACCATATCCTCGATCTTCTCGCCATCCATCTCCACGATTGTATCATATTTCTGCACGCCTGCCAGTTGAGCTGGGGAATTTCGTATGACATCGGTCACTACGACGCCATCGGTCACATCTTCAGGCAACTTCAGCACTTCGCGTTGCTGCTGGGATGGTACGCTACGAAGGTCAAGCAAGGTGACCCCCATCGTTGGACGATGAACCGTTCCTGTCGATTCCAATTGTTCGATGATCGGAATGGCCAGATTGATCGGAATGGCGAGACCTATCCCTTCGACTGTCGATTCCGTAATTTTCATGGAGTTGATACCGATCAGTTGACCCGCCATATTGATCAATGCGCCACCCGAATTGCCCGGGTTGATGGCTGCATCGGTCTGCAGTACATCCGCCTGCCAATCGATCACGCCATCCCTGTCAAAATCAATGGGTATCGTCCGGTCTTTCCCTGAAACGACACCGACCGTCACCGATCCTGAAAATCCAAGACCGAGTGGATTCCCGATGGCCATCACCGTCTCTCCCCGTTTGAGCGCATCCGAATTGCCAAAATCCACGACGGTCTTCGCATGCTTCCCATCGATTTCAATGACAGCTAAATCGGTCCACACATCGCTGCCGACCAATTTTCCATTCGTTTTCGAACCATCGTCAAAGGTGATCTCCAGTTGTTGGGCACCTTCCACGACGTGGTGATTGGTGACAATATATGCTTTGTCCCCAGACTTTTTATAAATAACACCGGATCCTGTACCAGTCTCCCTTGTCGTTTCGGTCGTCGACCAAAAATCGCGCACCGTCTGAAGATTGGTGACGCCGACTACTGCATCTGCCACTCTTCCGACGACCTCGGTCACATCACTTGAAACTTCCACTGAAAGACGTTCTGTTTGGACGTTTTGGGAAGTCCCCGCTTTCCCCTCATCATTGACCGTCGCTTTCTCATCCGTTCCTCCTACATTGGTCATCAAAAACCATACAAGGAGACCGCCGATGATGGCGCCAAGCAAACTCGGCAGGAAGCCGCCTCTTTGTTTAGGAGGTCTTGAGGAAGGAGGTCTCGATTCTCTTCTTACTTCCGTTTCAGGCTCGTTGTCGTCCACTTGAGGTCGGTTTTCCTGTCCCTCATTATACGGTTTGAACTCATCCATGGGCCTCTTCCTTTCCACCTGTACTATAGTTACCTTTCCCTAATTCCATTTTTTCAAAAATTGTGAGGCGTTTCAAATGGGATGCTCTGCCTTTAGGATACTTCACTTTTCCAAGTCGATTCTAAATTTAATTAAAGAAAAAAAGCCTCACCCGAAGGCAAGGTCTTTTACACTGTCACTAACTCGGTCGGCTTGTCTGCATCCGTATCGTATAAATGCACGTACTCACCTGTCAGGATTCCGCATGTTTCGAGTGTCTGCGAGACGCTCATCCTGGCCAAGTCTTTCATATTATTATCTTTGCTCAAGTGGGACAGATAGATTCTCGTCTCTTTCTCTTCCACCACTTCGCTCATGGCAACCGCCGCGTCTTCGTTGGAAACATGGCCGACATCACTAAGAATCCGCCGTTTCACCGACCATGGATAACGGCCCATCTGCAACATGCTGACATCATGGTTGCTTTCAAACACAAACGTATCCGCGCCGTGGATGATCCCTTTCATCCGATCGCTCACATAGCCGGTATCCGTGATGATCGCCAATTTCCGCCCATTTTCGTGAAACACATAGAACATCGGATCCGCCGCATCATGCGAGACGGCAAAGGATTGGACATCGAGGGAACCGAACGACTGAACCGTATCCATATCGAACTGGAATCGCTGTTCAAGTGGGATCGTACCAACAAGTCCGTCCATCGCCTGCCACGTTTTTTCATTCGCATATATCGGCGTGCCATACTTCCTCGCTACAACGCCAATTCCTTTAATATGATCGCTATGTTCATGGGTTACAAAAATCCCGTCGATCTGTTTCAATGAACGATCGATGCCTGCCATCAGACTTTCCAATTTCTTTGCACTGAAACCGGCATCCACTAAAAATGCGTGTTTCTCGTTTTCTATATAAATGGCATTGCCCGTACTACCGCTTGCAAGTACACTAAAGCGCATGCTGTAAAACCTCATTCCTTCTCTTCATCGGAAGCGTCCAACTGGAACTCTAGGACTTTGCCTTCAATTGCATTGATGAAGTGATTTTCAATCGTTCCGTCTTTCAATTCTACACGAACATTCCAGGTCGGGGCAAATACAAGCGTTTCCGTCAGCAGCGTGGAATAGCCTAGTGTTACTCGTTTCACTTTGGAATCGGGTTTGATGTAGCCCCGATTCGAAAGGGAACCGATTGCCTCAATAGGGGAGAGAAGGTCCTTTTTCCGATTATAGCTGACAAACTCCTCGCTCATACGCTGTTCATAGCTGATCACTTTGCCATCACTGTTCAAATAAACCATGAGCATCGCGTGTGGACTGTAATAAATCGGTTCACCGAACGCCTTTTGAAAGAAAAGGGCGGTTCCTTCTTCCTCGTCCACTTCCCAAAGCTCGTACTCCGCTCCATGAAGCACATACTTATTTAGAAATTCGGTGAAAATGAAGTCGCCCTTTGAATTCCGGACCGTTTCGGGTTTATCCAACACGGACTGAAGAACCGTATCACCTAAGATAACCGCGGATTGACCTTCCAACTCCTCAACTTCCTCTTCATCGAATGTGACCACTTTGGCTGAAATGTAGGAGGCGTCGTTTTTATAAGGAGGGAGCGGGTCATACGTAATATTATCGAGCTTGAGTGCTTCCTCGATGGAGGTTTTCCCCATCACCTGTACGTTTTGCATCTCCATATGCCGATTGAGGTAGAGCGAGTAGAGAAAGACATTCAATATGGAAAACACGACGATAAAGATAGTTTTCGTCTTACTCCAATCCACGTGGCTCACCTCCGGATACTCCGTCAAAGCGGATCCAATTGCCGCCTATTAAATAAAACCAGGAAGGCTCCATCGTGAATAGCCTGCGTTCCGTGTCCCGTTCCATATAATAGCCCGGGATGATTTCTTCAATTTGACTAAATTCTATAGTATCCGACTGTTTTAACGTCTCGACCACATCGCTGCCCGATGGTAGGAAGATGGATTCCGTTTCGGATGTCAGCGTCAAATCCAATGTGTAGTACGGACGGTCATAACGGAAGATCCGATTATCTCCCCATACCCCTATAATTTCCGTAGAACCGGGCGTGTCGCTATACACAGGCAGCCCATGCACATACAATTGGAATTTGACATAACGTGATTCCGGATTCATGAACGTGTATCGGTATTCGGATGTCCATCCACTATGTTCATTTACAAAATCAATTGTTTTCTCCAGTAATTCGGAAGGGATTGCCTTCTCCGTGCTTTGCGCAGCAGGGAGGACAAAACTTAACATCTTCTTTTCCGTATCGACCGTCATCTGGGCATGATCATCCCCGAATTCTTCCGTTACCGAGTCCACCTGGCTTCGGCGGACTGCATTCGGATCAGTAAAGAGAGCATCCCGAAATCGGTTCGGTAAAGAATCACGATACCGGTTTAGACTGATTTCTTCCTGGAAATATTTTGTCCGAACGGTCTCAACCGGCAATGCGGGCACTGCGATGAAAGTCGCTGGATTTTCCGGATCGACATCCATATATTCCTCAAGTTCCTTCGCCCAAGTCTCAATGCTCTCTTGGAATGTCCGGTAGTCATCGACCTTCACTTTTGCCCTATAAAACAAGCCACCCTTGCTATTGACAAAAAAGAGGTTCAAATCGACCCCTTTCGCTTCCGGTTTCCAATCGACAACCAGACGGTCGAAAGAAGCTTCCTGAATCATTTCATCCTCAATATTCAGCACTTTATCATAAAACGGAATTGGGACCTTCCCTTGGAAATGTAGGGAGAAGCGATAAGGCTCCCTCATTAAAGTCGCCCAATCATCCGGTTGAGAGTTTGCGTCCATCAAGGTGAGATCGGAAATTCTCCACTTTTTCATTTCTTCTATGACAGAGTCGATTTCCTGTGCCTTTGAAGTCCCTTTCAATGCAGTTTCAAAGTTGAAGACGATTTTGTAGGGCTTGATAATTTGGTGGACTTCCATCCGGTCGGCAATCGAAATGTCAACGGTCGGCAATTCTTCAATCGGTGGCAGACGAGGTGTATAGGTCCAAATGGAAAAGGTGAATGTGATACTCAACGCGACAAGGAGTAGTAATATTACGGACTTGATCGGTTCAACATATTTCAATCCCATTCACCTTCCTCTTGCTGCTCAAATGGGAGGGTAAAGAAGATCGTAGTCCCTTTCCCTTCCTCACTTTCCGCCCAGATTTCCCCGCCATGGGCAGCAATCATTTCTTTGGCGATAGCCAGACCAAGCCCTGTTCCGCCCATCGCTCTTGATCTGGCCCGGTCGGCCCGGTAGAACCTTTCGAAAATACGATTGACGTTCTCTTTCGGGATGCCCATCCCATCATCGGAAATCATCACTTTAATATAGTCGCCTTGGACGCTCAGTCCGAAGCGGATATCCCCACCATCCGGTGAGTATTTTAACGCATTGGAGATAATATTATCGATAACTTGTGTCATTTTATCCGGGTCGATATCGACAAATAATTCGGTCGTAGGCAACAGTCTACGAAAGTGGACATGTTGCGATTTGGAAAATTCAAAGCGGTCTATGATGGCATTGAAGAAATAGTTGAAATCCACCCATTCCCGGTTCAAGTCATAGTCCCGGCTGTCCATCCTCGACAGTTTCAGCAAGTCATTGACAAGCCGAATCATGCGCTCTGTCTCCGTTTGCGTCACATGTAGGAAAGAAGGGGCGATCTCCTCATTCCGCCATGCCCCTTCCGCCAATGCCTCCAAATAGCTACGCATCGTCGTCAGCGGCGTGCGTAGTTCATGAGAAACGTTGGAGACGAATTCACGGCGTTCCATATCGATTTTCTCTTGCTCCGTATTATCATGAAGAACGACAATCAGCCCGTTTACGAAGCCAGTCTCCCTTTGCGTTACAGAGAATGTCGCCCGCAATATATAAGGCCTTTCATCTGTACTGAAATCCAACGCAATGGAATCTTTTATCTGAATCAAATCTTCGAATGTATACTCCTGCTCTACCCCGAGGATGCTCGTAATAGGCCGATTCAGCACGAGGTCGCGGGTCAGTCGGAACATCGATAGGGCGGAATCATTGATCAGGCTGACGCGTCCTTTCCGGTCCGTCGCAATTACGCCGTCCGTCATGTTCTCGAGTACCGAAGCCAGTTTCCGCCGCTCACTTTCCGTCGTCGACTGGGATTCCTGCAACTGATTCGTCAAATGGTTGAACGCAATGGCAAGCTGCCCGATTTCATCATTTCCATACACCCGCACCTTATGCGAGAAATTTCCTTTCGCCATCGCTTGCGCCTGGCGTCTCATATCGGAAATCGGACGCGTCATCGTCTGGGCGATGAAAATGCCGATGATGATTGTGATCGTCAAGGAAACTGCGGTGCCGCCCGCTAGAATATGGTTGATCTCATCCATTTGTTGATAGACGTTCTCGATGTTGGATACGACATACAACGTACCGAGCACTTCATTATTGGCAAGAATCGGTTGGGCGCGGACCATGATCCGCTCCCGGGTGCTTTCATCAAAATAGACAATATTACTAGGTGTTTCCGAGGTGATCGACCTTTTGACGATGTCATCCAATGAGCGTTGGCCGACCCGTACTTGATTATCCAAGACCGATGTTGCCAAAATACGATATCTGGAATTAATGACCTGGATTTCCTTAATATCATCTGAAGAATTGAACCCCGAAAGGACGGTCCGCAAACTCTGTTCGAGTGTCGGATCGTCCGGGGCGCGTTCTTTTAATAATTCTTCCCGTACGCTGAATTCGACTAAATTCATCTTATCTACAATGGACGTTGTGAAGTTGTCTTTCAACGTTTGTTCCAGTTTCTGTACAAAGTAAAGTCCGATAATTTGCATCGCAATTAAAATGAGCAGTACATAGATCAAAACTAGCTTGACGTGTATCGAGCGAAAGAAACCAACCTTCTGCATAGGTTTACTCCTGTTCCGGATCGCGCAGGTAGTAACCGACCCCGCGCCGCGTTACAATCCATGCTGGATGGCTTGGAGTATCCTCAATCTTCTCCCGTAAACGGCGGATGGTGACATCGACTGTCCGGACGTCGCCAAAATAATCATAGCCCCATACCGTTTGCAGCAAATGTTCGCGCGTCATCACTTGTCCAATATGTTTCGCCAGATAATGGAGCAGTTCGAATTCACGATGGGTCAATTCGATTGTCTCGTCCCGCTTTAACACGAGGTATGCATCCGGCTGGATCACCAGATTACCGACCGTTATTTCATTGGTCGCATCGTCTTGCTCTTCCTGCACCACTTTCATATGGCGCCGTAGATTCGCCTTCACCCGGGCAATGAGTTCCCGCGTACCAAACGGTTTCGTAACATAATCGTCCGCACCGAGTTCCAAGCCCAGCACTTTATCGATTTCGGAATCTTTGGCCGTCAGCATGATAATTGGAAAATCATATTTTTTCCGCACTTCTCGACAAACTTCCATCCCGTCCCGTTTCGGAAGCATGATGTCCAAAAGCATCAAATCAGGCTTCACTTCCTCGACTTGTTCCAATGCCTGTTCTCCGTCATACGCACAATACACATTGAACCCTTCTTTTTTCAGATTAAATTCAAGTATATCGGCAATCGGTTTTTCATCATCTACAACTAATATCGTTTTGTCCTGCATGTTCACTTCCCTCTCCCTCTGTATTGCGTCTATTTATCTTCATTGATTATGGTTGGTTATCCTTTAACTTTATCACTGTTTGAGCGGTTTGGCACGTTCCACAAATATTTTTCACGGGCTATTTCCCGGGCAATATTCATCGTTATTTGTCGAATGGGTAGGGGATGATAGTACAAAAGCGCAGGGCGCCTGCCTAGAGGCGACAGGCATAAGACGAAGATGCGGCGTGGCGTCTTTTGCCACAGAGCAGCTTTGACTTATGACCCCGAGCCTCTGGCGCCCGGAGCCTAGACGGAACCACTCTGGCTTAGTAGATTATCTACAGGCTAAGATTTTATAGTTTCCTAAGAAATGAAAAAGGACGGCACCCGATGCGTACCGTCCCATTCTCTTATTTCAATACACTCATCGGATTGATGTTCTCTCCATTTTTCAGAACTTCGAAGTGGAGATGGATACCGGTGGATCGTCCAGTGGATCCCATGACGCCAATTTTGACGCCCTGCGCAACCGTTTGCCCGACACTGACATCAATGGACGACAAGTGTGCATATAACGTTTCGTAGCCGTTTTTATGGCTGATGATGATGCGATTTCCGTATGCACCGCTAGGACCTGCGGCGGTGACAACGCCATTATCGGACGCTTTAATCGTCCGGTTGGAAGGGCGGGCGATGTCGATTCCTTGGTGCATCCGTCCCCAACGCGTTCCCATGTGGCTCGAGATATATCCGCCGACTGCCGGCCACACAAAGGAACCTGTCCCGCGTGAAGCGATGACCTTTGTCCCGACGACGAGCACTTTATCCGTCGGTTCCTCGATCACCGTTTCTTCCTGGAGCGATCGGCCGACAATTTCTCCATTTTGCTTGCGAATCAATTCGGTGACGACCTTTTCACCGTTGACCCCTTTTTGTGTCACTTTCTTTTCCCCTTTTAAGAGGGTCTTATCCTGCTCTTTAATCGTTTTGAATGGGATGGACTCTGTCCGTTTTGACTCGAAATGAGCTTCTACTTCAACGAACGGCTCCAGTTTCGTGACATTCAATTCATCGCCCAGTTGCAGAACGCTATCCAACTTATATCCCGGGTTTAAATCCAATAGCTGTTTGGTCGTCATATTATGGGCTGCCGCTATCTTGCCAAGGACATCCCCAGTTTGAACGACATATTTTTTATTTTCCAATGTCCCCTTGTTTAACAACTGGACCGCTTCTTTCACGTCCAATACATCATCGGGAGCCGTATGCCCTTCTTTAGCATCAATTTCGCCGCTCATGACAATATCCGCCACCCGTGTTTCATTTTCTTTCAACGGGGGTAAAGGTTCTTTGGATGCTTGGTGCTGTTCAAACTCGTTAAGTTCCTTTTCCGTGACAGTTTGCAATTTCAAGTCCCGGATCACATTCCGGTATGTCTCCATGTCTTTCACATAAAGTGCAGGTTCTCCGTCAACTAAAATACCAACAGCTTCCGCTTCAACAGTCATTTTTTCCTGAAGGGTATGCAGGACTACTTCGTCCTCTGTTCCAGCCTGAAACACCTTTTCCGGAATGACGGACAACTCCGTAATCGTCAATTGCAAATCTTCAAATTGGTCAGCGACTTTTGCTAATTTCTGTTCTTTCAATTGCTCGATTTTCTCTTTATCTGAAATCTTTCCTATGTATTGTTCATTGGAATAAATATGATAAACTGTTGCTAAGTTTTCTTTCTCAATTTCGTTGGCAAACCCTACGTTCAATCCGATTCCCGCCACCATTACGGCGATAAGTATGAATTTCGGAAATGCCTTTGCTATCCTTTTTCCTCTATGGTCTTCCTTGGAAAACATGGATCCTCCGTACTCCTTCCGTTCTTCAACCGATCACTAACGTTCGATGTTAGTTCACTCAAACTTACTTCCATCATAACTATTTGTAATGAATTAAGTTCTATCGGTAAGTCTTTTTTCACACTTCTACAATCTATCATAGTTGGCAAGTTACTTGGGCAATTCATCTGATTTGTAATGCAATTGTATAATTGCATCCATTTTTTATTAAACACTGGAATAATATTGGATAATAAAGAAGAGGAAACACCTAAGTTTCCTCTCTTTTTTGCCTATTTAAGTACAAAAAACACGAACGTCCGGATTCTTTTATCCGGACGTTCGCGTTAATAGGCTGCTGGCGCTTCGTGCTGGCTCCAGTCAATATTGACGAACTTATTATATTCCTTCGCAAAAGCAAGCGTTACTGTGCCGGTCGGACCGTTCCGTTGTTTCGCTATGATAATTTCAATCATATTCTGATTCTCTGTTTCTTTATCATAGTAGTCTTCCCGGTAGAGGAATGAAACGATATCGGCATCTTGCTCAATACTTCCCGATTCCCGCAAGTCCGACATCATCGGCCGTTTATCCTGTCGTTGCTCAACCCCCCGCGATAACTGGGACAATGCAATAACGGGCACTTTCAATTCACGTGCGAGCGCCTTTAAGGAACGGGAAATCTCCGAAACTTCCTGCTGACGGTTTTCTCCGGTTCTACCGCTTCCTTGGATCAATTGTAAATAGTCGATCATAATCATACCAAGTCCATGTTCTTGCTGGAGTCTACGACATTTAGAACGAATTTCATTGATCCGGATTCCGGGCGAGTCGTCGATGAAAATCCCGGCATTGGAAAGGCTACCCATTGCCATCGTCAATTTTCGCCAATCTTCCGCCTCCAAGTTTCCGGTCCGGAGTACTTGGGCATCAATATTGCCTTCTGCACAGAGCATCCGCATCACGAGTTGCTCCGCACCCATTTCCAAACTGAAAATCGCTACATTTTCATCTGTTTTCGTAGCAACGTTTTGTGCCACATTCAGGGCGAATGCCGTTTTCCCGACGGATGGACGGGCAGCGACAATGATCAAATCATTGCGCTGGAATCCGGCAGTAATCTTGTCCAGATCCCGGAATCCGGTCGGTATACCCGTCACTTCGCCTTTACGGGTATGAAGCAGTTCGATGTTATCATACGTTTCGACCAACACATCTTTAATATGGCGGAAATCTCCCGCATTTTTACGGCTGGAGACTTCCATCATTTTCTTTTCGGCTTCAGATAAAAGAGCTTCAACTTCGTCTTCCCTCGTATAGCCGTCTTCCACAATGGATGTGGCTACCCGGATGAGTCGGCGAAGTAAGGCCTTCTCTTCGACAATTTTCGCATAGTGGACAATGTTGGCAGCGGTCGGAACCGCATTGGAGATCTCCGTCAAATAGGAGATACCACCGACATCTTCCAATTCTTTTTTAGCCGATAATTCTTCTGTTACCGTAACGACGTCTATGGCTTGACCTTTATCACTCAAGCCGATCATCGTGTCAAAAATTTTCCGATGCGCCATCCGGTAAAAATCCTCTGGAGTGAGAATTTCCGCCGCTGTGATAAGCGCTTGCGGTTCAAGGAAAATTGCTCCGATGACCGACTGTTCCGCTTCGTTATTGTGTGGGGGGACGCGATCGATCATCTGGTCCATCGTTCTATCTCCTTATCATTCTTCCGTTACGTGCACTTTCAAAGTCGCTGTCACTTCGGGGTGCAGTTTCACCGGAACATTCGTATATCCTAGGGCGCGAATAGCGTCTGGCAATTCCATTTTCCGGCGATCCACTTTAATGCCCTCACTTTTATTAAGCGCTTCGGCGATTTGCTTTGTTGTAATCGATCCGAAGAGGCGGCCACCTTCTCCTGATTTTGCCTTCATCTCAACAGTGATATTATCCAATTTCTCTTTTAACACTTGTGCTTCCTTCAACTCTTCAGCGGCATCTTGGGCAGCCCGTTTTTTCTGGCCTTCCAGTTTGCTTAAGTTTGCTGGCGTTGCTTCCACTGCCACATTGTTTTTAAATAGGAAGTTCTGTGCATAACCAGGAGACACTTCTTTAATTTCCCCTTTTTTCGCTGTACCTTTTACGTCTTTCAAGAAAATTACTTTCATCTCAATTTCCCCTTTCCGTATGATTTTGTATGATTAACTTCAACATTTCCTTGGCTTCTTCTACTGAATCGACATCCAATTGGCAAGCTGCATTTGTCAGATGACCTCCGCCACCCAGCTCTTCCATAATCAGTTGGACATTGAATTCGCCAAGGGAGCGGGCGCTGATGCCGATTCTCCCATCGGCACGCGGTGCGATGACAAACGATGCGGTCACGCCTTGCATCGTCAGTAAAATATCAGCCGTTTGCGCAATTAAGACAGATCCGTAGGCAACCTCGTTCGTACCGGTTGCAATGGCAATGCCGTCACTTCCCAATTCAACGGTCTCGATCAATTTTGCCCGCTTCACATACGTTTCGATGTCCTCTTTTAAGAGACGTTGGACAAGAATCGTGTCGGCTCCGTTTGTCCTGAGATAAGAAGCCGCTTCAAATGTCCGGGAACCTGTCCGAAGCGTAAAACTTTTCGTATCGACTATGATGCCGGCCAATAAGGCAGTGGACTCCAGCATCGTCAGCTTTTCATGTTTCGGCTGGTATTCGATCAATTCCGTAACGAGTTCGGCCGTTGAAGATGCGTATGGTTCCATATAGACGAGCATTGTATTTTTAATGAATTCCTCGCCGCGCCTGTGATGATCGATGACGACCATTTTTTCGGCCTTGTCGACGACCCGTTCATCAATGACCATGCTCGGCTTATGGGTATCGACCACGATGACGAGCGATCTAGCGGTCATCATTGCTAATGCCTCATCCGGGCTGATAAATTGCTGGAACAGTTCCGGATCGCCTTCAATTTCATCCATGAGCCGGGTGACGCTGCCATCCAGCTCATTGAAGTTGACAACGATATATCCTTCCACATTGTTCATACGCGCCATCTTCCTGACCCCGATGGATGCACCGATCGCATCCATATCCGGCATCTTATGGCCCATGACAAACACTTTATCACTGCCTTGGATAAGATCGCGCAATGCGTGGGAAATGACCCGTGCCCGGACGCGTGTCCGCTTTTCAACCGGATTCGTCTTGCCCCCGAAGAACTTCAATTTGCCATCGGTACGCTTGATTGCGACTTGATCGCCACCTCGTCCCAATACGAGATCGAGACTTGATTGCGCCAGTTCACCTAGTTCAATAAGGGAATCGGATCCTGTTCCGACCCCAATGCTGAGCGTCAGGGAAGTGCTATGTTTCGCTGTCGTCTCCCGGATTTCATCCAAAATGGAAAACTTCGATTTCTCCAGTACGGCTAAGGTCCCTTCATTGAACACGGCAAGAAATCGGTCGGATGCAATCCGCTTTACAAAAATTCCATTTTTCGTTGCCCAATCATTGATGAGGGAAGTGACGAGGGAGTTCAGTTTGCTTCGTGTCTGATCATCCATTGTTTGAGCCAGTTCATCATAATTGTCGACGAGCAGGATGCCCAGAACTGTCCGATCCGCGTCATACAACGACTCTATTTCTACTTGTTCCGTCACGTCAAATAAATAAATGAGCTTTTCTTCCACTTTATAAAAAATATTGTACGAGTGGTTTCCTATCTTCAGCAGGGAATGCTCGGTCGATTCATTCTTCACCAACGGCTCGAACTGATCGGACAAACCGAACAGTTCCTGGCCAATGAGGGTATCGGACTCAAAGATCTTCGCAGCAAAAGGATTGGCCCACTCGACCACATGATTTTCATTCAATAAAATAATCCCGATCGGCATTTCAAGAAGCGCTTCTTCACCGACCTTCTTCATCCGGTAGGAGAGCGTTTCGATATGCTTCTCCGTTTCGAGATACGTACGCTCTTCCGCTTTCCATGCAGCCCCAATGAAAATAGAGAATAGCACGGTGAACAGAAGTCCGAACCAGAAATTAGACAGGAACAGCAGCACAGCCGCCATCACGCCAAGAAGAGACAGGGCCAGTAATGGATATCGAATTGCTCTAATTCTAAAAAAAGATGTCATCGTTCCAGCTCCTTACTTTGTCTTGTCTCTTCCAATCCAAGCGCGGATATTTACGCCAGTGTCCACAATTCCAAGAAACGTCGTCATCGGGCTTAACAATAACGCCAAGACTGTCAGGAGGCCTGTCACAGCCTTAGGAACCTTCATCGTATACATATAGTAATGAATCAGCGAAATTCCTTGTAATAGGAATAGGACCCGCAGGATGACAGTCGCATTCATGGTCATTAGATAGAAATCCGAACCTGGTTCCATTTCAACGAATAAGGTGAGTAAGACCAGGATTCCATAGACGACAGCCGTGGCAAACGGAAGCTTCATGTTCCTGAAGGGGGGGAATGTCGGGACCTCATGGCGCAGACGCCGGGCCACTGCCAAATTCAACGTGACTAGGATGAAAGCGATCGAAAAGACCCCCAATATGAAAATGGACGGGATTGTGTTTTCATACATAGTGAACGTCGATTCCATCAACTGTTCATAATTCTCCGTCAACCCGCCGAACGTTCGCATCGTTTCCGTCATCTGATCCTGCATATCCCGGAGGATCCTGAACACTTCCTCCACGAAGTTGAATTTAAATAAATAGATGGCCCCTACATACATAAGGATCGTAGTTATGAGTAACGTCAAAGCGGACGCCATGAATATATACAATTTGGATTTTCCCAACTTGACGGTTTCCCCAATTACAAAACCGAGCAAACCGAAAATAAAAGCAAATGGGATAAGGAAGATCCCTCCGACCAATATCGACAACAGTACTCCCGCGAACGTAACGAGCAATGACGATGCGCGGTCATAGGTCAACCGGTACAAGAGGATCGGCAATGGAATGAAAAGCATTGTCACATTCCCGATGAATGGTACATAGAGTGACACCGCCAGCAAAATGGCAAAGAGTGCAATCATCATGGCTCCATATGTGATCTTTCTTGCATTATCTGGCATACGTTTGTTCCTCCGGTCAGCAGCAGGGGATTCAGCTATCACCTGTACTTTTTATTTCCTTCAATCTTTTAATTGTATCATGCTTTTTTCATTTAGACCAAAGTAGGAACATACGTGCCTTCCATATTTAGAAATGAAAAGAGCAAAAGACCGCCTGTAAGCCGGATGTGCCGGGCTGACAAGGCGGTCATGATGAAAAAGATTATTTATCTTCCGCTACGAAAGGAAGAAGTGCCATGATACGTGAGCGCTTAATAGCAGTTGTCAATTTACGTTGATACTTCGCGCTTGTTCCTGTCACACGGCGAGGTAAGATTTTTCCACGCTCAGAAATGAATTTCTTGAGTAGGTCAGTATCTTTATAATCAATGTGTGTGATGTTGTTAGATGTAAAATAACAAACTTTACGGCGTCTTTTGCCTCCACGACGTGGTGCCATATCGTATTCCCCTCCTTATTCACTAAGTTTCTTCCGCTACCTTGCAATCTTAGAACGGCAGATCGTCATCCGATACTTCAATCGGACCGCCTGTCGAGAACGGATCATCATCGGTACGGGTATAATTTTGCTGACTCGGTTGGTGTTGTGGTTGATTCGGCTGATAGTAAGGTTGATCATTCTGTGGCTGGCCGCCATAAGACGGTGCCCCTTGGTACGCTCCGGATCTTTCCGTATTGGCACTCGCGTTGCGCGGTTCCAAGAACTGTGTACTATCTGCGACGACTTCAGTCGTATACACACGCTTGCCGTCTTGTCCTTCGTAACTTCCCGTCTGAATACGGCCGTCTACGCCGACAAGACTGCCTTTTCTTAAAAAGTTCGCGATGTTTTCCGCCTGTTTTCGCCAAGCGACACAATTGATGAAGTCCGCTTCCCGTTCGCCAGACTGGCTCTGGAAAGCTCGATTCACGGCCAACGTGAAACGCACAACGGCAATACCGGTTTGCGTATAGCGAAGCTCCGGATCTTTAGTCAACCTTCCTACTAAAACAACTCGGTTAATCAATACAATTCAACCTCCCTCATCATTTTGTAAGTTCAAATGCAAATCTATTTGAATTATTTGTCAAGGCGGACAGCCATATGACGAAGGATATCTTCGTTGATGTTCGCTAGACGTGTAAACTCATCGATTGCTTCAGTTCCTGCGTTCACTTTTACAAGCTGGTAGAAACCTTCATGCAAGTCGTCGATTTCATATGCAAGACGGCGCTTGCCCCATTCTTTCGACTCGATGATTTCCGCTCCATTTGAAGTAAGGATTTCATCATAACGGTCGATCAATGCTTTTTTTGCTTCATCTTCTACCGTTGGGCGGATGATGTACATGATTTCGTACGTTCTCATCTTCAGTCACCTCCTTATGGACTTGGGCCCTGCTGTTACCAGCGGGCAAGGAGTAAGTAATTTTTATTACTCACATCAACACATTCTACCACATCCTTGTTAGGCTTACAACTTTTTTTCTTGTATAATGGTGACAGTTGTATTTTTTGGGTGCCAGGCACCTTTACAAAGCGAGGAGAGTAGACGATGGATGAGCAACGTAAAGGCCCAGACCATATTGTGGAACTGGACCTTCCCAAAGTGGCGAAGTTCAGTATGATCCTCACTGGACTTTCCCTTGTTATTTTATTTGTAATAAAAGCAATCCTGGATAAAGGGATATCAATTCAGATTACGCTTTGGAATACATTGTTTTTTATTGTCGGTTATATCATTCTCATTGTGCTGCATGAACTCTTCCACCTGCTAGGGTTTCGGCTGTTTGGCCATGTACCGTGGAAACGCATGATTGTCGGCGTCAATCTAAAGATGGGCGTCGCTTACGCCACTACTGACCAGTTAATGACGAACCGGGCGATTCGCAAAGCATTGCTCCTACCATTCTGGACGACTGGGGTGTTGCCGGCCATCTTCGGAATCGCCATGAGCAATGGACTTCTGCTAGGTCTCGCTGCATTTCTGATCGGTGGGGCAGCCGGAGACTTCGTCATGTATCAAGAATTACGAAAATTGCCTGATGATTGGTTAGTGAAGGATGATCCCCAAATGCCTAAATTGTATCTGTACACACCCGAGCGGCGAGGGGAATTGGAGGGGTAGGAGGCGGGGATTTATGAGTGGTTGGCACGAGTTTTGAGCGGGCAACAGGAATTATAAGCGCTTCCCGGAAGTTATGAGCGCCTGCCACGAGTTATAAGCGAGCGGCAGAAAATATGAGCGCTTCTCCGAAGATATAAGCACTCCGGTGAAGTTATGAGCGCCCAAACATAATTATAAGCATGCAACCCGGATTATAAGCCCTTACGCATCTCATTTGAAATAATTAAAAAAAGCCCTGCCGCAAATTGCGGTGGGGCTCTTTCTATCTATCAAACGTTAAAGCGGAAGAGCATGACGTCTCCGTCTTTGACAATGTATTCTTTTCCTTCCAGGCGAACTTTGCCTGCCTCTTTGGCGGCGGCCATGGAGCCGGCTTCCACGAGGTCATCGTATGCTACAGTTTCTGCACGGATGAATCCCCGTTCAAAGTCAGTATGGATGATTCCCGCGCATTGCGGTGCTTTCATCCCTTTGCGGAATGTCCAAGCCCGCACTTCTTGCACCCCCGCGGTGAAATACGTAGCCAACCCAAGAAGATGGTACGCTGCTTTGATCAATTGGTCCAAACCAGATTCTCTAATGCCAAGCTCTTCAAGGAACATTTCCTTTTCCTCGTCCTCGAGTTCAGCCATCTCTTCTTCGATTTTCGCGCAGACGACGATGACTTGTGCATTGTCTTTCTCCGCAAACTCCCGAACGACTTTGACATATTCATTATTGTCAGCATCTGCAATTTCATCTTCCGATACGTTTGCGACATACAGCATCGGTTTAATTGTCAATAAGTGCATGCCTCTGACGACATTGTACTCATCCTCGGACAATTCTACGGAGCGTGCCGGCTTTTCTTCTTCGAACGCCGCTTTTAGTTTCAATAAAACCGGCTCTTCGATCATGGCCTCTTTATCTTTCTGTTTTGCCATTTTTGAGACGCGGACCAATCGCTTGTCCACACTTTCCATATCGGCTAAGATCAGCTCGAGATTAATGATTTCAATGTCGGCAATCGGATCGACTTTCCCGGATACGTGCGTGATGTTTTCATCCGCAAAACAACGGACCACTTGGCAAATGGCATCCACTTCCCGGATATGGGAAAGGAATTTATTCCCCAAGCCTTCCCCTTTACTTGCCCCTTCTACAATCCCTGCAATATCGGTAAATTCAAAAGCGGTAGGTACCGTCTTTTTTGGGGTGACCAATTCAGTCAACTTTTGCAATCGTTCGTCCGGCACCTCAACGATTCCGACGTTCGGGTCGATCGTACAGAATGGGTAGTTGGCCGCTTCTGCGCCCGCCTTTGTAATTGCATTGAACAACGTCGATTTCCCCACGTTTGGCAGGCCGACAATCCCAGCTGTTAACGCCATTTTTTCCACAACCTTTCAATATATATATCAATTACGCCTTGGCGTAATTGCGTCCGGATTTTTTCGAGCTTGCTCGAAAAACTTCCCCTAAAAAATCCGTGACATCCGCCGGAGGCTTTATCTTTGTTCAGCGGTCGTTTGAAAACCGCTGATCAGGCAAATAAACAAGTATTCGTCCTGACACCTTTTTAGGTGAAAGTTTTCTGCTGAATAAAGATAGTCATTTGATTTCGTATGCAACTCTTCCATTATAAGGACAACCAACCGGGATGTCTATCTGATTCAAGCCTCTGCATCAGCCTTCACCAACACTTTTTTCATTTTTTTGGAAAATTCGTTTCGTGGAATCATGACACTATGTCCGCAGCCTTCACATTTAATGCGAATATCTGCGCCCATCCGGATGATTTTCCAAGCATTCGTTCCGCACGGATGTTGTTTTTTCATTTCTACAATATCCTGCAGGCCAAATTCTTTCATCGTTACCACTTTCCTTTCCTATGAACTAGTAAATGATTTCGTGATGAGTGTCGGATAAGGGATATGAATCCCTTCCGAATCTAAATACTTCTTCAAGCCCACTGCAATCAAGCGGGCACAGTCATAATGCTCCATCGGTTTCGTTTCCGCGATGATGCGGACTGTCATATCGGTCTCGGAGAACTCCTGGGCACCAATTAGTCTGGGTGCCGTGATGAACTCTTCATGTCCGCTCGGCAAATTGGCCAAAAAGCTCTCCATCAAGCTTTCCGTCCTGTCGATGCCTGCCTCAAAAGGAATGCGCACATCGACAATGGCCAAGGAGTTCTCTAATGAATAATTGACCACTTGGGTAATGCCACCGTTCGGAATGATGGACACTTCCCCTGTCGGTGACTTGACCTTCGTCGTACGTAACCCAATTTCCTCTACCGTTCCCTCAGCAGTTCCGATTTTCACGTAATCCCCGACAGAGAACTGATCTTCAAACAGGATGAAAAATCCGGTGATGACATCCTTTACTAGACTTTGAGCACCGAATCCAACAGCGAGCCCAAGCACTCCGGCTCCGGCCAGAAGCCCACGTATATCCATGAAGTAGGAAAGGATTGCCAGTATAGCGGAAAAGTAAACGATATAAGACAGCGTGTTCTCTAGCAGCCGGAGTAGCGTAATTTCCCTCCGTTCCGAATGACGGAGCGGACCTTTCCATTTCAACTTGAAAATGCGATTGATGAACGCTTTCCCCACTCTGACGACTAGCACAGCCAGCAAGACAATGAAAAAAATCCGCAGGGATGTCATCCCGATCTTCTCCCATGTCTCTGGACTGAATATGAACTTACTTGCTTTTTCTACCTCTTCAGGTATATCTACTTTTGGCAAAGCCACTAATTCTTCTCCTCCTCCCGTATAATAATCTGAAAATTAGCGTAAACTGCATGGAGGAATCTTCATGCTTTTATAAAACAAAGTGAATGGAGTTTTTGTATGCATGCTATGATTGCTTCACCTTATGATTATCGTATCCATTATAAGGAAACTGGCGTCGTTTGGAAATTAAGCTCCCTATTCCTCCAGCATATCCCATTCGACACAAAGCAAATCGTATTTTTCTGCATTGGCACCGATCGATCCACGGGTGATTCCCTCGGCCCATTGACGGGATCGCATCTATCGGAAAGCCGGCTTTTTCCTTTTCCAGTGATCGGTTCTCTGGAAAATCCGCTTCATGCCTTGAATTTACAACAGCATTTGGACACTTGCAGAGAGACGAATCCGAACGCCTTTATCGTCGCTATCGACGCGTGTCTTGGCAAAGGTAGTTCCATCGGAGAGTTACTCTTCCATAGCGGACCGATCCAGCCTGGCAAAGCGGTAGGGAAGGATCTGCCGCCAGTCGGCGATGTCTCCATCAAAGGTATCGTCAATATCGGTGGCTTTATGGAGCATGCCGTCTTGCAAAGCACCCGTCTTCATTTGCCTTATGAAATGAGCCGTGTCATAGCCCGGGCACTTCAGCTTGCTTATAACCGGCAATGCTGATGGAAGATAAACCTTTGATTTTCATTACAATAAAAAAACAACTGTCACCACTATCCCGACCACGAAGATTCCCGGGATTAGATTGGCGACTCGAATTTTCGTCAAGCCGATTAAATTTAAACCGATTGCTGCAATCATCAGGCCCCCGGTCGCTGTCATTTCAGAAATGAAAAATTGCAACAGATCGTCAGGGACAAGGCGGCCGATCTGAGTAGAAAATAACGTAATGACTCCTTGGTATACTAATACAGGAACAGCTGCAAAGGCAACACCGATGCCTAGCGTTGAACTTAGTATAATTGCGGTGAATCCGTCGATAATTCCTTTCATAATGAGCACATCATGATCATTTCGAAGTCCACTATCAATTGCCCCGATGATAGCCATCGATCCAACAACAAAAATGAGCGTTGCAGTGACAAATCCTTGGGCAATTCCTAGTCCTTTCGTGTCCGACGAGGGCATTTTGGATTCAATCCACTTTCCAAGGTCATTCACTTTCATATCCAAATCTATCCATTCCCCCAAAACCGCCCCTACTACAATTGAAACAATGACGATGAGAATTTGTGTACTCTCAAATGTCATTTGCAACCCAATGGCCACAACAGCTAGTCCGATTCCATACATAACCGTTTCTTTCATCTTTTCCGGGATGTTATGTAAAAATCTTCCGATCAAGGCTCCGATAAGAATTAAAAAGAAGTTTACTAGCGTTCCAAACAAAACCATACTCTCACATCCACCTTTTAAACAATTACAATTCTGCAAAATTGAACTTTAATTTCAAATGATGCTTTTTCTCGTAAAAATAAAACCTATTCTGCCCATATCGCAAAATAGGTATGTCCGTTAATCATTTAATAACTCGAGAATTCGTTCTAAGTCTTCTTCAGAGAAAAATTCAATTTCAATTTTCCCTTTGTTTTTTGTCTTTTTAATAGTTACGTTTGTCCCGAAGTATTCTCTTAAATTAGTTTCTTGTTCCATCAAGAAAATATCTTTCTTTTTCTCTTGCTTTGTTTCACGTGGAACATCTTCATTTAATTGTTGCACTAGTTTCTCAAGTTGCCGGACATTTAAGCCTTCTTCGATTGTTCTCTCGGCCACTGGGATAATCTGTTCCTTTTTACGGAGACCCAATAATGTCCGGCCGTGCCCCATAGTAAGCTTTTGATCGGTAATATAATTCCTGATTTTATCGGGAAGAGAGAGTAGTCGAATATGATTCGCTATATGGGGCCTGCTTTTCCCAAGTCTGAATGCAAGTTGTTCTTGAGTTAAATTCAAGTTATCCATCAAATTTTGGTATGCTTCTGCTTCCTCAATAGGAGTAAGATCTTCTCGTTGTAAATTTTCCAGAATAGCTAGTTCCATCATTTCAGTATCTGTCAAATCTCGGACAATAGCAGGCACTTCTTTCAAACCAGCAATCTTTGCCGCCCGGAAACGTCTCTCTCCAACAACAATCTCATAAGTTGTCCCCATTTTACGCAAAATGATCGGTTGAAGAATACCATGTTCTTTTATGGAATCGCTTAATTCTTGTATAGCTGTCTCATCGAATTTTTTTCTAGGTTGGTATGGGTTTACTTTGATACTTTTCACATGAATCTGTTCAATTGTTTCCCCTTTTGCCATAGACTCGCCGGGAAATAAAGCATTCAATCCTCTTCCAAGTCCTTTAGCCATTCTGTACCACTTCCTTTGCCAACTCTAAATATACTTCTGCTCCTCGAGAACGTGCATCATACATAATAATAGGCTCCCCATGACTCGGTGCCTCACTTAGTCGTACATTTCTTGGAATGATTGTACGGTATACTTTGTCTTGGAAGTACTTTTTCACTTCTTCAATGACTTGGATGCCCAAATTCGTTCTTGCATCAAACATAGTGAGTAGTACGCCTTCAATCATGAGATGCTCATTTAAATGCTTTTGTACGAGACGGATTGTACTTAATAGTTGACTAAGTCCTTCCAAAGCGTAATATTCACATTGAACCGGAATAATAATGGAATCCGATGCGGTCAAGGCATTGATTGTCAGCAACCCTAAAGAGGGAGGGCAATCAATGATAATATAATCATACATCGATTTTGCTTCTTGAATCGCATGCTTCAATCGGACTTCTCTGGAAATGGTGGAGACCAGTTCAATTTCTGCCCCTGCCAATGATATTGTGGCGGGGATGACATCCAAATTTTCCACCTTACTCGGACGGATGACTTCTTTCACATCAACGTCATCAATTAAAATATCGTAAATACATTGATGCACATCGCCTTTGTTGACACCTACCCCGCTTGTGGCATTCCCCTGTGGATCGGTATCAATCAAAAGAACCTTTTTGCCAATATGGGCAAGGCAAGCACTTAAGTTTACGGATGTCGTCGTTTTCCCGACTCCCCCTTTTTGGTTGGCGATCGCTATTATTCTGCCCACGCTTGCACCTCTTTCCACCTGATTTGAAACGTTTTTTCTATATTCTTAGTTTATCAAAGATACTCTCAGATGTGTGAAAAAACCTTAGAAGGGAGAAAGGCATATACCGATAGCTTCAAAAAAACTCCTGCTTTGCCTAGCAAGAGTTAACCCATTATTTTTTCTTCGGTATTTTTACGGTAATCGTGTAAAAGTCTTCCGAGTCTTCTTCTTCAGTTTTTACGTTAATTCCACTTTTGGATACGAGAGCCAATGATTGTCGAATCGTATTGACCGCTATGCGTACGTCTTTGCTAACTGATTTTCGGCGCGGCGCTTTGCTCTTTTCTTTAACTTTCTCATCTGGATTCAATAATTGTTTAATTCTTTCTTCTACCTGTTTCACATTCAGTTGCTGCTCTATAATTTCTTTATAGACGAGCAGTTGTAATTCACTTTCTTTCAGCGGGATTAAGGCCCGTGCATGCCGTTCGGATAATTGTTTAGTCATTATCGCTGTTTTGATCTCTTCCGGCAATTTCAGTAAACGAAGTTTATTAGCGACAGTCGATTGCCCTTTTCCTAATCGTTGGGCTAACGCCTCTTGCGTTAGCGAATGAAGTTCCAATAACTTTTCATAAGCATATGCTTCTTCGATGGCAGTTAACTCTTCCCGCTGCAAATTCTCAATCAGGGCAATTGAGGCAGTTTCCTTATCATCCAAGTCTCGGATAATGGCAGGCACTTCTGTCCAGCCCAGTTTTTTCATTGCTCGATAACGACGTTCTCCTGCAATGATTTCGTATTCTTCATCTCCGATTTTCCGTATGACAATCGGTTGGATAACCCCATGTGTATGAATGGTTCTTGCCAATTCCTCAATTTTTTCTTCTGAAAAGATTGTTCTAGGCTGATATTTATTTGGTTTAATAGAATCTATTTTTACTTGCTCAATTTTCTCTTGATGATTTTCTTCATTTACGATGATATTGGTTTCTTTATCTCCGCTTCCGAAAAAACGTGAAAAAGGACTTTTCATTCCCGGCACCACCTTTTTTTGACTGCTCTCTAATTCAATAGTTCGGCATAAGAATAGTATATCCCTTTAACTGTTCCACGTGAAACAAATTATTGAATTGGGGATTTATTAGGAACCCCGGGTTTACGCGGATACTTTTTGGGAGTTTTACCTTCTTTAACAAATACGGAGATATTCCGGTCACTCTCTTCAACGGGCAATGTAAAATGGAATTGCTCTTGTAGAGAAGCCCCTAATACCGAGAGTGCTTTTTTAGCATCAGCCAACTCTTCTTCTGCAGCAGCGCCTTTCATGGAAATGAAAATCCCGCCTGATTTTACAAGGGGAATACATAATTCGGCAAGAACGGATAAGCGTGCAACAGCGCGTGCTGTCACCATATCAAATTTCTCCCGATACATTATATTTTGGCCAAAGTCCTCCGCCCTTGCATGGACAAAATGGACATTTTGCAGTTGCAATTCGTCCGCCAAGTGATTCAAAAAACCAATTCGCTTATTTAATGAATCAACAATCGTCACTTTCAATTCAGGAAAACATATTTTTAATGGAATGCTGGGGAAGCCTGCCCCCGCTCCTACATCGCATAATGTTTTTTCCCCTGAAAAGTCAACGAAAAAAGCAGCGGATATGGAATCGTAAAAGTGCTTTAGATACACAGATGGCAAGTCAGTAATCGCTGTTAAATTCATCTTTTCATTCCACTCGACAAGTAACTCAAAATAACGTTTGAATTGATGAATTTGGGTTTGATTTAATTCGATTCCATGCTCCTTAAGTGCTTGGAGAAATGTCTCTTCATTCACCAATCTTCCCTCCTATACTCGACATAGACTTCCTCAAAAAAAGAGGTGCGGACATCAAATCCGCACCAGCTTAGAACTTAGCCTGATATCTTTGCAATTTTCCCTTGTTCAATATACACAAGAAGAATTGAAATATCAGCCGGATTGACGCCGGATATACGAGATGCTTGTGCAATGGACAAAGGACGCACTTGATCCAAATTGGCTTTTGCTTCCTTTGCAATCCCTGTGATTGCGTTATAATCAATATTTTCCGGTATTTTCTTGTTTTCCATTTTTTTCAATCGTTCAACTTGCTGCATAGATTTTTGGATGTACCCTTCATATTTGATGAAGATCTCCACCTGTTCCGCCACTTCCTCAGAAAGTTGCTCTTCTGGAGGCGTGATTTGAACGATGTCGCTGTACTTCATCTCGGGGCGTTTCAAGAGATCCGCCGCTTTTATGGATTCCCGAAGTTCCGTTCCACCAGCTGCTCGAATGAGTTGTTGAACTTCTTCGCCTGGTTTAATGGAAACCTTACGAAGCCGTTCGATTTCCTCTTCAATTTGTTGTTTTTTTGCAAGGAAAGTTTCATGACGTTCTTCGCTGATCAAACCGAGTTCATAGCCAATCTCTGTCAACCGCATGTCGGCATTGTCGTGACGGAGCAGAAGACGATACTCTGCCCGTGATGTGAGCAACCGGTATGGTTCACTTGTCCCTTTGGTAACGAGATCATCGATCAGGACGCCGATGTAAGCATCTGAACGGCCAAGGACGCGTTCCTCTTTACCGAGTACCCGACAAGCAGCATTGATGCCTGCCATTAATCCCTGAGCGGCTGCTTCCTCATAACCGGATGTACCATTAATTTGTCCAGCTGTATACAAATTACGGATTTTTTTTGTTTCCAATGTCGGCCACAATTGGGTTGCGATGATCGAATCGTATTCGATGGCATAGCCTGCTCGCATCATTTCTGCTTTTTCAAGTCCCGGTACACTCTCGATCAATCTTCGTTGTACATGTTCGGGCAAACTTGTCGATAGGCCTTGGACGTAAACTTCGTTTGTATTACGTCCTTCTGGCTCCAAGAAGATTTGGTGTCGGGACTTATCTGCGAATCGTACAATCTTGTCTTCAATGGATGGGCAGTAGCTTGGCCCTTTCCCTTTAATCATTCCGGAATACATTGGTGATAGATGCAGGTTGTCATTGATGATCTGATGTGTGGTCGGGGAAGTGTAAGTGAGCCAGCAAGGGAGTTGATCCATAATAAATTCAGTTGTTTCATAGCTGAATGCTCTCGGTACATCATCGCCCGGTTGAATTTCCGTTTTGCTATAATCGATTGTTTTGCTGTTAATACGTGGTGGTGTCCCTGTTTTAAAACGGACCGTTTCCAGTCCAAGGTCACGGAGATTATCCGCCAGGCTAATGGATGGCATTTGATTGTTCGGTCCACTTGAATATTTCAAGTCTCCGATAATGATTTCCCCACGGAGGAATGTACCTGTTGTGATAATGACTGTATTGGCACGGAACACAGCTCCGATTTGAGTGATGACGCCTTTCACTTCACCCTCTTCTACAATCAATTCTTCTACAACAGCTTGCCGCAATGTGAGATTTTCCTGCAATTCCATTATGCGTTTCATCTCTTGTTGGTACAGCACTTTGTCTGCTTGTGCACGGAGAGCCCGTACGGCTGGACCTTTCCCTGTATTCAACATCCGCATTTGGATATGTGTTTTGTCGATTACTTTCCCCATGGCACCGCCGAGCGCATCGATTTCACGCACGACAATCCCTTTTGCTGGACCACCGAGTGACGGGTTACATGGCATAAAAGCAATCATATCCAGGTTCATAGTCAACACTAATGTCGATGCACCCATCTTTGCTGCAGCCAATGCCGCTTCTGCGCCGGCATGGCCAGCTCCGATGACAATACAATCGAACGTGCCTGCTTCAAATTTTGGCATGTTCGTTCATCCTTCCTAATATATAGAATAATGTCCTTTAATGGACGCTTTTTTATTTCCCAAGACAAAATTGCGAGAACAATTGATTAATCAAACTATCTTGAACGGTATCCCCAATAATTTCTCCGAGGATTTCCCATGTACGTGTGACGTCAATCTGAATCATATCGACTGGAACACCAGCCTCCGCCGCATCCAATGCATCCTGTATCGTAGCACGAGCCTGATGCAGCAAGGCGATATGCCGAGCATTGGAAACGTATGTCAGATCTCCCGTTTCGATGGTTCCTTCGAAGAATAAACCGGCAATCGCTTCTTCCAATTCATCGACGCCTTCTTCTTTCAACAGGGAAGTCGTAACGATTTTTCCGGTGCCTGCGAGTTCTTGCACACGGTCCATATCAATTTTTTGCGGCAAATCAGTTTTATTAATGACGACAATCGTGTCCATACCGGACACTGCTTCGAATAGCCGTTCATCCTCTTCTGTCAGTTCCTCGGAACTATTTAGGACAAGAAGAATCAAATCCGCTTCTTTTAATACTTGTCTGGACCGTTCTACACCTATCCGTTCCACAATATCCTCGGTTTCCCGAATACCGGCTGTGTCAACCAAACGGAGCGGAACGCCTCGTACATTGACGTACTCCTCAATAATATCACGAGTTGTCCCGGCAATGTCGGTGACAATCGCTTTATTTTCCTGAACGATACTATTTAACAAGGAAGACTTTCCGACGTTCGGTCGTCCGATGATGACGGTGGAGAGCCCTTCCCGAAGGATTTTTCCTTGGGATGAGGTTCGCAGCAACTTATCGATTTCATCCCGCACCCAAGTGCTTTTTTCGATCATCAGCGGGACGGTCATTTCCTCGACATCGTCGTATTCCGGGTAATCGATATTAACTTCGACTTGCGCCAATGTCTCGAGCAGTGCTTGACGCAAATCCCCGATCAGTCTGGATAGCTTTCCTTCCATCTGATTCAAGGCAACATTCATAGCCCGGTCTGTTTTGGCACGAATCAAGTCCATGACTGCTTCCGCTTGGGAAAGATCGACCCGGCCATTCAAAAAGGCACGTTTCGTAAATTCCCCAGGCTCTGCCAGACGAGCTCCTTCTTTCAATACCAGTTTTAACACTCGGTCAACGGCGACAAGGCCTCCATGGCAATTGATCTCGACAACGTCTTCGCGGGTGAACGTCTTGGGTGCTTTCATCATCGACACCATGACCTCTTCCACAATTTCCTCCGTTGCTGGCTCCGTCAAATGACCGTAGTGAATCGTATGTGATGGTTCGTTCATCAGTCGTTTCCCTGATGGCGAACGGAATATTTTATCTGCTATTTGGATAGCTTCGTCCCCACTTAGCCGAACGATGGCAATTGCCCCTTCTCCCATCGGAGTCGAAATGGCAGCTATTGTATCAAAATGCACACTCTTCATCCTTCCTGGCCAGTTACTCACATGTGGATAACATGGTTAGATTCAACTATCTAACATAATATAGTATCACAAATCAACCATTTCTCATAGTGTCCGGGAGCAAAAAAATGTGGATAAGTTTTAACAACTACCTCTCTCCTTGTTTTGAATTTATCTATATCTCGGATTGTAATTCCAATTGAATTCTGTCCTAGCCTTTCTCAAAAAACGGTCCTATATTCAAGCTACCTGAAACGACCTGGAATCACGCAAAAAAACAGCCCATTAAGTCCAAACCAGGACTTGATGGGCTGTTTCCTCATTATTTGATTGGTTCAATGACAAGATAGCGATATGGATCGGTTCCTTCTGAATACGTCTCAATATCAAGCCGATTCGATAGGGCGTGGTGAATCACTTTGCGTTCATGCGAAGGCATCGGTTCCAGTTGCACTTTACGTCCGTTCCGAACGGCTTTGTCGGCCATCCGCTCGGCCAGTTGTTGCAAAGACTGTTCCCGACGCTCCCGGTAGTCTCCGACATCAATACGGACAACATGGAACTGATTGGACGTTTTATTGGCGACCAGTTGCGCCAACTGTTGTAACGCATTCAACGTTTGGCCACGTTTTCCGATTAGCATGGCCGCCTTTTTACTATCTAACTGGAAGGTGACATATTTGCCGTTGACTTCATGGGATACTTGCAGATCCTCAATTTTCATCTCTTTCGCCACCGATTGCAAATAGGTTTCCGTTGCTTCGATCGGTTGGTCGTCTTGGATGGACTCCACTATCGTTTCCTCGTCCATAGGTTTTTCTTCTACGAGGACGACAGGCTCCACTGCTATCGCTTCTTCTTGTAACGGTTGTGATTCTTCGATGACGGGTTGTTCTACGGAAGGTTCATTCACTTTATTCACGGTAACGGTCACTACAGCCTCTTTGGCACCGAAACCGAGAAAACCTTTTTTCCCTTCATCGATGACTTCGATTTCCACTTCATCACGAGTTACATTAAGTGCTTGTAATGCTGCCGAGATCGCCAATTCTACAGTGGCTCCCCTTCGCGTCAAACTTGTCATTTCCGTTTCCCTCCCGCTTTTACAGGTTTTTTGCCTGGCTTTTTCACAGGTTCCGTTACAGGCTCCACTTCTTTTTTCTTGAATGGTTTATAAATGAAGAAGTTTTGGATAATGGAAATGATATTCCCGATTACCCAATAGAGTGCCAATGCTGCAGGCAGGAATGTACCGAAAATCATGATCATGAACGGCATGATGTACATCATCGTTTTCATCTGCGGATTATCGACAGCCGGTCCCGTTCGGAGGACGACAAACTGCATGAGTCCTGCGAGGACGGCTAATGAAATGCTCGGTGCCGCCAACTCGAACCAGAAAAAATTACCGAGATTGATTTCCGGTGTGGCGTTCATCCGGCTGATGGCATGATAAAAACCAATTAATATTGGCATTTGAATGAGGATTGGCAAGCAACCCGCAGCCGGATTGATCTTCCGCTCTGTCATCAGTTTCTGCATTTCTTCCCGGTACTTTTGCTGAGTGACCGCGTCTTTGGACTGGTATTTCTCTTTTAATGCCTTTAATTCAGGCTGTAATTCTTGCATCCCTTTGGAACTTTGCGTCTGTTTGATCATCAAAGGCAAGAGGACTAAGCGGATGATGATGGTTACTGCAATAATTCCCAGACCGTATGTCCCAAGTAGATCCTTAAATGTGACAATCAGAGAAACGAGAGGCCATACAATAAAACGGTTCCAAAACCCTTCGCTCTCTGCATAAATTGGCTGGTTGAACTCCGAACAACCGGCGAGGAACACTGACACGACGGTCAGCAAAAAGAGCAATGTCAGTTTCTTTTTCAAATTAATCCCCCAAATCATATCTTCTCTAGCTCATTTGCTTCCTAAACCATCATAAAGACTGACTTGTCCATTTGATCGGAAAGAAAGATCTTATCCTCAGTCTATCATTTTCATATGCGTCATTCTACTTATTATTCCTTAGTACCCGTGCGATTCGTAAAACATGCTGTAAACTTTTTTTCGTCTCATGAAAATCAAGACTGGCCGCCTGATGTCTGGCGATGATGATATAGTCCATGTCATTTCGCACTTCATCCCGCAGTTCCAGGAAAGTCTGCCGAATATAACGTTTAATGCGATTACGTGTCACGGCATTTCCAATCTTTTTGCCGACAGATAGACCGATCCGGAACTCCTTCTGCTCTTCTTTCCTATAGGAATAGACAACAAATTGCCGGTTCGCAAAGGATTTCCCCTTTTTGAACACTTGTTGGAATTCCTCGTTCTTTTTAATCCGCTGGCGTTTGTTCATCCTATGCACCTGCCTTGATTCCTTAAAAATGACTAATCTTTTCAATTCAATGTCGTCCGTTCTCCGAATGGCTATTCCTAATGAAAAGTAACAGTCTGAAAGTCGTTTTTACGAAGATTTATATCCTTTTATTCTCCTAAATGACAAGAAAAAAGACCACTGATGTGTCAGTGGCCTTATGCTGAAAGCACTTTTCTTCCTTTGCGGCGACGTGCTGCGATAACTCTACGTCCGCTTTTCGTGCTCATTCTCGCACGGAAGCCGTGAACTTTACTACGTTTACGTTTATTTGGTTGAAATGTACGTTTCATCTATAAGACACCTCCTGCGTGATTGCCTTTTTCCTACGTGACAGTCTTGAATAGTATATCCGTCATCCAGGCGATAGTCAACTTATTTTTGCGAATTCGTTCTCCTATTATAGATCAACTTCCGAATTCTTCATGAATCTATCGCATGGATTCTCCTTTTTTCACCTTGATTGGTTATCCACAACCTTCAGATCCATTCGGAGGATTTTCCTGTGAGTAGTTCCCTGGACTATATTTTTTATTCACAAGGCTTGTCTACAAGTTTTTCACATACTAAGCCCTGTGGATAAAGCTTTCATCCACAGGAATGGATGCTGTGGATAAGTCGTTTGACTCCTTGTATTGCTTGTCGTTTCCTGTTACAATGTAATGGATTTTGTTGTTCACACATTTTTATACATGTTTCAGTTATCCACAATTGTTGATAGGTTGTGGATAATTTTTTCAACATGTTTTGATAATTGTTATCCACAAACGAAGAAATTGTGTATAATACATATCTTCGGCTTTTTTTATTACTTGCAAAAGGAGGCGCAGGCTTGGAACATTTTGAGGAACTATGGAACGAGGTTTTGGCAAGAGTCGAGAAGAAAATTTCGAGACCTAGCTTTGAAACATGGTTAAAATCGACGAAATTGATGTCATATGGCGATGAGATTGTCACAATTGCGGCCCCAAATGCTTTTGCGCAAGATTGGCTTGAGAACAATTATGTGCACCTGATTACAGGAATCCTTTCTGAGTTGACCGGGGAAGACCGGATTATCCAATTTTATGTACCTGAAGACATGGAGTCGAATGAATTTGCGTTGCCCAAACCATCCGTGAAACCGCCGGTAGAAAAAGGGCCGTCAATGTCATCCCCTGCTATGTTGAATATGAAGTATACTTTTGACACGTTCGTTATCGGTTCTGGAAACCGTTTTGCCCATGCCGCATCACTCGCTGTCGCCGAGGCACCCGCCAAAGCCTACAATCCTCTCTTCATCTATGGAGGAGTCGGTCTTGGTAAGACCCATTTGATGCATGCAATCGGCCATTATGTTTTGGAACAGAATCCAGCGGCCAAAGTGGTCTATCTATCATCTGAGAAGTTTACGAATGAATTCATCAATTCCATACGGGACAATAAAGCTGTCGAATTCCGCAATCAATACAGGAATGTGGATGTCCTTTTGATAGACGATATTCAATTCCTGGCTGGAAAAGAACAAACACAAGAAGAATTCTTCCATACATTTAATACACTGCACGAAGAATCCAAACAAATCGTCATCTCCAGCGACCGGCCGCCCAAAGAGATTCCTACGCTGGAAGACCGGCTTCGATCACGTTTTGAATGGGGTTTGATTACAGATATCGCCCCGCCGGATCTCGAGACCCGAATTGCCATCTTACGAAAAAAAGCGAAGGCAGATGGACTTATTGATATCCCGAATGAAGTGATGTTATACATTGCCAACCAGATCGATTCAAATATCCGGGAGCTCGAAGGCGCCCTTATCCGTGTCGTAGCGTATTCGTCGCTTGTGAACACAGATATTAATATTGACCTGGCTGCTGAAGCGTTGAAAGATATCATTCCGAATTCCAGACCGCGTACTGTGACGATCTTGGATATTCAGAAATCTGTTGGGGAACACTTCAATATACGGCTGGAAGACTTCTCTGCTAAGAAGAGGACCCGTTCGATCGCCTTCCCTCGACAAATTGCGATGTTTTTATCGAGAGAACTGACAGACGCGTCATTACCTAAGATTGGCTCTGAATTCGGAGGCCGTGACCACTCAACTGTCATTCATGCACATGAAAAGATCTCCAAAATGTTGAAAGATGACGAAGCGCTTCAACAAGATGTGCAAGAAATTAAAAATGCACTTGGACGTGGCTGAAGCCTGTGTATAACTTAGAATAACTGATACTGCTTTGTAAACAGTTTATGCACATGTGGAAAACCTTTCAATCTCTTTCATAAACCCACTTATCCACATGTCCACAAGGCCTACTACTATTACTACTATTATTTCTTTAATTAATAATTATATAAGCGAGGTAGAACATGAAATTTGAAATCGTGCGAAATCGATTGCTAGATGGAATCGGAGATGTAATGAAAGCAATCAGTTCAAAAGTTGCTAATCCGATTTTGACGGGGATAAAAATCGAAGTGGATGAAAAAGGCATTACGATGACTGGAAGTGATTCCGATATTACCATTTGCACTTTCATTCCAGCAGAGGAAAATGGGGAGCAGATTATCAAGGTTGTTGAAAAAGGATTAATTGTGTTGCAAGCCAAAATGTTTAGCGAGATCGTCCGTAAATTGCCAACCAATGATGTCACGATTGAAGTCGTCAACGGGCTTCAAGTACATATTCGTTCTGGCAAATCGGAGTTCCATTTGATTGGCTCTGACGCGGAAGATTACCCGATTTTGCCTGAAATGCGGGATGAATATCGTTTTACATTTCCGGCAGATTTGATGAAATCCATCATTCGGGAAACCGTATTTGCTGTTTCCCAACATGAAACTAGACCCATATTGACAGGAGTTCACTGGTTATCGAAAGAGGGAAATCTGGAATGTGTAGCAACAGATAGTCACCGATTAGCTCGTAGGATCACTTCTCCGGAAGGACTGTCCGACGTGCCATTCAGTGTCGTCATTCCAGGGAAGAGTCTCCAAGAGTTAAGCAAAATCTTGCCTGATAATGCGGAACTTGTGGATATCGTCATTGCGGATCACCAAGTGTTGTTTAAAACGCGAAATGTATTATTTTATTCACGGCTGTTGGAAGGAAATTATCCGGATACTTCCCGCTTGATCCCATCCGAGTATCAGACTTCAGTGAAAGTGAATGGAAAGCTACTTTTGCAAGCGATCGATCGAGCGTCCTTGTTGGCACGTGAAGAACGGAATAATATCGTCCGTTTCGTAGCAGATGAAGGAAAAGCGATTGAAATCTCCTCCAACTCTCCGGAAGTGGGAAAAGTCGAAGAGTTGATTGAAGCGTTGGATGTCTCTGGCGAAGACTTGAAAATTTCATTTAGTGCCAAATATATGATGGACGCGTTGAAGGCCATTGACGGACAGGATGTCTTTCTCCACTTCACAGGAGCGATGCGTCCCTTCATCTTGAAGTCAGTTGATGACGATTCGATACTTCAACTGATCTTACCTGTCAGGACCTACTAACTTAGGAAGGATAGTCACTAAAAATGACTATCCTTTTTACTTACCATGAAAACTCCTGTAAAATAAAGATATACATTAATTGCGAAGGGTTGATAATCGATGGAATTATTGAAAATCGATGCTGAATTTGTCACGCTTGGCCAATTGCTGAAAATGACCAATGCAATCAGTTCAGGTGGCATGGCAAAATGGTTCCTGGAAGAAAATATTGTCTACGTGAACGGCGAGGAAGAGCGCCGACGCGGAAAAAAACTTCGCCATGGCGACATCATCAATGTGCCAGGCGTAGGCAAATATAAAATAGACGGATTCCCCGCTGGACAAACGGATGTACATTGAACGACTGGAACTGACTAACTACCGGAACTACGCTTCTCTCGATTTATCATTTTCTCCTCAAATTAATGTGTTGATCGGTGAAAACGCGCAAGGCAAGACAAATATCATGGAGTCAATCTATGTTTTGTCGATGGCGAAGTCCCATCGCACATCAAATGATCGTGAATTGATACGTTGGGATCAAGAACATGGTAAAATAAAAGGGGACATCCAACGGAAATATGGCAAGATACCGTTGGAGTTGGCCATTTCAAAAAAAGGGAAGAAGGCGCGTGTGAACCATCTGGAACAGAATCGCCTCAGCCTATATATCGGTCAATTGAATGTTGTCATGTTTGCGCCGGAAGACTTGAATCTTGTAAAAGGAAGTCCGCAAGTTAGAAGGAGATTCTTGGATATGGAAATTGGTCAAATTTCTCCGGTCTACTTGCACGACCTTCTGACATTTCAAAAAGTCTTAAAGCAACGGAATGCAATTCTGAAAGACAATCGGGGTAAGCTAGACTTTACCGATGTCATGTTTGATATTTATACAGAGCAGTATATTCAAGTGGCCGTTCAAATCATTCGTAAACGTTTCTATTTCATGGATCTCTTGCAAAAATGGGCCGATCCGATTCATCAAGGAATCTCTCGTGGGATGGAATCTCTCGAAGTGTCTTATGGGACATTAAAAGAGCTTGAATCAGGGCAGACTGTGGAGCAGATGGAAGAAGTTCTTACGAAACGTTTGCATGAAGTGAGGAAACGTGAGCTGGAACGCGGCATGACACTAGTCGGACCGCATCGGGACGATCTTCATTTCTTCGTCAACGGCTACGACATCCAGACGTATGGCTCACAGGGACAGCAGCGGACGACAGCGCTGTCCCTTAAACTTGCGGAAATCGAGCTAGTGAAACAGGAGGTCGGAGAAGCGCCAGTCCTCTTACTCGACGATGTGTTATCCGAATTGGACGATTATCGGCAATCCCATTTATTGAATACTATTCAAGGGCAAGTCCAAACATTCGTTACAACCACGAATATAGCAGGGATTGACCATGACACCATTCGGCAAGCTGAAATTTTTGAAGTATCGGCAGGCAAGGCGACCAGAAAAACGTAACAATCGTTTATTAATAGATTTATGTCCAGAAATGACCAGGTAAATGTTCGGGGAAGGAAAGGTGAACAGTTTGGCAATGGAAGAAAAAGACATGCAGGTGGCCTATGATGCGAATCAGATCCAAGTCTTGGAAGGATTGGAAGCTGTCCGCAAACGTCCGGGCATGTATATTGGAACAACCAGTTCCAGAGGGCTTCATCATCTCGTATGGGAAATCGTCGATAACAGTATTGATGAAGCGCTTGCCGGCTATTGTGATCATATTGAAGTGACAATCGAGAAGGATGACTGGATCCGTGTCGATGACAACGGACGGGGGATTCCGGTCGGCATTCAAGAAGCGACGGGAAGACCGGCAGTCGAAGTTATCATGACCGTACTTCATGCCGGCGGTAAATTCGGCGGTGGCGGCTACAAGGTTTCTGGTGGTCTTCATGGCGTTGGAGCATCTGTTGTCAATGCGCTGTCCGAAACGACAGAAGTATATGTCCGTCGGGATGGCAAAGTCCATTTCATCGAATTTGAGCGAGGCGCCTTAAAGAAGGAACTGACCGTCATTGATGAGACGGAAGAAACAGGCACCCGTATCCGATTTAAAGCAGATCCCGAGATTTTTACAGAAACGACAGTATATGAATACGACATATTAGCCAATCGTCTACGAGAACTCGCCTATTTAAATCGTGGTCTCCGTATTACGATTACGGATGAACGCGGCGTGGAAATCCGATCGGATGTATTCCACTACGAGGGCGGCATCAAATCATATGTCGAGCATTTAAATAAAAACAAAGAGCCTATCCATGAAGAACCGATTTTCATTGAAGGCGAAAAAGACGGGATTTCAGTTGAAATCGCCATGCAGTACAACGGTGGTTATGCGGAAAATCTGTTTTCATTCGCCAATAACATTAATACGTATGAAGGTGGAACGCATGAATCCGGCTTTAAAACAGCTCTGACCCGGGTCATTAATGACTATGCGCGTCGAAATGGCATGTTGAAAGAAGCCGATCCCAATTTGTCAGGTGATGATGTCCGGGAAGGATTGACTGCCATTATTTCCATCAAACACCCGGATCCGCAATTTGAAGGACAGACAAAAACGAAGCTTGGAAACTCCGAAGTAAGCACCATCACCAATTCCTTATTCTCGGAAGGATTTCAACGATTTCTTTTAGAAAACCCGACTGTTGCACGTAAAATCATCGATAAAAGCTTGATGGCGGCCCGGGCGCGGATTGCAGCGAAAAATGCACGCGAGTTCACGAGAAGGAAGTCTGCGCTTGAAGTATCCAGCTTGCCTGGAAAACTGGCGGATTGTTCTTCCCGGGATCCGGCAATCAGTGAATTGTATATCGTTGAGGGAGATTCGGCAGGAGGTTCCGCGAAAAGTGGACGGGATCGTCATTTCCAAGCGATCCTCCCTCTGCGCGGTAAAATATTGAACGTTGAAAAAGCCCGGCTGGATCGTATTTTGGGCAATGCTGAAATCCGTATGATGATCACCGCACTTGGAACAGGCATCGGCGAAGAGTTTGCGTTGGAAAAGGCGCGTTACCATAAAATCATCATCATGACGGACGCGGATGTGGACGGTGCGCATATTCGTACGCTGCTATTGACGTTTTTCTTCCGCTTCATGCGGCCGCTGATTGAAGCAGGATATGTCTACATCGCCCAACCGCCTCTATACCGTGTGAAAGCCGGAAAACATGAAGAGTATTGCTATAATGAAGAAGAGCTGCAAGAAATCGTCAATCGGTTGCCGGCTTCTCCTAAACCGGTCATCACCCGCTATAAAGGTCTTGGGGAAATGGATGCAGTTCAATTGTGGGATACGACGATGGACCCGGAGCAACGTACATTGCTGCAAGTCCATCTGGAGGACGCTTTGGATGCAGATGCCACATTTGAACAACTGATGGGTGATGAAGTCGAACCTCGACGCAGATTTATCGAAGATAATGCGCTATATGTGAAAAATCTAGATGCGTAATAACTTGTTCAACAAGAGAGAAGGAAGGCCGTCATACTATGCGGCCTGCTTTTTCCGTTTGGACCGACTTCTGAAAGGAGCATGACAACATGGCAGATATGCCGAAACGTGGTGTCCAAGGCATCAACATAAGTACAGAAATGAAAACCTCATTCCTCGATTACGCAATGAGTGTCATCGTTTCCCGGGCGCTTCCTGATGTCAGGGATGGGTTGAAGCCCGTGCATCGTCGTATTCTCTATGCAATGCAGGACTTAGGGAACACTGCAGACAAACCACATAAGAAATCCGCACGTATTGTCGGTGATGTCATCGGGAAATACCATCCTCATGGCGACAGCGCCGTTTACGACACAATGGTACGGATGGCGCAAGATTTCAATTATCGCTATATGCTAGTCGACGGGCATGGCAACTTCGGTTCCGTGGATGGAGATGCGGCAGCGGCAATGCGTTATACGGAGTCCCGTATGTCTCGTATTGCAATGGAGCTATTGCGTGATATCAATAAAGACACGATTGATTATCAAGATAACTACGATGGTCAGGAAAAAGAACCGATCGTCTTGCCAAGCCGTTTTCCGAATTTGTTGGTAAACGGAACGTCCGGGATCGCAGTCGGAATGGCAACCAACATTCCTCCGCATCATTTGGGAGAAACGATTGACGCGGTTCTGGCGTTGGCCGAAAACTCCGCTATTTCGACGGAGGAGCTTATGGAAATTATGCCTGGCCCTGATTTCCCGACAGGCGGGATCATCATGGGACGAAGCGGTATCCGGAGAGCCTATGAAACAGGCAGGGGTTCTCTCATTATTCGTGGAAAAGTGGAGATTGAGCAACAGGCGAACGGCAAGGAGACGATTATTGTCACCGAACTGCCCTATCAGGTGAATAAAGCCCGTTTGATCGAAAAAATTGCGGAGCATGTCCGTGAAAAGAAGATTGACGGTATCACGCATTTAGCGGATGAATCTGATCGGACGGGCATGCGTATCGTTATCGAAGTCCGTAGGGATGCCAATGCGAATGTGCTACTGAACAATTTATATAAACAAACCGCTCTTCAATCGAGTTTTGGTATTAATATGCTAGCCCTCGTGGACGGACAGCCCAAAGTGCTGTCGCTTAAAGAAATCTTATACCATTACTTAGAACACCAAAAAGTCGTGATCCGGAGACGGACGCAGTACGATTTAAGGAAAGCGGAAGATCGAGCACACATTCTAGAAGGTCTTCGAATTGCGCTTGACCATATCGATGAAATCATTGCATTGATCCGTGCATCTAAAACGACGGATGAGGCAAAAACTGGATTGATGGAACGGTTTCATTTGTCCGAACGGCAGGCCCAAGCCATCCTGGACATGCGACTTCAGCGGTTGACAGGACTGGAACGGGACAAAATTGAAGATGAATATCAGGAACTCCAGCTGCTGATAGCAGAACTCCGCGCGATTTTAGCGGACGAGGAGAAGTTGGTCCAGATCATACGCGAAGAATTGCTTGAAGTGAAAGAGCGTTTTGCGGATGAACGACGGACCGAAATCACATCGGGCGGAGCGGAAATGCTGGAAGACGAGGATTTGATCCCTGTTGAAAATTCCGTGTTGACACTTACCCATAACGGATATATTAAACGGTTGCCTGCCAGCACGTATCGCAGTCAACGGCGTGGGGGCCGCGGTATCCAAGGGATGGGCACGAACGATGACGACTTTGTGGAACATCTCTTGAATACCTCGACACATGACACGATTTTGTTCTTTACAAGCCGGGGTCGTGTCTTTAGAACGAAGGGCTACCAAGTACCGGAATTCAGCCGGACCGCCAAAGGCTTGCCGATTATCAACCTGCTAGGCGTCGATAAAGATGAGAAAGTGACAGCCATGATTGCAGTGCCAGAATTTGAGGCTGATAAATACCTATTCTTTGCGACTCGTAATGGAATTGTAAAACGTACGCCGGTTTCCGAATTCGCCAATATCCGTTCCAACGGACTCATCGCCCTTACTTTGCGTGGTGAGGACGAATTAATTGCCGTGAAAATGACCGACAGTAACGATAATATCGCGATCGGAACTAGAGCGGGGATGCTGATCAAATTCAACGAGGCAGATGTCCGTTCGATGGGTCGCCTAGCAGGCGGGGTCATTGGAATCCGGTTGCGTGAAGGTGATCATGTAGTCGGCATGGATACGGTCCATGAGGGGGATGAAATTCTGGTGGTCACTGAGAAAGGATTCGGAAAACGAACGCCGGAAGACGAGTACCGGATCCAAACCCGTGGTGGCTACGGTTTGAAAACATTGAATGTCACTGAGCGAAACGGTTTGCTTGTTGCGATGAAGACTGTAGATGGCTCGGAAGACTTGATGTTGATTACAATCCATGGCATTCTCATCCGCATGGATATTGACGATATTTCGATTATCGGCCGCAGTACACAAGGCGTACGTCTGATACGTCTAGGCGAAGATGAACTGGTCGCCACTGTCGCCAAAGTCGAGAAGGAAGTTTTGGAAGATGATTCCGAAGAAGAACAGGACGAGCTGGAAGATGAAAATGAAATGAATAGCGAAGACTGATTTCCGTACAGTTGTTGAGACGTCCTAACAGGCGTTTCAACAATTTTTTTTTACTAGATGCAGCTCAACTATTTGTACGAAAAGTAAGGAGCAGGCATAGAGAGGGAGTTTCCGGAATTGGCGGGATGAGTTAATCAAGTTAAGCCTCCAAAGGATGTCATGGATTATTTCCTATCGTCAATTTCCAAAATCTGCAGTATGATTAAGGGACAGAAAATGTTTGAAAGCGGGGAAGGCAATGGCAGAAACATATACAGATGTAAGTGACCTGCGTCCAGGCTTCATTCTAAGTGAGGATGTATTTGTAAATACCAAAGACCCGATTGTCCGCAAAGGGACGATGCTCGTATTAGAGCATTTTGAAATCCTACGAGCTTTTGGCATACGAAAAGTCAAAGTAGAAGAACGAGTGCAAATCAATAAAGAAGAGACAGTGTCTGCTGAAACCTTGAGCCCAGATGATGTCCTGACTATCATTCCGATGGAAAAATTGAATTTGCAGGAACAATATGATTCAATCGTACAAAGTTTCCGGAAAGAGTTTCTAAGCTGGCGCGCCGGATTAAAACCGGACATCGCAAAAGTTCGGACACTCGTCCTTCCACTTGTGGAAACATTCATGGAGCAGAAAAAAATGCTGACCGTCCTCAACGAGTTCTCCAATTCAAAGGATTACCTGTATCATCATTCTATCGCGGTCGGCATATTAGCGGCAATGATCGGGAAGCAATTGGATTTTCCGAAAGGTCAAGTTCTGCAATTAGGGCTTGCCGGGGTCCTGGCGGATTGCGGCATGGCTAAAATCGACCGGTCGATAACGGAGAAAGCTGCTTTTTTGACGAAGGACGAGTTTAACGAAGTAAAAAAACATACTATCTATAGCTATCAAATGGTTCAAGAAACTCAATTTCTACGTCCGGAAATGAAAATGGCCATTTTTCAACATCATGAGCGGCTGGACGGCAGCGGCTATCCAAAAGGTATAAAAATGAATGATATCTCCACTTTCTCTCAGATTCTTGCTGTGGCGGATGTGTTCCATGCGATGACATCGGAACGGATCTATCGGAAACATGAGTCGCCATTTAAAGTTATTGAAATGATCAAGGAAGAGGAATTCGGCAAGTTCGACATTAAAGTCGTCCAAGCATTGCATGACCTGGTTGCCAACATTACCATTGGGACGAAAGTCAAATTGACGAACGGCGATGTGGGAGAAGTCATCTTTGTGCATCGCGATGCCCGATTACGGCCGATGGTAAGGAAAAATGATGATGAATCGATTATCGACCTAACAACCAATCGTCACCTTGCTATAGAAAGAGTATTGGAATAAGATAAAATCAAAAACAGCTCCCAGCCAAATTAAGATAGTTTGGGAGTTGTTTTTATTTTGTTTTCGAGAAAGTCACTTTTTTGAATTTAGGGGTTGCAATTTAAAAGACATCGGAGTATAGTAGTAAACGTTGCGCTTCACAAATAATGAAAACGACGAAAAAAGAAATTAAAAAAGTTGTTGACATTAAGAACGCGGCTTGGTATGATATAAGAGTTGCTGCGAAACACAACGGCAACAAAATGAACCTTGAAAACTGAACAGCAAAACGTCAACAAATAAAGTTCTGGAGCCGACCCCGTCGGTGAAAGGAACAAAACGAATCTTCGGATTCGAAATTGACATCTTAAATGATGCCAGCAAGAAACTCGAGCTATTCGAATTTCTCTTTTATGGAGAGTTTGATCCTGGCTCAGGACGAACGCTGGCGGCGTGCCTAATACATGCAAGTCGAGCGAAACTTGAGGAGCTTGCTCCTTAAGTTTAGCGGCGGACGGGTGAGTAACACGTGGGCAACCTGCCCTGCAGATGGGGATAACTCCGGGAAACCGGGGCTAATA
>NZ_JBFEGI010000006.1:0-196988 GCF_047228905.1 Sporosarcina sp. 179-K 3D1 HS
TGCAGGCTTCCAAAAGAATAAACTTATCTTATCTGATCCACGTCTTCTTATGAAGGTGTGGATCTTTTGACGCTTACAAACATTTCTGCACCGCCTCACAACGTTTCCTCTCTACTTCAAAACGTTACCGAAACACTTCATAACATTTGCAGTGGACCTCAAAACGGTTCTGCCCCCCCTCATAACGTTTCCTCTGTACTTCGAAACGTTACCGAAATACCTCGAAACGAAAAAACCGAATTGCCCTCGCTTCCCCAGGTCAATTCGGTTCGATCAATTCTTTCTTCTCCTTACGTTTCTTCCACAAATCCTCTGCGGCGCCTGATCCTAGGATAACGCCTGTGACGATCAATACTAGCCCGACTAGGTGGCGGGCGGTGATGAGTTCGCCGAGGAAGATGGCGGATCCGATCAGGGAGAACAGGGTGTTCAGATTGATGAAGATAGCGGCTTTGGACGGGCCGACTTGTCCGACGGAGTAGTTGTAGAGCATATGTCCGACGGCGGTTCCGAAGATGGCGCTTGCCACGATGCCGAGCCAGAAGACCGGCGGAACCGTGGCGAACGCTCGAATTTCACCGGGTTCCTGGATGAGACTGATCACGAATAGCATCAGGCTTCCGAAAAAAAGCATGTACGCGGTCAGCAGGCGTGGATCCAACGTTTTGGCGGCCTTGGCGATGACCAGGAATGAAAGCACTTGGGTTATGATGGCTATAAAAATGAATGCATCGCCTAATGCGAGTCCGGTTACGCCGCCGCTTGCCAGGACGACGGAGCTGACACCCGCGAGACCGAAGGCCAATCCGAGCCATTGAATTTTCGATGGATAGTTTCGTAGGATCACCGCGACGGAAACGGCAGTAAGAAGTGGCCCAGTCCCCAGAATGAGGCCTGCGTTGGTTCCGGTGGTGCGGACGAGCCCGATGTTCAGGAAATAATGGTGCAGAACAACATTCAATAGCGAGCCGAGGAGGACGAATTTCCATTCGCTACGGGTTGGCAGGCGGACAAGTTTTAAGGCCGACAGGATGATGAATACGGTGATGGCGGCCATGAAGATTCGTAGACTCGTCATTGTTACTGGACTGACGACGGTGATGAGGTATTTGAGGAGCGGCAGATTGAATCCCCATATGAACATGGCGATGGTGAGCAGGCTGTATATTTTCCACATTGGAGGCCCTCCCCCTTTCTAGGTTTGTTGTCTCTTGGTTGATTATACAGGAAAGGTAACTTGGATAGCAGATTCGTGCACCGGGTGTTGAGGAACTTCGAAATATTTTGACTAAACTTCACAATATTCTCGTACTGCCTAGAAACATTTCTACTCAACCTCACAATGTTCTCGCACTTCCTCGAAACACTTCTAGCCAACTTCACAACACACCCACATCACCTCGAAACGTTTCTACCAAACCTCGCAACGCTCAAACACCACTTCAAAACATTCCCTCAAAACCTCACAACATCCCAACCCACACCCTCAACACAAAAACCGCCCTTCAGGCGGTTTCACAGTTTACTGTCCTTATGAAAGTTCTGCATCACATGATGGTCAGGTTCATACTTCTTAATCGTATACCCCTGCGCTTGGAGCCATTCAATAATAGCCGGCAGGGCTTTGGCGGATTGGCTGCGGTCGTGCATTAGGATGATGATGTCGCGGTCACCGGATTTGTAGGCTTTTTCGACGCCGACTTGGACGTTTTTCAGAATGGCATCGGTTTGTTTGTCGGTGTATTTCCAGTCGTTCGAGTCGACGTCCCAGTCCCACATTTTGTAGCTGCGTTTATTGAGTTCCACTCGCATGGCGGGAGTGACGTGAGGTTTGCTGCCGTACGGGACACGCAGCAATTTGGAGTCCTGGCCTGTCATCGTTTGGATGAGCTGGATCCCTTCATTCATTTCCGTCATGAAGCTTTTGGTGGATTTATAGATGTTGTCTTTGTCGTGAGTCATGCTGTGGCTGCCGATGTAATGGCCGCCCGCAGCGGTCGCCTTGACGATCTTTTCGTTGTTTTTCATATGTTTACCAACGAAAAAGAATGTTCCTTGGACGTTGTTCTTTTCGAGTGTCGCCGTGTTAAGGGTCGTGTATTGATTTGGCCCGTCGTCGAATGTCAGGTAGACGTTCGCTTTGATGGCTGGCTTTTTATTCAACAAGGCTTGGATTTGTTTTTCGTAGTCCGTGTGGGACATATGTGGGTAGTCATCCCGATAGATCCGAAGCGTTTTCAGTTTTGGAAAGTACTCGATTTTGAAGCCGACTTCCTTTGCGATATAGATGACACTGATGTATAGCTTGCCATCGACTTCGGTGATGGGCGCCCCTTTTTGTTCCACTCCGTTTTTGGTCGTTTGCTTCGTTTTGTAGTCGTAGCTGATGTCGAAGCCCCGTTTCCGGATGTGCATGGCACCGTCCTCTTCCGATAAGGGAAGATATAGATACTTCGCGATATCTGCCAGCGGGACTTTTGTATTGTTGTCTATGACGCGTACGTCTTCAATCGGCAGGAGACGATCATGCAGTCCGACATACCGGTCTTGTTTTCTTTCTGCCGCCTCGCCCGTCAACATTCCGATACCAAAACTGATGATGAACGCAAAACACATTGCCCACACTCTTTCCTTCATTTCCTAGCCCTCATTTCCCATTGTTATCTCTTTTCTATCATCATAGCATTTGGGGCATCGTCGATAGAATAGAGTATGGGAAATTTTTTAGATATTCCGGCTGAAGCAATATTGATAGATGGCAGCCGTCGCTAGGCAATCCCCTATCGCATCGTGGGCGTCGTGTTCCAGTTGTAGGAATTGGGTCAAGGTCGTCAGTTTGTGGTTCGGTGTTTGAGTAATCGTTTTCCGGGCCAGTTTGACTGTGTCGATCACTCTATACTGCGGAATTTCGACGCCTTCGATGCTATCGAGTGCATACAGGAAGCCCATATCGAATGATGCGTTATGGGCGACAATCGGCAAATCCTCGAGGAAATCCAACAGTTCCGGTAACTTCATTTCAATGGTTGGAGCGAATTTAACCATTTCGTTTGAGATTCCTGTCAATCGGGTGATGGTGTCGGAAATATGGCGTTGCGGATTAATGAAGGAATTGAGCATGTCGACTTGTTCGTGATCTTTATATTTGATGGCCCCAATCTGGATGATCCGATCAGCTCCCGCTCGCAGGCCTGTTGTTTCAAAATCAAGAACGACATAATCGCTTGCCAAAATGGGCGAGTTCGTATATTTTTTATTTCTCGCCGCTCTTCGGGCCCCCCAGTTTTGTTGTAACGGCTTTCTTTCTAATAAATCAATGGCGCGCTGACTTGCATTGGTCATTATTTCACATCCTTTTGTTGGAAAATCTCTTGTTGTTAATAGTTATTCTTTCTATTACCCTACTTTCCTTCCTTTTACCCTCCAATTACGAAGAAAAATCCCCGCGTGAGCAGGGATTTTATTATTTCAGAACCATATACTCAATATAATTTCTCCAGCCGAACGCCTTCCATTCCGACTTGGTCGGGACATCGGTTGGCATAGGGAGGAATATACGCGGGTCGCCTTTATATTTTCGTAATGCTTCTGCGGACACGACAACATCGCCCAACTGGAGTCCTTGTGTTACGACCGCCCGGGATTTCCAACTGAACGGCGTCGTAACATTCACTTTCTTGGCAAAGCCTTCATTGTCGATCACCCATGTGGATGCTTGGCCATTTAATTTATTCACAAGCCAGCTTTCCTTCACGGAAATAGAATCCGGTGCTTCATTCACCATGACGACCGCATTCAGGTTCACCCCAAACGGCGTCGTTTCCAGATCCGTTTCGGCCATGATCCGCACTTCATAGTAAGCAAGCGGATTTTTCACTTTCTCGGAGCCGAGCGCTTGATAGGCATCCAGCCAACGGTTCGGAATGGCAGGTGTTTGGGAGACGGATAGGACCGTACCGACGACTGCGGTTCCGAGATTGCTCCCTTGGACGAGCACCCGGTCCCCCTGCTCGATCTGCTGCCATTCCTCATTAGTCGCATAGGTGACGACCACTTTTTGGGAACTATAAATATCGACAGCGATGGTGGAACCGGTCCGCATCACATGGGATATGACCCCTTCCACTGGACTGACCAACGCCGGATGGGACGGGTTTTGCGCCAGCTGTGTTTCAACAACGACGAGCTGCCTTTCGATGTCCGCCAATTCCTGGTCAGCCGCCGCGATTGCTTGGGCATAAGAGCCATCCTGTTTGACATCAACTTGCACGTCTACGTTCAGTCCGACTTCAACGCTTGTATCTTCATTGCTTTCCTTGGCATTATCCGACCTACGGACATTGGACGAGCTGTCGGATTTAGCCGAATCTCGGTCGGATTCGAGTGAGTTCATCAAGCTTACAACTGCCGACTTTTGCGTCATGAGCGCTTCGCGTTCCGCCTCCCAGACGGCACGCTGCCCTTCCGCTCGTGCAGTTTGCAACGTGGCGATTTCATCACCCGGATAGACGTAGTCGCCTTCCTTCACTTCCCAGGTGTCAACCACCTCGTCTGCACTGACATAGACGGTGTACACTTCCATTGGAGCGACCAGGCCCTCTTTCGCCAGTTTTTCGCTATGCTCCCCGCTTGTCATATGTTCGTATTGATTGACATAGATTGATTTCGGAATGACACTTTTCGAGGAAAACAGCAAATAGAGGTTGCATGCAAGAAATGCGCTGATTCCGACAGCAACTAGAAGATTCATCGTTCTATTCATTCACCGACACCCCTTCCGACGAGCGAGTGGAACCATTCCTCGACCGGAATGAAACCGACGGCTGCTGTAATGAGAGCCATTGCTACATGCAGCCCGATCAGGACGGGCAGCATTCGATACCAGTCGTTTTCACTCGGATAGGAACGGATGAAACGGTACTGGATACCCACGATTGCGGCTCCCGTCACGGTCAATTGGTTCAGGAAATAAATGATGTACCAGTTATCGAGAAAGGTGTTTGCCAACGGCCCGAATGACAGAAATGACACTGAGGTCGTCTCTCCTTGCAATGCGAAGACCAAAAACACGAGTAATTTTTCAATTAACAGGAGTCCCGTCGCGAGTAATTGCAAGGGCAACAGCTGTTTGAATGGGATCGAGGTGATGCGGTGAAGTATGTATGCGACTCCCCAATAGTGGAAGGCCATGTAAAGAATGGCCCATAGCAGGATGCCGAACAGTGAAACGTAACGGGCGATCGTGTAATCGACAATTGTCATTGTCGATAGGAGCGCTGTCAGTTTTTCTGTGTTCATTCCCCATATTTCGCGGGTTGCGAACAACAACACACCGAGTAGGAAGACCGCTACGACTCGCTTCCGGTAGCTGTGCATCGTGGAAGTTTGCAACTGGGCCGCTAACTCATGCGGACTCACGAGGTATCGCCAAAATCTGTAATCAAAGAACATGCCATGATCCCTTCCTGCTGCCAATGGGCTAAATTAGTAATTGCGCTCACGTGAGCGATGTTAGTTTCGATATTTCCGCTACTGTCATTCTAGCAAAATATGCAGGATTTGCAATGTTTGCGGGTCGTGGGGCGTATTGGAGGCTATAGGGATTTTGGAGCGATTTTTTTAAGATGAAAGGGTTTTGGCTCGTTTCGGGGTAAGTGTTTTGGAAATATTTTGTAAAGCGAATTTTTGTGCCAAGCTGGTTTACCATCCAAGCTAGTTGGCTATCCTAATCATAGAACACGATTCCCGGGAGATCCCCCCTTTATTTCCCGGGAAATCGACAAAGGGGCGATTTTTTATGAATAAAGACGAAAAGTTCGTACTCACTTGGCAGGATTTCCTGTTCGGTTTGACAGGATCTACGATATTTGTAATAGGATTGCATTTTTTGACGAGATGACGGGGTTTTGAGCAGGACGAGTTTTGGGGTTATGGGCGGTTGATGGGAGATATGAGCGCGTTCTCGAGAGTTATGATCGCTTGTTGATTGTTATAAGCGCTTCTCCGGACTTATCATCGCTGGATGAAAGTTATGGGCGTTTCTTCAGACTTATCATCACTGGATGAAAGTTATAAGCGCTTTTCCAGACTTATCATCGCTGGATGAATGTTATGAGCTGCTCTACAGACTTATCATCACTTGCGGGGAGTTATGGGCTTTTCTTCGGAATTATGTTCGCTCCCACGTATTTATGAGCGGCTGCGGAAAGATATGAGCGCTTCTCTCAAAATATGATCGGTTGAGGAGAATTATAAGCGCCTGCCCCAGTTATGACCCATTTAAAATACAAAAAACAAAACACCTACCGGTAAATTACACGACAGGTGTTTTATTATGGGCTTATTTTCAATGTTACTGCATTCCTTCCGTCAGTTCGTTGAATAGTTGTCGGTCATTGGTTTCGAGTGCGAAGTCGATCATGCGCCATTTGTTTTCCATTTCTAATTGTACGATGATTCCTTCCGCTTCTTTCGCTACTTCTTTCGGCATCACGGAATCTGTTGCGATTTCTACCACCCCCTCGAGTATGGTTGACAAGTGTACGTGGAGATCCGAGATAAGTAGCAACTGATAAAGTGGTAGGCGTATGAAACGGCTTCCCCGTTGGAAGACAAACACTTCTCCCAGGTTTTCGACTTGTAGGCTATTCAGGTTGACTACAATTTCCTTTCCCTCCGACGGTATGAATTGAAAGACTTCTTCCCCTTTCAGGATGGAGAAGTATTGGTATGCAAACACAAGGCGGAGTCGAAAATCCTCTTGACTCATCAGGAATGGCTTCATGCGTTGAACGGTTAGCATCTTTCTCCCCTCCTTCATCGAATATTCCGATTATTAGTATTCTATCACAATTGTGTCCAATGTGTGAGTGGAATCGCTTACAAATCGTTCAATTCGTAGGGATGTCGCGTTGGATTGATGAAGCCTTTTACGTTTTCTCTTCTATTATATGCTGCGGCGGGCGTTCCATGACATATGACATCTGTTTCGGGAGAAAATCCCACTGTAAGGTAGAGAGCAGCTCAAAGATCCAGCGGTGTCCATCTCCTGCACTCCCACTTCTTCTTTGGAACGTGATTTTGTCGTTTTCCAAATCGAAGGACACCAGCTGAAAGTGGACATTGCCGTACGTCAAGGAGCTTATGTATAACCTCTTTTCCTCCGGCAGAAAAACCGCATTCATCTCTGGTAGCATTTCTTTTAAAAGCTTGGCACGCTCCCCTTTGCATCCTCTTTTATTTTCCAATAAATTTCTTAAATTGGGTACATACAGTTCAAATTTTTCCACCCTCTCACTCCTCTTCGCTTGTGAATAAATAATCAATTTAAAATTAAACAAATATACCTACTATTCTTGCATTTATTGGTTATTTTTATTATAAAACCAACAATTCTTTAATTCGACTCAACGATTTGTTGGTTTTACCCCTCTTTCTTTATTTCTTGCGTACGGTTGTGGAAAAAAGGGGATGTCACTATGCATTTCGGACAACAATTCAGAGAATATCGGGAAGAATATTTACACATGCGACAAAAAGAAGCAGCCTATAGATTAAACCTCTCCCCGGAAACCTTATCGAACTATGAACGGAACGAGCGAGGATTTTCAGTAGATCTTCTGCCGGTCGTCCAAAAAACCTTTAATATCCCTACCGATTATTTCATGGCCATGATCATGGGGGAACCCTTGAAATCCGTGCGTGAGGACAAAGAGAACCAACCGATCAAAACGAATGAGCTGAAAGAACGCTATATGGACAGCTTCATCGACCGGCATCGCGAACTTTTTGAGGAGTCCGCTGAGTTGCGGGAGTTTGTAGCATTACTTTCTACGTTGACAGAAAAAGACCGTCGCATTTTCTTGAATTCGAACAAAGCGATGCTTAGTTTGATTTTTAAACGGGATAAAGATCGGAAAGCGGATTAAGTTCTTTTACGGACCATACCGAAAAGCGTTATAATGAAAGGAATGCTTTTCTTAGGGAGTGGTCCGATGCACATGACCGTTGAACGTGTTTCCTATTTACACGAAAAAGAAATTGAAACTTTTCTGGATGAAATCAAACATGCCCTTCGCCCCGATGTCCCGGTAGAAGCGCAAGAAATCCGACGGGCCACGTCCGATGTCCGGCGCAATGCGGTGGGACCCTACCGATTCACTGTAACGCCTGGAGAAATCACTGCGACTGTGACAGAGGAAACGGAAGAACAGGTCCTGCTGTCTTTTCCAAATATGGAAGCGATTTGCACATGCGGACAGCCCGGCTGGTGTTCTCACCGAATCGCCGTCGTGTTCCATCTCTTTTCCCAATTCCATTCGCTCACAGACTGGCTGCACGAATGGCGCGAAATGGAGACGGAGCAAATGGCCTTGTCGGTTTTCGATCGGACGCCGGATGCGTGGATTCAGGTGTTGTCTCGTTTAACCGCCCCGCTTCGTCATTTTGAATTGAAGGAAAATCCCGGGGTCTTCATTCATGAAAGCAATCTTATTGAACAGAAAATGAAGCCGCTCTCCCCTTTTGAATGGGAATGGAAGCCGCTTTTTGAATTATATTACCGACTGCATTTACTGGATGCTGCTTGGCCGTATATTGCCGGACATTTACAGGGGGATAACCTGTCCTTCCATTATGGGAAATGGTATGTGAAAAACTGGTTGTCCGAGCAATTGGAGAAACTGCAAGACTCCGTCCGTTCCATCGGATCCAAACCGAAATTGTTCGAAGCAGATGTATTTCACGACCGATTAAAAGAGATGGTACGGGCGTTTGCTGTGTTCAATGATGAACTATTGAACGAACGTTTTTACGTGTATCGCCTTTTTTGGCAGCAGCTTTTTGTGCAAACTTCTTCCCGCGATGCTGAATTAATAATTCTCCGAAATAACGAAACGGTCGAATCCCGGATGTTTGCCGCGCTATTTTATCTCCTTCAAGGCAACCAGGATGAGTTGAGACAGGCAGTCGCCCAATTGGATGCGGCTCAAGTTCCGGTTTGGCTTCCTTTGGCGGACCTTGCCGAAGAGGAAGAAGAGATCGAGTCGCTGACGATCATTATGGAGGCTTTGCTTCCGCATCTTGGCGAATTTGTCAGCGGCGCCTCCGGTTATGCATACAGTTCTTCCTTCATCCGCCATCTGGACGGCTTATTGGAGACGGCCGATTTTCCGGATGAGGATCGGGAAGCGCTGTTCATCCAATACGGCAAGGCCGGGGTCGATGTCTATGCCGATTTCTTAGTTGAGAGTAATCGGTTTTCGGAATGGGCCGCCTTAATGCATAGATTTCGTGTTACGTATGAGGAGGCCGAAGTGGGCGGTCTAAAGATCGCATTGGCAGAAGATCCTGCTGCTGTGTTGCCCCTCCTTCACACATACGCCATGCGGTTCATTAATGAAAAGAACAGACATAGCTACCGTGCCGCCGTCCGCATTTTTAAAAAGATGAAGGCGGGCTCGAAAAAAAGCGGAAAAGTTGATTTCTGGAACCGCTATATCGATACTGTGCGCGACAAATACCGCCGTCTTCGCGCATTAATGGAAGAAATGGAGAAAGGGAATCTGAATTTATGAACGAAACATTGAACCTTCTACTTCGTCTGGCTATTCAACGGGAGGGGGATCATCTTTTTGCCGTTTCGGCGCAAGACTCGGATGGTTTCGAGGTGGCCTCCGATCAACTCGCATCTTATTTGTTTTTCAATCAAGAGCAAGCTTTGTTTGGTTTGCTCGCCAATGTAACAGAGGACGCGGTCAAAGTTCGGCCAGACCAGCTGCTTTCCACTTTTTCTAAATTGCACCCGTTTGTAAAGGTCGAAGGATTGACAGACAATGACGACGACCTTCTCCATGCCATTCGAGAAGCGGCCTCTGCCTGGTCGAATAATGAGTTATGGGCCCACACTGAAATTGAAGAGGACAAATTCCGAATCCATGCGGAACAGGTCGGGCTGTCGAATGAAGCGGCCGCCTTCATCGAGCTTGCGCTGGAAAGTAAAGTGATGGACCTTGGCATCCATCCCGAACAACTTTCGACCTTACTCCCTCATTTGCAGACATACGGCTGGCCCGATGAATCTACAGGGAATTTGCCGATCCGTGTCGCTTTGCGTTTGACTGAACCGGAAATGGACACCGATTCCGAATGGCTTTTGGAAACCGTTCTAGTGAGTGAAAGAGGGTCGCACTGGGTTCCTGCCGTCCGAAAAAGGGACTCAGCCATTTTGGATGCTCTTCCATCGAAATGGAAGCCGTTTGCGGAGGATATTTTGAAAAGGCAGTCTGAAATGGTGTCCTTCCTCAGCTCAGTGGATGTCTTGCCGGGCGACCGCTTTCTATCATTTGAGATGGCTGATGCCGATGTCCGGATGTTCATTCAAAACGATTTGCCGCTCTTTCAGACGTTCGGATTTCCTGTCATCCTTCCCGCTTGGTTGAAGTCGGTGACTGAATCGAAAATGCGGATTCGGACGACTGCGGGAGTCACTTCTTACAAATCAGCAACCGGTCTGGATGAAGTGCTGTCCTTCGATTGGAGTTTTTCGCTTGCCAACCAGGAAATCGACCGGGAGACGTTCCGCAAGCTCGTCGATGAAAACCGGGAATATATCCGCTCGGGTGATGAGTGGTTCCATATCGATCCCCTTTGGCTACGGAAAATCCGGGAGTTGATGGACCGCGCAGATGCCGGTGAATGGACTGTGAAGGATTTGCTGTTTCAGGAAGTGCCTGAAGAGATCGTCCCCTTGGAAGACGATGACCTTTCGGATGATCCTCTGTTTGCATTCACGATGGGGCAATCGCTTCGCAATTACATGGAAATGCTATCCGATAAAAAGGGATTGCCTGACGCGGGTATTCCCGATGACTTGCATACCAGCTTGCGCCCATATCAAGTGGAAGGTTACAACTGGCTGGTCTTCATGCGTGCGAATCAATTCGGGGCCTGTCTCGCGGATGATATGGGACTCGGGAAAACAGTGCAGCTCATCGCTTATTTGTTGAACGTCCATCGGAAGCAGGAGACGAACTCTCCGTCATTGATCGTCTGCCCGACAAGTGTTCTTGGGAACTGGCAGAAAGAGATCGAGCGGTTTGCCCCTTCGCTCTCGGTCCATACGCATTATGGACCAGCCCGTGCGAAAGAGGACAACTTTAAAATATTATTGGAATCAAAAAAGCCGGATGTCGTGCTGACGACATTTGGGACAGCTTCGCAAGACGGGGAAACGCTCTCCGAAATCGAATTTGCAAGCATCACGCTCGATGAAGCACAAAATATAAAAAACATGCAGACGAAGCAATCGCGCACAATCCGCAAACTGCATGGGCGGCATCATATTGCGTTAACCGGGACACCGATCGAAAATCGGCTGTCCGAACTGTGGGCTATTTTCGATTTCATTCATAAAGGCTATTTCGGAAGCTTCCGCAAGTTCACGGACAATTTCATCATTCCGATCGAGCGGGATGATTCGGAGGTCGACAAACGGAAACTGCGGGCGAAAATCCGGCCGTTTTTATTGCGCCGTACGAAAAATGACCCTGAATTGCAACTGAATTTGCCGAAGAAGCTGGAACAGAATGAGTATTGTCCGTTGACGGCCGAACAGGCTGCGTTGTATGAAAGCTTTCTCGAGGAAACGAAGTTCAAATTGCAGACGCTAACCGGCTTCGAGAAAAAAGGGCTGATATTAAAAATGCTCAGCCGTTTGAAACAATTATGCAACCATCCCGCCTTGTTCCTGAAAGAGCCGACTGCACGCGCGGAACAGCTTCTCGCACGATCGGACAAACTCGACCGGATTGTCACGATGGCTGCCGACATTGCGGATAATGGGGAACAATGCCTCATTTTTACGCAATACATCGGCATGGGGCAGCTGATTCGCCAATGCCTATCGGAACAATACGGCATTGATGTCCCTTTCCTGACGGGCAGCATGCCGAAAGGGCAGCGGGATCATCTTGTCGAGGCATTCCAAAACGGTGAATTCCCCATCTTCCTCTTGTCGTTGAAGGCGGGAGGGACCGGCTTGAATCTGACCCGGGCAAACCACGTCCTGCATGCGGACCGTTGGTGGAATCCAGCTGTCGAAAATCAGGCAACCGACCGGGCCTACCGGATCGGCCAAACAAAGTTCGTACACGTCCATAAGTTTGTGACAATTGGAACGATCGAGGAGAAAATTGATAAAATGCTTGCTGAAAAAGCGGAGCTTTCCGCAGAATTGATCCAGTCGAGCCAGTGGTTGACCGAGCTTTCCGATACTGAGCTGGAGGATCTCTTGTCCTTTGATCATTGACGTCGGGCAAGCGGAATCTTATGTACAGTGGCCGGCCTGTTTTTCCGTCTCTCGTCTTCCAAGTGGCCGATCCGTTCATTGAGGTTTGCGATGATGTTGATCAATTGCCCGATCTGCAGTTCCATCCGAAGAACTTCCTTTTCGATTGTACGCATTTGATACACCCTTCCATTAGTGCCGGATTGGCTGACGGGGGAAGCAGTCTCCCCCGCCAGTTTGTCCGGTTTTTTATTGGCGGAAATACCGCCCCTCTTTGATATAAGCTGTTGTTACCCATTATCACCATGATTCGGACCCCTGATAGTCACGGTTCATGGCGTTTCTAGTTGGCCTCGTCAGATCCCACCCTGTCAAGACCATTTTGTTGCTTATTCCCATCCGTTTCTCTTTCCATTTTCAGTTGTCTTTAACCATACCCGGCTTGCAGACCGGCCCTGCCCTCTCCTTCCTAACGATTCTCGACGACGCTATGTATCTTGGCCGCCGATCAGAAAATCGGTAGTCCTTCCACTTCCTTGTCGGGCAATTGAAAATGTTCTGTTGCATCCTCATTCGTCGACGAAGGCGCTTCGTTAGCATCCGGTTCACCATACAGGTTGTCATGAGTCCGATTTTTTGTCACCAGAAAACGGATATCATCGCCGATAACCTCCGTGACATACACACGTTTCCCATCCGCCCGCTCGTATGTCCTGGACTGGATCCGCCCGCCAACGCCGATCAAAGATCCTTTTCCGCAATGCTTCGCCGTATTTTCCGCTGTCCTTCCCCACACGGTGCACAGAACAAAGTCCGTATCCACCTCTCCCTGTTGGTTCTTAAAATTTCGATTGATGGCTAGCACGAAACTCGTCTGCAGCCGCCCCTCCGAAAATTTCCGCAGGATGGGGTCTTTCGTAAGGCGTCCCACGAGTGCAACCTGGTTCAAGTAAGTCCCTCCCTTCTTTGTGAACTGCCTTCATCATAAGCGGTGAGGCTTCATTCACGCAAAGTCCCATAACGGCGTTTTGCCCCGCTTTTCACTAGCAAATCAGGATTTTGAATGTCGCTTTTTTGGAATGAATTAGCGTTCCATCATACTCTGCCGCCTTTCGCCAATTTTTTCGCTTTATCAGATAATTCGACTTTCGCACATTTTCCTTACCGGATTGGGAGCTATGGTATACTGTAGAAAAAGAGGAGGTGGCGACAATGAAGACGTTTAAAATGTTATCCGTCAGTATTTTGGACGACGATCAAGTGAAGGATTTCCCACTGATTGACGGGATCATCATAAATCAGGAGAACAGCCACCATATGTGGGTCCTTGAATTGTTCATTGATGAAAAATATCAGGAAACGTTTGAAAAGTGGAAGGCCGCCGATGAACTACTGGAAGCCAAAGTGGTCATTTCCTATCCGGAAAACGAGCCGGCTGCCTTCCGCGTTGCCGTGGAAGCGGTCAAAAAAATTGGCGACAATATTTCGGTTTTATTGAAAGGCCGTCTGAAACGGGCCCGCTCCCAATATGCCGAACAACTTCTGGAAGAGCTGATTAGCGAAGGCCTCAACGGCAGCGAACTGCTCCGCCGCTTCGAATCCGACATGCGTTCCCGTCCGCGGTTGAAGAAGGATAAGGAAAAGTTTTGAGATCGTAGTGACCGCCTGGGGAAGGCGGTTTTTTTGTGGGGTGGGAGATTGATAGGGTAAGGGGATGGCGCGGTTATGAGCGGTGGATCTGAGATATGAGCGCTGGGCGGAAGGTATCGACGCTTGAACGGAAGTATCAGCGCTTGAACGGAAGTATCAGCGTTGGGCGGGAGATATCAGCGTTAGAATAGAAGTATCGGCGCTGGATAGAAATTATCAGCGTTAGAACGGAAGTATCAGCGCTGGGCGGAAGTTATCAGCAATTGAATGGAAGTATCAGCGGTGGAAGGAGGTTATAAGCGCTTGAATGGAGGTATCAGCGCTGAAATCGAAATATCAGCGTTGTGCGGAAGTTATCAGCTCTCACGAAGTGGTTTGCTGTTAATTTTAAAAAACGCTTCACACGGAGTGAAGCGCCGAATTATGAGGAGTTTTATTCTTCCAAGACGTAGTGCGCGCCGCGGCGTTCGCCTTTTTTGGAAAGGCCTGAGCCTTGTAACAGCCTTTTGGCGATGTGCGAACTTTCGACGCATGCGAAATTACGGAATTCGCTATTTGTAATTCGTTTACTGACAAGGCAGTTCCAGTCGGCCAATGTATCAAGATGACAAGCCGTACTTGCATAATTGCAATGCGGGCACTGCCATTTCTTCTGAGTCCATTTCATTTCTCGGAAGCCGCAAGAGGGGCAGATGACTCCCGGCAACATATCGTCCCGTGATAAGCTTAGCGTCTCGATCATTGGAAAGGGATCATACTCCTGATGATGATTTCTTAATGAAATAGCTAATCTTTGAATCTCATCTTTGTTTATTAATTCATTTTCCACAGGAATTGTCCTTAGATGATTCGGTACTTCATTCGTAAATAAAATTTTAGTTTCCAGCTCTTCTTCCATCATTAATTCGTTCGTAAAGGCGAAGGCTACTAGTGTTTTGACAGGCAGTTGGATTTTCCTCTCGGCTAGCCAATTTGTAAGTAAGAACTGTTTGCGTTCCAACTCAACGATGGGGCTATTCATCACTTTCCGCTCACCCGTCGGCAACTCGCGGATGAATTGAGTCGGTTTGGACTTGATCAAAATCTTCCCGCCAAAATTTTTCACTTCAAAGATGTAAATAAAGGCAGGGGTAATTAAAATGGAATCCATTTGGAAATAGATTCCTTCCTGTTTTAAGCAAATGTCATGCAGGATGGCGTATGGATAATGGGGTTTGAATTCTTTCATATGCTTGTCAAAATCCTGCTCTCCCCCAAAACCCGCTTTTGAGTTGCGATAGCTTTCCCGGAGCGGTTGATATTTTGCATGATCCGGGTGAAGCCGCCTCATTAAGGCAGCTTGACCAATTAATTTTTTTGGCATCGTTCTTTCTTTGTAAATCATTCTCATCCCTCCCCCTCGAGGTTATCAGACAAGTCTGATATTTAATATGGTTTTCCTCAAAATTGAATTTTGAGGGTTTTACTTATGATCGCTTGACAATAGGTATGAGCGATGGTAGTAACTTATGAGCGGCTGCGGCAAATTATGAGCAATATGCGAGGGGTTATGAGCGGTGCTTCGGAAGTATGATCGCTCCGCAGAACTTATCAGCTGTCGGGACAACTTATGAGCGCCTCTTTCAACTTATGAGCGCTTGCCAAGAATTATCAGCGGTTCTCCGGATGTATCATCGCTCCGCGGGATTTATCAGCGGCCGGAACAACTTATAAGCGCTTCTCTCAACTTATGAGCGGCGAACGGGAATTATGAGTGTTGCAAACGATTTATTATCGCCTCGCTCCAAGTCAACACATACAAAAGGCTGTTCCTCATGATTTCGAGGAACAGCCTTTTGGTCGGCTTGCGGTTAGCGGTTGTTGTTGCCGTTCATGTTGCCACGTGGGGTGGTGGTCGTGTCGCCGTTATCGATGATGCCGTCACGTACCCGGTTGTCATTGCCGTTATCGATGCCGTCGAGGTCAGGTCCAGTTTGGCCGTTCATTCCGTTGTTTCCATTGTTTCCGTTCATTCCATTGTTTCCATTGTTACCATTCAGATCGGGTGTCCAATCTCCTGTCCGGTCATCCAGGTTTTCCATCGGTGTTTCGTTGTTATTCGGCACTGCCCCGTTATTTCCGTTATTTCCGTTCATCCCGTTATTGTCATCATTCCCGTTTAAGTTACAAGCACCGAGGACAAGTCCCGACATGAGAACAAGCGGTAAGGCTTTTTTGAACATGAAAATTCCCTCCTTTCCACAAGCCGTTTATCATACAGACCGTATGATAATTGTAGGTTGGCTCGAAAAGAGGGAATTATCCATCCTTCTGCTGATATTTGAATGAGCGGCCGTCGCAGGCGGCTCAGCGATTATTTTGCATATGGTTTTTCAGTAGGTTTTCCACGTATAATGCTTCGGCTTTACACTCATATTCATAGTGTGTGCCGAGTTCTTCCTGCATGATTTGAATCGTTGCAATTTGTTCTTCGGACGGCGGTTCACTTAAGATGCGCTCGATGATTTCGTTGATGCGGTTGGCCAGGTCTTCATGGAATTTGGGATCCCGTTTCATGGAATCCGGAATTGTATTGTACCAGAGCGCTCTCGTTGTGATGTATTCGCGCCAATTGGCGAAGTAGTCATCGACGCTGAACCGCTCCTCGCTCCATTCGATATCGCTCATATATTGTTCAAACGTTTGTGTAATGGATCTCGTGATACTGCTTTTAATATTGGGAGATAAATCTTTGAACATCCAGTTGTACCCTCCTACTATAAAAGTCGTTGCCTCATAGGCACGACACTGCATTGACCATTGTAACGAAATTTCAAGTTCCTTGCAAATTTAGTTCCCGCTGGCTGGTCCGAGTGCGAATGTCATTTCCGTTTCGCAGGCAATTTCCCCATCGACTGTTGCGACTGCCTTACCTTTTCCGATCGATCCACGCAGCCGGACGATTTCCACTTCCAACCGCAATGTATCACCGGGCGTCACTTGCCGTTTGAAGCGGCAGTTGTCGATTCCTGCGAAAAAAGCGAGCCGTCCTTTGTTTTCCTCTTTTTGCAGCATGGCGACTGCCCCAACCTGTGCAAGCGCTTCCACGATGAGAACTCCGGGCATAACGGGATAGCCTGGGAAATGGCCGTTGAAAAAGTCTTCATTGACAGTCACGTTTTTCAATCCGACCGCCCGTTTGCCTTCTTCGATTTCCAGAATCCGGTCCACAAGCAGGAATGGGTATCGATGCGGAATGATTTCTTGTATTTGACTTGCAGTAAGCATGGCATTTCCTCCTGAGCGTGCGTTATGTATAAAGTTTGTCCAAAAACGAAAGAGCCGTTTACGACTCTTTACCATTCATTATATCAAAAATATGTGTCCATGTTTCTTTTTTAAGCACATCGCTTGGTTGGCCATCTCCAAGATAGCCATAACCGATCATCGCTCCTAGAATGGCTGCGCCCGCCAATAGCAAAAGGACCAGAATGATGCGTAGCCAAATCGGCAAAATCCGGATCTGGACCCATTTCCGGGTCTCCGATGCCTGCTCGGGCTCTTCTATCTTTTTCCGTTCATGACGGGATGCGCGTAACGACCGTTTCGCCGGTGCTTCGGTTTCCAGCCGCTCCCGCTTGACACGATTGGAACCATTCCGTTTTTCATCTGTCATATCCGATACTCCCTAGTTCTCTAATCTCTGGCTGCCGGTAACCGGACATTGCCGAGACCCATCATCCGGGTCATCCGGTCCAAGCATCCCGATGTCTTGGACCGCCACTCTATCGTAACAGACTTTCGCTACTTTTTATTGAAAAATGACTATTTACCTTTATTTAGCGGAAAACTCCCACCTCTATGCAAATACCCAAAGTTGAATCGATGCTTTTGGAAATAAAATGCTTATCGGATGCCGTTGATCAAACCGAGCATCTGGTCTGCCAGCGTCACCGTGCGTGCGTTGAATTGATAGGAACGCTGAACTGAAATCAAATCGGTCATTTCCTTCTCATAATTGACGTTGGATGCCTCGAGTGCCTGGTTTTGCAATCCGATTCCGTTCCGGGCCGCCCCTTGGATCTCAGTGAGGATGTCTGCTTCGGCAATTCCCATATCCGCCAAGTTTTCCGGAAGGGCAAAAGTGGTGGCAGACAGGCGCGTCATGACATTGGGCCGCTCCATCACGGTGACGCCAAGCTCCACTTGTCCTACCATACCATTCACGAACGTCATTTCAAGGATGCCGCCCGGCTGGACTTTGTAGCTTTGGACATTATCCGCAAACGTGATCGGCTGCCCCGCACTGTTTGCGACCGGATAGCCTTCGCCCGTGACGAGCATCAATTGGCCGTTTCCAACCGGAGACACATAGAAATTCCCTTGCCGTGTATAGACAGTCTGAGTGTCCCCGTTTTCCCCGGGCATCAGAATATTAAAATGCTGTTTCGGCTCCGTCAGTGCAAAATCGAGCTCCCGGCCGGTCATTTGCAGAGAGCCGATTTTCCAATTGATCTGCGCTTGTCCAAGGACCGCGCCCGTTCCATAGCGTATGCCAAGCGGCGATTGCCGCGGCGCATTGTCCGCTTTGTCGTTGTTGAATTGCTGATAAAGGAGCTCATGGAAACTTGCATCGCTTGCTTTATAGCCATTTGTATTCGAGTTGGCCAAGTTATTTCCGATAATATCGATTTGATGCTGTAATTGATTTAGCGTATTGGTCGCTGTTGCCATCGTACGGATCATGCGTTAGGACCCCTTTCCATTAAGAAGACATTCACGTGACTCGCCCGACTTCCGTCACGGTCTTTTCCATGCTTCGGTCATAGGCTTGCAGGATCTTTTGATTCGCCTCGAACGCTCGATAGGCAGCGAGCATATCTGTCATCGCCCGGGCCGCATCTACGTTGGAAGCCTCTACATACCGTTGCTGCATCGAGTAAGTGACGCCCGCGACGCCATCCGCAGCCGGCAAATTGCCGCCGCCCTCTTGTACGAATGTTCCGTTACCGAGCTTCATAAGCGTATCAGGACGCTGGGCAAATGAAACACCGAGTGTCGCCACTTCCGTGTTCCCCTCCATGATAACACCTTCACTTGTAATGTGGAAATCATCATTCTGCAGAGCGATGCGCTGACCGTTTTCATCTAATACATAGAATCCATTTGGATGCGTCAGAAAACCGTTCGGACTCAGCGCAAAGTTGCCGTTTTTCGTATAATGCTCCGTGCCGTCCTCGTTCTCCAACCGGAAGAAGATGGCCCCAGGGATCCCTGTCTCCTCATCGGTCGGCAGCTGCCCGTCAATCAAGGCCACATCCGTATTCAACCCCGTTTCCCGCAATTGGCCTTGCGCGAAAAGCGGAAGGGTTTCCTGCATATAGACCCCTGTCGAAATCGAGCCGACCGGCGAGAGGCCTTTCATTTGAAACCCGTTTTTCGTTGGAATCCGGGCCGTTTCAATGCTGGACATGAACATTTCCGGAAAGGACCGGATGACTGACTGATCCGCCTTAAACCCTGGCGTGTTCGCATTTGCAATATTATTCGCCAGCAATTCCGTCTTCCGTTGCTGGGCTATCATCCCCGAACCGACTGTATAAAATCCGCGAAACATAAGCCTGTCCTCCTATTCAACTTGATTCAGCAAGTCTCCAAATTCTTTAAGAGACTCAGTACGCGGAGGCGTAAATGATTAATATGCTGAAACCTTATCCATATTTTCTAATAAAATGCCTGTCCCGATTGCCACGCAATCCAATGGGCTTTCGGCTATGAATACCGGGACTCTCAATTCTTCCGCCAACAGCTGATCAATGCCGTGCAACAGGGCGCCGCCGCCTGTCAAGAAAATTCCGCGGTCGATCGTGTCTGCCGATAGCTCAGGCGGTGTCTTTTCCAAGACATTTTTGGCCGCTTGGACGATCATGTAGACCGATTCCTTGAGCGCTTCCCCGATTTCTTTGGAATTGACCGTGATTGTGCGGGGTAGACCTGTGACTAGATCGCGTCCGCGGATATCCATCTCTTCTTTCCGCCCACCTTGGAAAACGGTGCCGACATTGATTTTGATGTCTTCTGCTGTTCTTTCCCCAATCAGTAATTTATATTCCTTTTTAATATAATTCGTAATATCCGTGTCAAATGTATCTCCTGCCACTTTAATAGATTGTGAGGTGACGATGTCGCCCATCGACAGAACGGCCACATCGGTAGTACCGCCTCCGATATCGATGACCATATTGCCGCTCGGCTGGAAAATGTCCATTCCTGCGCCGACCGCCGACACTTTCGGTTCCTCTTCGAGATAGATTCGTTTCCCACCTGACTTCTCCGCAGCTTGCCGGATCGCCTTCTGTTCGACACTTGTAATATTAGTAGGGCAACAAATGAGGATTCTTGGCTTTGATAAAAACCCTTTGACATTCAATTTATTAATAAAGTGACGAAGCATAGCCTCCGTCACGTCAAAATCTGCAATGACTCCGTCTTTCATCGGCCGGATCGCCACGATATTCCCGGGTGTCCGTCCGACCATCTGTCTTGCCTCTTCGCCCACAGCCAGCACTTTGTTTGTCTTTTTATCTACGGCTACGACCGAGGGTTCATTCAACACAATTCCTTTTCCCTTCACATGAATCAGGACATTGGCTGTGCCAAGGTCTATCCCGATATCTTTTGAAAACATTCCTCATTTGTCCCCTTCCGAAATTCCCGTATATGTACTCTCTTAACAAATAATTTTACCATAGTTATCCGGTAGTGAACATACTTTGGTACCAGTAATCAAGAAAAACTTTGGATATTCACCATTCATTTTTCATCCAAAGCAAAAGGACGGTCGGCACAGTTCACGACACGTCCTTTTTTCCTATTCATCACCTATCTTTTTCGTTTCGTTCATCCATTTGATGCGTGTCGCCTCACCGCCGCGTAGATGTCTGACAGACTTATGGTAGGCCAATATTTTTGCGACTTCCTCCGACAAGGCCGTATCGACATTGGGCAAACGATCCGTGAGATCCTTATGAACCGTGCTCTTGGAATACCCAGTGGCTTTTGCCAGCGCCCGCACTGTAAGTCCCGTTTCTAGCAACATGTTTCCGAGGCGCACGCATCGCCTCCGTATTTGCTCGTGCACGCCCTCTTCCTTTCCTGTCAGCCGTATCTTCCTTCATCTTATGCGGCGAATAGGGCAGGTATGCGGGAATGATGGGATTTGCGGGCGTCATCCGGGGAGAATTTGCAGAAAAGGAAAAAGCCACTCCATTTTTCAATTGGAATGGCCTAGCCTGGTCATTGGAACCCGAGATACGTACGTGGATTCTTCGTCACGCCGTCTTGCTTCACTTCAAAATGTAGGTAGATGCCCGCTTCCGGGTTCCACTCATTTTCAGTTGCTGTTGCGATAGGTTGTCCTTGCACAACTTCCTGATCCGGTTTGACGAGAATACCAGTTAAGGAACCATACGTCGTCTCCATACCGTCAGAGTGGGTGATTGTCACTTCACTGCCCTTGAAAGGATCGTTGATGACTTCTTTTACTTTTCCGCTCATGGCAGCGACCACTTCAAATGGCTCACCCGCCACCGAGATGCACAAGCCTGAATTCGTTACGTATTTTTGATCGAAAACAAGAAGTGCACTTTCCCGCATTTCTTCATCCGCTCCAGCATCATAATATTCATGTAGAATAACTGCGTCATCGAGTAATGTTTCGGCGAATGGGTATTTGAGTGTTTCCTTTCCGGCGTTCGTTTCGACTACGACGGAATCGTTCGGATCTTTGCCCGCCAGGTCGGCTTGATTGGTGGAGTCGTTTTTCATAAATGCGTTATAACCCCAGATCATTCCGACGAAGACAACCGCGATGGCTGAATAAAGGACGGGCCAGAACCAATTGTTTTTCTTTGAACTTTTGTTCTTTTGAGAAGGGGATTTAGGTTTTTCTTCTCGCATTGTCATCACCTCACTTGCTATTATTTGCAAGTGCAGGAGTTTTTAAACACTCGGAATCATCTAAGTTGAATTTTTTTATTTCTGTCCCGGTGTAATAGTGTTGAAGAATCGCTTCCGCTGTCCATCCTTTCTGCGCGTATGCTTCCGCGCCGTATTGGCTCATACCGACCCCATGACCGTATCCTTTCGTGGTGACATGGACGATTTCATTCGTCACGTCATAGGCGATATCAAAATCGGTCGAGGCCAGTCCTAATAAATCCCGCATTTCTCTGCCGCTGATTTCATAACCGGTGGTGACCGCTTTCTGGACGCGACCTGTCGGATTCCGGACTAATTGGAGAGCACGGAAATGGTCGGCACTCCATTGATTGCCCATCGCCCGATTCCATTCGGCAAGTGGCAATTCGGTTTGTCGCTCGAATTGCGGTGCGACAATTTCCTCTCCCACGCTCTCCACGCTTTGCAAGTACGGGATATCGTTGCCGCTAAAATTTTTAGCAGCTTCCGTCTTGCCGTTGGACGTGGAAAAGAACATGGCGGAAATCATCTGATCTTCATATGTCACGATTTCCCCCGCCGTGGCTTCGACGGCGGCGCGCACCTTTTTCTCATTGCGCTTAAACTCTTTCTTCCATCGATCTTTGCGTTTCGCCTCCGTAGCATACACTTGCGCAGACACACCAGCGGCAATTGGCTTCTTTCCGCTCTCCGTCGTGCGCAAGGCATACGTCCTTGCGGCAATGGCTTGCGCTTTCAACGCTTCCGGATGGAAGGTGGCCGGCATCTCCGCCGCCACCACGCCCACCACGTACTCTTCCAAGGGGATCGGTTCCCCAATCCCCTCCACTTGGATGTCGACGGGGCATAATTCTTCTTTCGACTCCTCCGTTAACTGCTTCGTTGGCAACGGCTGTTTCAGTAGAATGGGGATGATAAATAGTATAATGATGAAAAAAACGGTGAGTAGTTTGTCCATGGTTGATTATATGAAATGGGGGTGTGGATTATTCTTTTTGGGAGGGAAGAAGGTTGGGTGTTTGGAGGTGGGGTGGAAGCGTTGGGAGGTTTGGTGAGGACGTTGGGAGGCGGGACGGGAGTTTTGCGAGGTTTGGGGGAAACGTTGGGAGGCCGGATGGGAGCGTTGTGAGGTAATCTTCAGGGTACCTGGTCCCGGTTCAGCGCTCACGCGGGGTTATGAGCGTCTACGTGAAGTTATGAGCGTCTGCGCGGAGTTATAAGCGCACGCACGGAATTATGAGCGCCTGCGCAGAGTTATAAGCGCTTGCGCGGACTTATGAGCGCGTGCGCAGAGTTATCAGCGGGCGCACGGAGTTATGAGCGCATGCGCGAAGTTATCAGCGGCCACGCAAAGTTATCAGCGCACGCACGGAGTTATAAGCGCCTACACAGAGTTATCAGCGCTCGAACGGAATTATGAGCGCTGGCGCGGAGTTATCAGCGCCCACACGGAATTATGGGCGTCCCACGAAGAGGCTCCCTCCCATATAGAAAAAAGCCGCAAGATGCGGCTTTTTTTAAGCGAGTTGTTTAGCTTTTTCTTCTGATGTTTCGGAAATCCGAATGATATCGGCTCCGAGAGCGGCAAGTTTGCCGTGGAAGTTGACGTAGCCACGGTCGAGGTGTTCGAGTTCGGTGACGCGTGTGACACCTTCTGCGACCAGACCCGCCAAAATGAGCGAGGCAGCGGCGCGCAAGTCTGTTGCGGCGACTTCCGCTCCTTGTAATTTGGACGGTCCCATGACGATCACAGAACGTCCTTCGATTTTCACATTTGCATTCATTCGGCGGAATTCCTCGACGTGCATGAACCGGTTTTCAAATACCGTTTCTGTGAGGACACCAGTGCCTTCTGAAGTGAGCATAAGTGCCATCATCTGTGATTGCATGTCAGTCGGGAATCCAGGATGCGGCATCGTTTTCAGATCGACCGCTTTTAATGGATGCTTAGCGGATACACGAATACCTTCATCCAATTCCGTAATGATAACGCCCATCTCGCCCATTTTTGAAATGAGGGCTGCGTTATGTTCCGGAACTGCGTTCTCAATAATGATGTCGCCCCCTGTAATAGCGGCAGCTACCATGAATGTTCCTGTTTCAATCCGGTCAGGTATAATATGATGAGTAGTTCCATATAATTCCGTAACGCCTTCGATTCGGATGGAATCCGTTCCGGCGCCCACCACTTTACCGCCCATTTCATTGATGAAATTCGCTAAATCGACAATTTCCGGCTCTTTCGCCGCATTTTCGATAATAGTCGTGCCTTCAGCCAATGCGGCAGCCGTCATGATGTTCTCCGTCGCTCCTACACTCGGGAAGTCCAAATAAATTTTTGCGCCTTTTAATCCATGTTTCGCTTTCGCTTCGACATGTCCATGGCCAAATGTGATTTCCGCACCCATCGCTTCGAAGCCTTTCAAATGCTGATCGATCGGACGTGATCCGATGGCGCATCCTCCAGGTAAAGCGACTCTCGCAAATCCGTTCCGCGCGAGCAACGGACCCATCACTAAAATGGATGCCCGCATTTTCCGGACATATTCAAAATGTGCCTCTGGCGATAATTCTCCGGATGAATCAATTCTTACCTCGTCATCCTCAGGGGAATACTCCACCTTTGCATGCAGGCTTTTCAACACTTCATTGATCGTGCCGACGTCTGACAAGTTGGGGACATCGCGAATGATGTTTGTGCCTCTCGTGGCAAGTAAAGCTGCCGCAAGAATTGGCAATACTGCATTCTTTGCCCCTTCGACACGGACATTACCTTTCAGTGTCCGCCCACCAGTTATTATAATTTTATCCAAAATAAGCCCCTCCGACTCCAGTGTTGTACATAGACATGATGTCGTCATATATTTCGATTTTTTTCGTCATGATTTTAAGCATAAAAACATATACTATTTTACAGTGCCCTGGCTGAATTAACAAGCTGCCTCCGGGCTATTTTTCCATGTGACTTCTGAGTAGTCTATAATATGTACACATTTGACGATTTGTGTCACCCTTTCAGAAGACATGCCACTCTGTTCCATACATTCCCCAGCTCTTTGAAAAAAAAACCTATAAAATTCCTGCTTCCATACATACCATCGCCCCACATACGGACAGGCCTTTCGTATGTGCGGCGATGCTATGTCCGACCCATTATTCAAATTAAGAATGGAATGCGCCTTGACCAATAGGATATCTCTAAAAAGAAATTCGATACAGCCCAACCGATGGAAATGCTGATTAAGATGAATAAAAGTTGCGCTTGGAAAATCCGGTTTTTCCGGATGATTTTCTCGGGCATAATCGATTGTAGAGCGTAAAACGAAATACCAATAAAGAAAATGTGCGAAACGATTGCCAAAATGGGGTTGTATCCAATCATGCCTGCCACACTCCTTCCACATTTTCCCTCCAATAAAAAGGCGGGCAGAAGATCTACATCCCCTGTCCGCCATGATGAAAGAAATCACTCTGCATTCATCATCCACACTTAAAAAGGTAAGTGTTCTTGGTGAATGAAGATCAATTTATGCTCTCGTTTCGTACACTTTGATTCGATTAATGGCACGCTGTAAAGCAAACTCCATTATTTGGTGTTCTTTTTCATCCGATTTAGCCCGCAGTTTTTCCTCAGCACGTTTAGCCGCCGCTTTTGCGCGTGCTAAATCGATGGAGGCAGCCATTTCTGCACTTTGGGCTAATACGGTAACAACCTCCGGACGGACTTCGATAAAACCGCCGTGCACGGCAACATGTTCTGTCGCACCATCTTTTTTCAGGCGAAGCGCACCGATTTGAAGCGGTGCCACCATAGCGATGTGGCCGGGAAGAATCCCTATTTCGCCCGATTCTGCGGCTGCGATAATCATGTCCGCTTCAGTTTCACAGACAGGGCCGTCGGGAGTGACGATATTGACTTTCATGGTCTTCATTTTTTTTCCTCCTGGTCCCTTTAATCGAAAACGCCTCCGGGTAATCGCGACTGCCGCTTCACTTCCGGTGCAGAAAACAGCATCCCCGGATCAAACAAGGCTATTCCAGCGCGGTGACCGCCAGCCTTGCATGATCCAGGGCAAGTTCTGCCGGAGGCTTTATTAAAAAATTAATAATCTGTTAAAATTAAACTTCTACGCCCATGCCTTTTGCTTTTTCGATAACTTCCTCGATACGACCAACTAGGCGGAACGCATCTTCCGGAAGGTGATCGTAGCGACCGTCCAGAATTTCTTTGAATCCTTTGATCGTTTCAGCAACCGGCACATAGGAACCAGCCTGGCCAGTGAATTGCTCAGCCACGTGGAAGTTTTGAGATAGGAAGAACTGGATACGACGCGCGCGCCCAACGACTAATTTGTCATCTTCACTTAACTCGTCCATACCGAGGATCGCAATGATATCTTGTAGTTCACGGTACCGTTGTAGCGTCGATTGAACTTGACGTGCGACTTCATAGTGCTCTTCCCCTACGATTTCAGGGCTAAGTGCACGGGAAGTGGACGCAAGTGGGTCAACCGCCGGATAGATACCCATTTCTGATAGTTTACGCTCCAAGTTTGTCGTAGCATCCAAGTGAGCGAAAGTTGTAGCTGGAGCCGGGTCCGTATAGTCATCCGCCGGTACGTAGATCGCTTGAATCGACGTAACAGAACCAACGTTAGTCGATGTGATACGCTCTTGCAATTGACCCATCTCTGTAGCAAGTGTCGGCTGGTAACCAACCGCAGATGGCATACGGCCAAGAAGTGCGGATACTTCAGAACCTGCCTGTGTGAAACGGAAGATGTTGTCAATGAACAGAAGAACGTCTGCGCCTTGTTCATCACGGAAATGCTCTGCCATTGTCAAGCCAGTCAAAGCAACACGCATACGTGCGCCAGGCGGCTCGTTCATTTGACCGAATACCATCGCCGTTTTGCTGATAACGCCGGAGTCCGTCATTTCATGGAACAAGTCGTTCCCTTCACGTGTCCGTTCCCCAACACCTGCGAATACGGAAATACCACCGTGTTCTTGTGCGATGTTGTTAATCAATTCTTGGATTAGAACTGTTTTACCTACTCCCGCACCACCGAAGAGACCGATTTTACCACCCTTGATGTATGGCGCAAGCAAGTCAACCACTTTAATACCTGTTTCCAGGATTTCAACTTCTGTTGAAAGGTTTTCGAAAGTTGGTGCAGAACGGTGGATCGGATCACGTTGCTCAGAAGCAGGGATCTCCTCACCTAAGTCAATGATTTCACCTAGTACGTTAAATACGCGTCCTAGTGTAATGTCACCTACTGGAACCGAAATGGCAGCACCTGTATCTTCAACTACGGAACCGCGTTGTAGGCCGTCTGTCGATGACATCGCAATCGTGCGGACCGAATCGTCACCAAGGTGTAACGCGACTTCTAGTGTCAACGTTTCAGCTTCGGCATTCGGACGTTGGATTTGGACCTTCAATGCGTTATAGATTTCCGGCAAATTTCCGCCGTCGAACTTAACGTCAACAACCGGACCCATAACTTGAAGAATATGTCCTTTACTCATGCTTTTCCCTCCTGTCTTACTCGTTTCCCTGCCTGTTCCGCTCTTACTCCAGAGCGGCGACGCCACCGACGATTTCCGTAATTTCTTGCGTAATCGCAGCTTGTCGGGCACGGTTGAATGAAAGTGTTAAAGAATCTATTAACTCAGAAGCATTATCTGTAGCGGTTTGCATCGCTGTCATACTGGAAGCATGTTCGCTCGCTTTTCCATCGAGCACCGCGCCGAAGATGAGGCTTTCCGCATATTGCGGCAGAAGAACTTCCAGGATCGCTTCTCCTGAAGGTTCGAACTCATAGGACGCGGTAGGCGCCGATGTGATATCTGTGAGCGGAAGCAATTTCTTTTCAGTCGCTTCGCTTGAGATGGCGGAGACGAAGTGGTTGTAGTACAAATACACTTCATCGTAGACGCCTTCTGTGAACATGCCAACAGCACGGTTCGCGATTTCTTTGATTTCACCGAAAGTAGGATGGTCGGACAAGCCGATGAGACTTTCAACGACATTGAAGCCCATCCGATTAAAGAATTCAAAGCCTTTACGACCGATCGCGATGATCATCACTTCGTCCTTCGACTTGTGACGGGATTCGATGGCGCGTTTCGCAACCCGCAGGATGTTAGCATTGTAACCTCCTACAAGTCCGCGGTCCGATGTGATGACGACGTATCCTGTTTTCTTGACAGGTCGTGAAGTCAACATCGGATGACCGGAATCGCTTGTCCCTGCCGCGATTGAGCCGACCACTTCCTGGATTTTTTCCATGTAGGGAACGAACGCTTTTGCATTCTGCTCAGCACGCGTCAGTTTCGAAGCGGAAACCATCTGCATCGCTTTTGTGATCTGGCTCGTCTTCTTCGTCGATTTAATACGAGTTTCTATATCGCGTAATGATGCCACTGGCAATTCACCACCTTATCGTTTTTTATACTGTTCTACAGTCAATTATTCGGACGGTACAAAAGTTTTCTTGAACGCATTGATCGCGTCAGCCATTACGTCATCAGACGGAAGGTCTTTTGTCGTACGGATATGTTCCAAAACTTCAGTGTGGTTAGATTCGAGCCATGTGTTAATTTCGCTTTCGAAACGAAGGACGTCTTTAACTGCGACATCATCCAGGAATCCACGTGTCAATGCGTATAGGCTGACAACTTGGTGTTCCACCTTAAGCGGTTTGTTCAAGTCTTGTTTCAATACTTCAACCGTACGTGCTCCGCGATCGAGTTTCGCTTTTGTCGCAGCGTCGAGGTCGGAACCGAATTGCGCGAACGCTTCAAGCTCACGGTATGCCGCCAAGTCAAGACGTAGCGTACCCGCAACTTTCTTCATCGCTTTGATTTGCGCTGAACCACCTACACGGGATACGGAAAGACCGGCGTTGATCGCTGGACGTACACCCGAGAAGAAGAGGTCGGACTGAAGGAAGATCTGCCCGTCCGTAATGGAAATGACGTTCGTCGGAATGTAAGCGGAGATGTCCCCTGCTTGTGTTTCAACGAATGGCAATGCAGTGATTGAACCTGCACCTAACGTATCATTCAATTTTGCAGCACGCTCGAGTAGACGGGAGTGCAAGTAGAATACGTCACCAGGGTAGGCTTCACGGCCTGGAGGACGACGTAGTAGCAAGGAAAGTTCACGGTATGCAGCCGCTTGTTTCGATAGGTCATCGTATACGACCAATACGTGTTTTCCTTGGAACATGAATTCTTCCGCCATTGTAACGCCTGTGTATGGCGCAAGGAATAGAAGCGGAGCCGGTTGTGAAGCAGATGCTGTAACAACGATCGTATAGTCTAGAGCACCGTTTTTACGTAATGTTTCAACAACACCACGGACAGTGGATTCTTTTTGACCGATCGCTACATAAATACAGATCATGTCTTGGTCAGCTTGGTTGAGGATTGTGTCGATTGCGACCGATGTTTTACCCGTTTGACGGTCACCGATGATCAATTCACGCTGTCCACGACCGATTGGAACCAATGCGTCGATCGCTTTGATACCAGTTTGCAGCGGTTCGTGAACCGATTTACGCGCCATAACACCTTGTGCCGGGCTTTCAATCGGGCGAGTTTTCGTTGTGGCAATCGGACCTAGACCATCCACTGGTTGGCCGAGCGGATTCACAACGCGTCCGATCAATTCTTCACCGACTGGAACTTCCATGATACGGCCTGTACGACGTACTTCATCGCCTTCTTTGATATCTGTGTATGGTCCAAGGATAACGATACCGACGTTGTTCGCTTCCAAGTTTTGCGCCATACCCATGACACCATTAGAGAATTCCAAAAGTTCTCCAGCCATGACGTTGTCGAGGCCATGAGCACGTGCGATACCGTCACCGACTACGATAACTGTACCAACTTCGCTCACTTCCATTTCAGATTGATAATTTGCAATCTGCTGTTTTATAAGAGAACTGATTTCCTCAGCTTTGATGCTCATGTATGTCACCCCTCAAAATTCAGATTTATGATCCGATCAAGTCCCGTTTCAAACGGTTAAGCTTCGCGCTCAAGCTGCTGTCGTAGATCTGGTTGCCGATTTGAAGGCGGATGCCCCCGATTAGGCTCGGATCAATGATATTTTCAATTCGTAAGGAAAGCTTGCCGACTTTTTTTGCAAATGCTGCAGAAATCGATTGGCTTTCGCTTTCGGTCAACGGACGGGTAGAGTATACTTTTGCATCTGCCACACCCGCTGCATCATTGGCATAGTCGACAAACTCGTCGACGACTTGTACGACTTCGTTAATACGCTTCTTTTCAATTAAGACGAAAAGAGTGTTCAAAATATACGGGCTGGCCGCTTGGAATGGACCCGCCAATAAATTCTTTTTCGCTTCTTCGGAAAGCTTCGGGGAATTGAGCAATTCACCTAGCTTTTCATTGGCCAGGAACACCTTCTTCACTTCGAGAAGTTCTTCCCGTAGTTGTCCAGTGAGTCCTTTTTCTTGCGCTAGTTCAAACAATGCGAGTGCATAGCGTTTTGCCGCTACTGATTTACTCATTGCGCATCGCCTGCTTTCACAATCGTCTCCTCAATCAGTGCGCGGTTCTCCTCCTCGGATACTTCTTTACCGAGTACTTTCGACGCAGCCAAGATGGAAAGTGAGACGAATTCTTCGCGGACTGCAGCGATCGCCTTTTCTTTTTCCGTTGCAATTTCCATTGCAGCCGATTCTTTCATGCGGCCGACTTCTGCACGAGCAGCTTGCACGAGCTCTTCACGTTGAGCATCCCCTTGCTGGCGGGCACTCTCTACGATTTGCTGCGCATCTTCACGAGCAGTTTTCAAAAGATTGCGTTGTTCTTCCAATAGCTTTTGGGATTCTGCACGGCTTTTTTCAGCCTCTTCAATTTCTTTTGCGATCAATTCGGCACGTTGGTCCATGACGCTCATCAATGGGCCCCATGCGAATTTTTTCAGAAGAATCATCAGAATCGTGAAAAATGTAACCGTAACGATAATATCGCCAAGGTTCAATCTGTCGTTCAAACTTGCTAAAAATCCTGAATTGGGTGCATCTGCAGCCAATAGGACGAAGCTATCCAAAAACACGATTGTTTCACTCCCTTCAAGTGCTTCTACCTCTATCGAGCATGCTCCGGTATCTAGTAGCTACCGAAGACTTCTGTCAGGTTCAGCAGAATGCGCCGGAACCTTTTACTTATGGAATTCGTTCATTATTTGCATAATCAGGGTATTCATATACATAAAGGAATGGCGAAGGAACATAGTGCGCACTTCGCCATTATAAAGTGGAATGTTGTTATTATTTGTTCAATACGATGAACGCCACAACTGTAGCGATGATCGGTAGGGCCTCAACTAACGCTACCCCGATGAACATTGTCGTTTGAAGAACACCGCGTGCTTCTGGTTGACGAGCGATACCTTCTACTGTTTTAGAAACGATCATACCGTTACCGATACCTGCACCTAGTGCACCAAGACCGATTGCGAGTGCTGCTGCTAAAAGACCAACTGAACCTACCATAGTTTTATTTCCTCCTAAATTTTCTTGTTTTTTTGTTATTTGCCCGGAAAAACGGGCATTATATGTTTAATGATCTGTATTGACCTTGTGCGCCATATAGACCATCGTCAACATAACGAAAATGAATGCTTGGATGGCTCCAATGAAGATGGAGAATCCTTGCCAAGCCAGTGCGGGAACCAATGCGCCGGCAAAACCGAAGATACTGGAAGCCCCTAATGACGCGAGTAGTCCGATCAGGATTTCCCCCGCATAGATATTTCCATAAAGACGTAGACCGAGAGTTAACGTATTCGCAAACTCTTCAATGATTTTTAGCGGAGCCAATAATGGAATCGGCTTAATGTACCCTTGCAGATACCCTTTCATGCCAAGTTGTTTCACCCCGTAGTAATGGGTAAGGACAACGACCATCGTGGCAAGCGTCATCGTAATGACCGGATCGGCTGTTGGCGATTTCCACCAAAGGACATGATCCCAAGTAATCGCAAATGGTAGCCCTAGGACGTTTGCTACGAAAACGAACATGATAAGCGTAATTCCTAGAACATGGAATCTTCCGCCCGTTTTCCAGTCCATGTTGTTCTTGATGATCCCTTTAACGAAGTCCATGATCCATTCAAAAAAGTTCTGCATCCCTGTCGGCTTGACTTGCAAGTTTCTTGTTGCGGCAATCGCGATAAAGAAGACAATGAGACAAGTAATGAATAGCATCAGAACGTTTGATAAGTTGAAAGTCATTTCAAAAGCCGTTCCTTTGAAAGCCGTCCATAACGGATTTTCATGGTTCAAGTTTCGTTCACCTCCCTTTGACAAGTCGGATTAATGATGTCTTGCATGGAAAATTATCCTGTCTACCAATAACAGGACATAAGGAATCATAAGACCGATCACCGTACTGACCAAGTCCACTTGTTCCGGTAACGAAATCGCGATGGCAGCCGCGGCTACTCCTGAGGCGAAACGCATCGCAGTCCCAATTGAAGCTCTCCCTTTCCCCTCCGCAATCGTACGGTCAAATCTTTCCATTCTACGGACAAGAATCCAGAAATTATACAATCCGAACAAAGAACCAAGGATTAATCCTGCAAAAATTTGCGGAAATCCAGTAAACGCCCATCCAAGAATGAACAATGCGAGCAAAAAAAAGAGCACTCTCTTTTGCCTTCTATGGATTTCTTGGAGTGTTTGCATGGTTGGTCGGTCTCCTGAATTCTTATTTTGGGATCGTGTGGAGCTTGTCCACATGCAAAGTCATGCAAGTGAACACAAGGGATAGCGGGGTGGTTCCCGTTTCGCTGTCCAGCCTGTTGCCGGCAAAGACTCCGAAAAGGATGGAAACCTGAAAATTGCTAGGGCATTGTCGATTCAGTGTCTAGAAGTGAAGCACAGTTGCAGTGAAAGCGACACCCGACTTTCCGCACCAATCGACGAATTGGGATGTGATGATCGAAACCTCGACGGTTCGGTAGCGGTTCATTTTTATATAGATGAAACCCTATCATTCTTATCCTTTGTTAGCATACAATAGCGCAAAATTGATGTCAATTGATTCCCGTGAAAATCTTCACATAGCGACAACTTTGTCAAACAAACGACAAATTTAAGAAATTCAAGTGAAATGGTGGCGTTGGGAGGGGGTTTTTGAGGTGGAGAATGGGAATTTCGGCTGGAGGCATGACAGTTGGGTGGATTGCCATGTGAGTTCGATCGAGCCATGACAGTTTCAGCGAGAGACATGACAGTTCTCGATATTGCCATGACAGTTCGACCGAGCCATGACAGTTGGGCGGAGTGCCATGACAGTTCGACCGGGCCATGACTGTTTTCGCGATGGACATGACAGTTCCCGAGATTGCCATGACAGTTCGACAGAGCCATGACAGTTTTCGCGTGGGGCATGACAGTTCTCGATATTGCCATGACAGTTCGACAGAGCCATGACAGTTTTCGCGTGGGGCATGACAGTTCTCGATATTGCCATGACAGTTGAGCGGATTGCCATGACAGTTTGACCGAGCCATGACAGTTTTTGCGTGGGACATGACAGTTACCGATATCGCCATGACAGTTGGGCGGATTGCCATGACAATCCGGCCTCCTTTATTCAATAAAAAAACAACCGGGAAAGTCCCGGTTGTCAAGGTTTTATTGTGAAGCTAGATAGTCTTTCAAGGCGGTCACGATTCGCTCGGAGGCATGGCCGTCTCCGTAAGGATTGGATGCGTGGGCCATTTTGTGATATTCCTCTTCATTACATAACAAAGTGTCCGTCAAATCAAAAATGGTATCTTCGTCCGTTCCGGCCAGTTTCAACGTTCCCGCTTCGATCCCTTCCGGCCGTTCTGTCGTATCCCGCAAGACAATCACCGGTTTTCCAAGTGACGGAGCCTCCTCCTGGATGCCGCCAGAGTCGGTCAAAATGATATGGGAGCGCGCGGCAAAGTTGTGGAAATCCAGCACTTCTAGCGGTTCGATCAGATGGACGCACGGGTTATCGCCGAGCAGTTCATCCGCCACTTCCCGGACCGCCGGATTCATATGGACCGGGTAAATCACTTGGAGATCCGAATGCTTGTCCAGCAACCGGTTAATGGCACGGAACATATTACGCATCGGCTCGCCCAAATTCTCCCGTCGGTGGGCGGTCAATAACAGAAGCCGGTCGGTACCCAACTGGTCGAGAACAGGGTGAGAATACTCGTCGCGCACCGTAGTCCGAAGCGCATCAATCGCCGTATTTCCCGTAATATGAATTCGGTCTTCCCGCTTTCCTTCATCGAGCAAATTACGGGCGGATTTCTCAGTCGGTGCAAAATGAAGATCCGCAATTACTCCTGTCATTTGGCGGTTCATTTCCTCCGGATACGGGGAGTATTTATCCCATGTACGGAGTCCCGCTTCGACGTGGCCGACCGCTATTTTATTGTAAAAAGCCGCGAGACTTCCAATGAAAGTCGTCGATGTATCCCCATGAACGAGTACAATATCCGGCTCCGTCTCTTTCATGATGCGGTCGAGGCCTTCCAGCCCACGCGTCGCGACATCCACCAACGTTTGACGATCCTTCATGATATTCAAATCATGGTCCGGCTGTATTCCGAATGTCTCGAGGACTTGGTCGAGCATTTGTCGATGTTGGGCAGTAACCGTCACGATCGATTCGATATCCTCTGCATGCTTTTGTAGCTCCAGCACGAGCGGGGCCATTTTGATGGCTTCAGGCCGCGTGCCGAAAATTGTCATTACCTTCCATTTGCGTTTCAACGTGTTCACGCCTTCCAGATCATTTTGTTCCGAAAAGTCTGTCCCCCGCATCTCCGAGTCCAGGAACAATATACCCTTTTTCATCTAATTTTTCGTCAAGCGCCGCAATGAAAACATCAACGTCCGGATGCGCTTCGGTCATCGCTTTCACGCCTTCCGGAGCAGCGATCAAACACATGAATTTTATATTTTTCGCTCCGCGTTTTTTCAAGGAGTTCACGGCCTCGATCGCCGATCCCCCTGTCGCCAACATTGGATCGACGAGAATGAAATCACGCTCTGACACATCACTCGGCAACTTTACATAATATTCAACCGGCAACAACGTCTCCGGGTCACGGTACAATCCAATATGCCCCACTTTCGCAGCGGGAATCAAGTTCAGGATTCCATCGACCATCCCAATGCCTGCCCGCAGGATCGGCACTATGCCGAGCTTCTTCCCTGCCAGCACGTTGGACTTCGCTTTACGGACCGGCGTATCAATTTCTACCTCTTTCAAAGGCAATTCACGGGTGATTTCATACGCCATGAGTGTGGCCACTTCATCCACAAGCTCGCGAAACTCCTTCGTGCCCGTGTTCGCATCACGGATATAGGTCAACTTGTGCTGGATAAGCGGGTGATCAAAAACATGTACTTTCGGCATAACTATTCGCTCCTTTTCGGAATGTCCTGTCCATTATAACAGATTCAAATCCGTTCGGGGTCAAATGAAAGGCCGGGATTTGAGAGCATTGTTTGAACATAGGCTGGAGTGTTGTTGAGAGGGGGAGATTGTTGGCTGTTTCGGGAGTGGTGGTGTGGAATTTTGGGCGGTGGCGTGGGGTTATGAGTGCTTGGGCGAAGATATCAGCGGCCACGCAAAATTAGCAGCGCTTGCGCGGAGTTATAAGCGCCCGCGCGAAGTTATAAGCGCCCACGCCAAGTTATCAGCGCTTGCGCAAAGTTATGAGCGCCCACACAAAGTTATCAGCGGCTGCACGAACTTATCAGCGCCTGCCCGAAGTTATAAGCGGCCGCGCGGAGTTATCAGCGCCCGCGCAAAATTATCAGCGCCTGCCCGAAGTTATGAGCGGCCACGCGACGCAAGTTAGACGGGATGCCCGCGCATACGAGCGCAAAAATCGCCCCGAGTATACACCCGGGGCGATTTCCAATTAGTTGTATAGTGGGAATTTGTCGGTTAGAGCCGCGACGCGTTGGCGTGCTTCTGCTTTGACCGCTTCGTCCTCGTGGTTTTTCAGAAGTTTGGCGATGATCAAGCCGACTTCTTTCATTTCTTCTTCCTTGAAGCCACGTGTTGTAACAGCTGGTGTACCGATACGGATTCCAGATGTGACGAATGGGCCTTCGGTATCGAATGGAACTGTGTTTTTATTCACCGTGATGCCGACTTCATCTAGCACATGCTCTGCCACTTTCCCTGTTAGGCCAAGGGAATTTAGTTTCAATAGAAGCAAGTGGTTGTCGGTTCCGCCGGAGACGATGTCGACGCCTTCCGCCACTAGTGTTTCACCAAGCGCTTTTGCATTGAGTTTCACTTGTTTGGCGTACTCTTTGAATTCTGGTTGTTGCACTTCTCCAAATGCCACTGCTTTCGCTGCGATGACGTGCATGAGCGGGCCGCCTTGGATACCAGGGAACACCGATTTGTCGAGTTTCCGGCCGAATTCCTCTGCGAACTCTTCATTCACCAAGATCAAGCCACCGCGTGGGCCGCGAAGTGTTTTATGGGTCGTGGATGTAACGAAATGTGCGTACGGCACTGGATTCGGATGCTCGCCTGCCGCGACAAGGCCAGCGATATGCGCCATGTCCACGAATAGGTAGGCTCCGACTTCATCCGCGATTTCACGGAACTTCGCAAAGTCGATTTCGCGTGGGTAGGCACTCGCACCCGCTACGATCATTTTCGGTTTATGCTCCAATGCTTTTTGACGGACGTCTTCATAATCGATACGCTCGTCCTCTTTGCTCACGCCATAGTCTACGAAATTGTACAATTCACCCGAGAAGTTGACCGGGCTTCCGTGCGTCAAGTGACCGCCGTGCGACAGGTTCATACCAAGAACAGTGTCACCCGGTTTCAGAACCGTGAAGTATACAGCCATGTTCGCCTGTGCACCGGAGTGAGGTTGAACATTTGCGTACGCAGCGCCGAAAATTTCTTTCAAGCGATCGCGGGCGATGTCCTCTACAACGTCAACGTGCTCACAACCGCCATAATAGCGTCGGCCTGGGTATCCTTCCGCATATTTATTTGTCAGATAGGAGCCCTGTGCTTCCATGACAGCTTCTGTTACGAAGTTTTCCGAAGCGATTAACTCGATGTTGGAATTTTGACGGTTCTTCTCCGCCATGATCGCCTCATATACTGCGGCGTCGTTGCGTTGTACGTTGCTTAAATCCATGTCCTATTTCCCCTTTTCATGTAGTTGTGTTTCTTCAGGTTGAATGAAAAGCCGGTTTTCACTCGACTCGGTAGACTGCCCGTTCCCCGCCGATCAGTTTCGGACGGGTGGTCGCGACGGTGACGACTGCATCGCCGATTTTCTGGATCGATGTACGGAGCGGGACGGCTACCGGACGCAGATGCATACCGATCATCGTCTGGCCGATGTCAATCCCTGCATGGGCACGAAGGGATTCGACCATAACGGGATCTTTCATCTGTTGATAGGCTGAAGCGGACATAGATCCGCCCGCACTAACGACCGGGATGACCGATACCAGATCCAATCCAAATTTCTCGCTCGCTTTCCGTTCGATCGTCAAAGCCCGATTGATATGCTCGCATCCTTGGAATGCGAGGAAGACGCCATATTTGTCTGCAAATGCCTGTAACGTTCCGAAGAACGCCTCCCCGACTTCCAGTGCGCCGCCTGTGCCGATCCGTTTGCCAGCGACTTCGGAAGTGGAACAGCCGATCACGAAAAATGTCCCTCGTACCGGCGGAGCTTGTTCAGCCATTTCATCTAACAGTTGTTCCAGTTGAAGCTTCCATAAATGTAAAGCATCCACTTTCGACACCTGCCTTCCTTACTCCTCGAGCTCCATCAGCTTGCCGATCCGACGCTCGTGACGCCCGCCTTCAAAAGGCGTTTTTAACCAAGTCGTCACAATCTCTCTCGCCAAGCCAGGGCCGATTACTCGTTCACCCAGTGCCAACACATTGGAATCGTTATGCTGGCGTGTCGCCTTGGCACTAAATACGTCATGGACGAGCGCGCAGCGAATGCCTTTCACTTTATTTGCAGCAATGGACATACCGATTCCGGTTCCGCAAATTAGAATGCCACGGTCAAAGTTCCCTAAGGCAACACCCGTGGCGACCGGCTCGGCAAAATCCGGATAATCGACGGAATCATCCGTATCCGGTCCGAAGTCAACGTATTCCATGTTTAATTCAACTAGTAATTGAATGATTTCATGGCGTAACTTGTTCCCGCCATGGTCTGAAGAAATCGCGATTTTCACTGCGTCCCTCTTTTCGTAATATACTCAAACTTATTCTACCATCAATTCGACAAAAAAAACACAACCCAGTTGAATTTACCAGTTGTGTTTTCTGAATATATCTTACTGTCGATCGAATTGCTGAATGACCCCATAGAGGGCTTCCGCTTGTTTTTTCAATTGGGCGGCCAGTTCGTCTGCCCGTTCAATTGAATGGACTTGCTCTTCCGTAGCTGCCCGTACTTCTTCCGCACCTGCCGAAGTTTCTTCAGCGATGGCGGATACATCCCTCGATTGACGTGCCGTCGTTTCGATGCCGGCTAGCTGATTCTCGACGAACTTCGTGATTTCCACGACCGAGTCCGCCATGCCATGCACTTTTTCGGTCATCGCCTGCATGTCGCTGCTTGTTTCATTCGCGCGATCGGCTTCGACTATCGCGGTTTTCACTTGTTCTTCGATTTCTTGGACCACTTTCGTGACATCTGCCTGGATTGTGGAGACCAACGTTGCAATTCCATGGACGGCCCTCGCGCTCTCGTCAGCGAGCACTCGGACTTCCTCTGCAACGACCGCAAAGCCTTTTCCGTGTTCTCCTGCCCGTGCCGCTTCGATGGATGCGTTCAATGCCAACAAATTCGTTTGAGCGGCAATATTACCTACCAGTTGGACAATTTCGCCGATTTTCTGAGCGTTCTCGTCGAGTTGCCGGATGGTGCCTAGCGATTGTTCACTTCGGTTGGCCATGTGGCGAATCCCTTCTACAAGGGATCGGAATGTCTCGGTGGTGTGGGCCAATTCTGCCAGCATTTCCTGCGAGCGTGTCGTTGAATCTACCGCTCTGCCATTCACTTCGACAGCCAGCACTCTCACTTCTTCAATTGCTTCCGCCGTCTCTTGTATCGAGACTGCCGACTCCTCCGCTCCAGAGGAGATTTCCATAATTGTCGTTGCAACAGCATCCGCTTGCCTTGCAGCCTCGCCCGTTTCTCTGGATAAATGTTCAACCGTACTCGCTGTCTGCTCAAAATTCTCTTCAATCTGGCCGACGATGGACCGCAAATTCACGACCATCTGCTGGAACGCCTCCGCAACGGACCGAATTTCATCGGAAGACTTCGGCAACTCCACTTCCGTCCCGATTTTTCCGTCTGCAACCCGAATGGCAGCCGCCTCCAGTTTTTGCAGCGGCTTCGTTAAGATCGTGCTGAATAAAGCCGCCAATATAGCCGACCAAGCGATTCCCAGTCCGAATGTGATGACTGCGAACCAGAACGGTTCAAAGTCCGGGAAAAAATTTGGTTGTAATACATAGATGAAAAATGCACTTGTCGAATACGTGATGATGGCCAAGATTGCTACGAAAAGGACCAATTTCTTGCGTAACCCAAATTTTCTCCCGTTTCTTGTCATGTTCATCCCTCCGTCAATTTCCGCTCCAGCTCGTCCATAATTAGCACCAACTCATTAAAAGTATGGCGGTAGATTTCAAGACTTCCACCAAATGGATCTTGTACATCTTCCATTCCATCGAGTTGGACAAATTCTCTTATCGTAAATATTTTATGTTTCATAGCGGGATAGGCTTCGTGTAAAACAGTGCGATGCGCGGCTGTCATCGTCAGAACAAGGTCAGCCCATTCCAAGTTGTCTTCCGAAAGGGAATTGGAAACCGGCGTATAAGGCATGCCCGCTTCTTCAATCAGCTGTTGGGCATTTGGTGAAATCCGCACGCCATCCAAAGCATGAATGCCTGCCGAACGGACTTCCACACCTTCCAACCCTTTTTCTCTTAAAATCGCTTCTGCCATCGGGCTTCTGCATGTATTTCCTGTACAAATCATGTAAATATTCATCAAATCACCATCTCTCTTAAGAATACCCAATATCCATGAATAAAGAAATAGATATTTTCAACTAAAACATGACATTATCCCCATAACTGTCAAGATTACACCTGCTATAATCCTTAAAACCTTTCCATTTTTTATACCAAGCTTTGTCCGAAGCACGAGGACGGCATACGAAAAGAACAGAGCAAAGAAACCGGAGGCAGCAATATATAGAAATTTATTCATTTGAAGCATACCAAATGAAACACTAACCGAAAAGGAATCCAGACTCACCGCCAAGGCAACCAAGAACGGAGGCACTTGTTTCGTCTGAGGGCTGCTATCATCCTGTAGAAGCATATGTACGCCAATCAACGCCAGCAAGATTCCTGAGAGCAGACTGCTCCATTCCGAAAAGAGATGCGCCGAAAACTCTCCCATTTCAAAACCGATAAAAGGGAGGACTATATTGAGAAAAGATGTCCAAAATGCAAGGAGCAATCTACCCCGTCTCACTTGTAAAAGCGCGTAAACGATCACGATGTCAATTGTCGTCACGCCTGCCGCAAATAGTTCCGCCAATTGAAAACCTCCTTGGAAACCGCGTCCGTCCATCTTATGCGGATACCAAGGAGGTCATACGTATTCAGTTAATCAAACCAACAACTTTCAAATTAAGAGGATGTCTCCAGATCAAGTTCAATCGTTGTATTGTTTGCCATCGGCCGCTTTCGTCAGCCGGTTCATCACAGCTACACCAACACCGCTCAAATCCGTTTCCACGGCAAGGATGACGTCCGCTTTCGTCATATCACACTGACGGAGGGCCCGGTATAAGTTGGACGCCATCGCTTCATGGTCATGGAGCGAACCGATCGAAAAATACCAATCCGCCACTTCCGTTTTCATTTCATCGGGTCCGACAACAGCAACCTGCTTCCCTTCGCTTTGCAACGTTTGAATCGCACCCTCTATTTTCCGGCTGTCAGGATGAATGACGAATAAAGGGGCCTCTGGCGCGTAATGGGTATATTTCATCCCCGGGGAACGGGGTGCCCGCTCGATGCTACTGCTGCTCTCGATTTGAACCGGGCCGATTACTTCTTCGATCATTTCACGAGTCGTGTTGCCTGGCCGCAAAATAGTTGGCGGCACTGTCGTCATGTCCAATACAGTTGATTCGACTCCCACTCCGGTCCGCCCCCCGTCCAAAATCATCGGTATCCTTCCATCCAGATCATCCAGCACATGGGATGCCTCTGTCGGGCTCGGTTTACCGCTTCGGTTCGCACTCGGTGCGGCTAACGGGTCGCCTAAGGTACGCAATAAGCGGAGCGCTACCGGATGGTCGGGCATCCGGATACCAACGGTTTCCACGCCAGGTGTCACACTTGGGGCAATCAAGCCCGGTTTCATATCAAACACCAAGGTAAGAGGGCCTGGCCAAAATGCTTCCATTAACTTTTTTGCATCATCCGTAATGCCTGACGCAAATTTCTCGACCTCTTCGGCATTTCCTATATGTACAATTAGCGGATTATCGGAGGGACGGCCTTTCGCCTCGAAAATCTTGCGGACGGCCGCTTCGTCAGTCGCCACAGCTCCCAGCCCGTACACAGTTTCGGTCGGAAACGAGACGACTCCCCCATTTTTCAATATATCCACAGCTTGTTTATAAATTTTTTCATTATCCATAGAGTTATCCACGGAAATAAGAATTGTTTCCACTCTACCAACCCCCTTTTATACACAACTCAATCTACTTATCCACATTTATTGTTGATAAACTTAAGAAAACAACTTTTTTATCCACTCCCATATAAAGAATACAACTTTTTCATCTTCCGCTTCTTCTTTATCAGGAAAACAAATTTTCGGAAATAATGCACACCACCAATTATCCCCACGTCCGCTGCCAATCGTCAATACATACGCGTCATACCGCGCTTGGGGATGAATGAAATATCCGGATCGTTTCGGTGGAAATAAAGCGTCCGTTCTCATGAGAGAAACCGCTCGACCATCCGATAATCCGTTTGCGGCTGCAATAATGGCCGGTTCCAATGCTTTCAAGTTATCCACAAGCTCCGCTTTCGAACCCGAAGTAGCCAGCGCCTTTTCAATCATCGGTGCGATCTCCTGTTGGATGTCCTCCTTGATCTGTTGATCGGACGGTGCGTCGGAATGGGCCAATACGCGGAAACGGATCGTCTCCTCCTCTTCCGGCGCCATCGTTAATAAAGTGACGACCGCTTGGACGATGATGAGCAATAGAATCATTTCGATGAACGGTAGTATTTTATCCACAATCGGTTTTTTTCTCGTAATCACGTAATCTGGCAACATATCTTTCCCCTCCTACCTGCATTGTTACCAGGGGAGGAGAAATCTATTCACCAATCTTGCAAAATATCATCCGGTCCTTACCGTTGATATCTTTTATCAATTCAATCATCGCCGCAGGGAATGCTTTTTCGAATAACGCGCAGACGGCAGGTCCTTGCAAATGACCGATTTCCAGTCCAATCAATGCGGGCTTGTTCATCAACGGAGGCAGGCTTTCAGCAAGCTTCCGATAGAAGAACAGGCCATCCTCATCTGCAAATAAAGCGCCATGCGGTTCGTAACCGAGGACGGTATCCGACATTTCACGCGCTTCTTCATGGGCGATATACGGCGGATTGGACAGAATGATATCCCATGTACGATTGATGATGGGTGCCGCCATATCGCCTCGCAGAAACGTCACATCCGCCTGGTGACGTGCGGCATTTTTTCGCGCTACGGCCAGCGCTTCTTCGCTTATATCCGTAGCGGTCACCTTCGCTTCAGGCCACTCTTTTTTTAAAGTGATCGCAATCGCTCCGCTTCCTGTCCCGATATCCGCCATTTGAATCGTTTTGTCGCGGAACAGCGAATTCCCGCGGTTTATTGCACCCAGTACAAGCTCTTCCGTCTCCGGACGTGGAATCAACACATGTTCATTGACAAGAAAGGAGCGCCCATAAAAGTCTTCTGTGCCGATGATATATTGGACTGGTTTCCCTGTGAGCAATTCCTCGGTTTGATTCCAAAATAATTCAGATTGTTCGGGTGTCAACGGTTCGCGCAAGTCGGCAAGCAGCGCGGCGCCCGGTTTGCCGGTCACCGATTCCATCAACAGGTGTGCAGCATGCGTTTCAAGACCGCGCTCTTTCAATAAAGAAGAGGCGCGATGCAGCGCCTCGTGAATTTTCTCAGTCATGGCGATCCAAGCTTTCCAGCCGGTACGCCTGCTCTTCCATGATGAGCGCATCGATGACTTCATCCAGTTTCCCTTCGATGATCTGGTCCAGTTTCTGGATCGTCAAGCCGATGCGGTGATCCGTCACCCGGTTTTGCGGGAAGTTATACGTGCGCACGCGTTCGGAGCGATCCCCTGTTCCGACGGCGGACTTCCGCTTTTCATCGTATTCCGCTTGTGCTTCCCGGGTAAATTTGTCGTAAATTCGGGCGCGTAACACTTTCATCGCCTTCTCTTTATTTTTGATCTGCGATTTTTCATCTTGGCACGAAACGGTGATGCCCGTCGGAAGGTGAGTCAGCCGAACAGCTGACATCGTCGTATTAACGGACTGACCTCCGGGACCGGATGATGCGAATGTGTCGGTCCGGATGTCTTTTTCATGGATATCAATTTCGACTTCCTCCGCTTCCGGCAAGCAAGCGACCGTCGCGGTGGACGTATGGATCCGGCCGCCCGATTCCGTTTCCGGCACACGCTGCACCCGATGCGCCCCGTTCTCAAACTTTAATTTGGAATAGGCCCCCGTGCCATTTATGAGAAAAATGATTTCCTTGAAACCACCTAGCTCGGTCGGCGACGAATCCATTACTTCCACTTTCCAATTGTTATGCTCGGCATACCGGCTATACATGCGGAACAAGCTAGCGGCAAACAACGCTGCCTCATCCCCGCCGGCCGCACCCCGAATTTCCATAATAACGTTCTTATTATCATTCGGATCTTTCGGCACCAGCAATAGTTTTAATTTGGCCTCCAGCTCCTCAATACGGTCGGATAACTCCGATACCTCCAGCTTGACGAGCTCTTTCATCTCGTCATCCAGTGATTCATTCAACATTTCTTTGGCACTATCCAATTCGGAGGTTGCGCTTTTATAAGCACGATACGTCTCCACGGTCTCTTGCAACCCCGATTGCTCTTTCGAATACTCCCGAAGCTTCGTCATATCACTGACCACCTCAGGATCGCTTAGCAATTCATTCAGATGATCATAACGATCCTCTACTGCCTGCAGCCTTTCAAACATTCTAGTACACCTCATCTTTAGGACTGTTTTGTACGTTCATTGTACGGGAAACGGAGGTGGAAATACAGTGGTTTCTGTGGCAACGACGGGGTCCCGGAATCAAGACGGGGATTTTGCAACATTTCCCCGGGACTTCATTATGCTTTTCACCAACTTCAAAACGTTTTACACCAACTACACAACGTTCGCGAGACCTCAAAACATTTCCCCGGCACTTTACAACGTTTTCCATGAACCTTGAAACGTCTCACACAGACCTCTCAACATTCCACACTGACTTCCAAACGTTTCTGCCCCACCTCACAACGTTCCCTATACCGAAAAACCGCCCGGCGACTGCCGGACGGGAATGCACTTTCTATTCTTTTGCCGCCACTGAATTAACGCAAGCGCCTTTGGGGACTTCGTGGTGAAGTCTGCAGCGGGGTTCATACGCCTCGGAAGCACCGACTAATATGACAGGATCGTCATAGCCGGCGGGCATGCCATTGATAAGCCGTTGTGTCCGACTGGCAGGCGAACCGCATACCGTGCAGACAGCCTGTAATTTGGTTACATGTTCGGCGACCGCCATGAGTCTCGGCATCGGTCCGAACGGTTCCCCACGGAAGTCTTGATCCAAACCCGCAATGATGACGCGGAACCCCCGATCTGCTAACTCCATTACCGTGTCGACTATGCCTTCATCAAAAAATTGAGCTTCGTCGATGGCAATGACATCATAGTCATCGCTGACAAATTCCTCAATATGACTCGAGCTCGCAACTGGATTGGCGATAACAGTTGTCCCATTATGGCTCACGACCGCCTCATCACTATACCGATCATCAATCTCCGGTTTGAACACCGCAATCTTCTGCTTGGCAAATTGGGCGCGCCTGACGCGGCGGATCAATTCCTCAGATTTCCCTGAAAACATGCTGCCGCAAATCACTTCGATCCAACCGCCCTGCATTGTGACATACATATTGATTCCCCCCTTCCGCTTTTCATAATTAATAACCGCGAGTTTTTATATGTATTTTTATTATCTGCTCATTAGTCTGGAGAGCCAAGACATGACAGTTTGAGACAGGGCCCTTACAGTTGCCCCATTTGCAATGACAGTTCGCATAATTGCCGTGACAATTTGGCCGGAACATGACAGTTTCAGGCGGAGCCCTTACAGTTGCCCCATTTGCCATGACAGTTGGAGAAATTGCCATGATAGTTTGACCGGGACATGACAGTTTCAGGCGGGGCCCTGACAGTTTGCCCATTTGCCATGACAGTTGGAAAGATTGCCATGACAATTTGGCCGGGCCATGACAGTTTCAGACCGCGCCCTGACAGTTTGCCCATTTGCCATGACTGTTAGATAAATTGCCATGACAATTCCAAAGATGCTCCCGCCCAAGGCCCAATTAAATGAAATACCCGCCAGGCGCGTTGGCACCTGACGGGTATGTGAAAGGCTTACTCTTGGACTTCTTCTTTGAGGCCGTATTTTTTGTTGAAGCGGTCGACGCGGCCGTCCGCAGCAGCAAATTTTTGGCGTCCTGTGTAGAACGGGTGGCACTCAGAGCAAACTTCCACGCGGATGTCCTCTTTGACAGAACCTGTTTCGAATGTGTTGCCACATGAACAAGTAACAGTTGCTAGTTTATAAGCTGGATGAATTCCTGCTTTCATCAATCTCTCTCCTCTCGCCCTGAACCATCTGGAACAGAGTTGTTTTATAAGACTGATGCCTTACACGACCCGAATATGCCAGTCGTATATGCAGCAGATGGTATATACCATACCTAAAGCATTATAGCAAATCCATCCTCCCTACGCAACATTTTTCTCTGCGCTTTTTACAAGAGGCCTTTCCCTTTCCGGTGCGCTTTCATCTCTTCATTTAACACATCAAAGAACTCGTCATTCGTTTTGGATTGGCGTAGTTTTTTCAAGAAGCGTTCCGCGAAATCAGGCGCATCGGAGAACGTCTTGCGGATCGCCCAGAGCTTTTCCAACTGGTCTGCCGGGATAAGCAGTTCCTCTTTCCGCGTTCCCGAGCGGCGGATATCAAGCGCAGGAAACACCCGGCGTTCTGCCAGATGACGGTCCAAATGAAGTTCCATATTGCCCGTCCCTTTGAACTCTTCATAGATGACTTCATCCATCCGGGAGCCCGTATCAATCAGAGCCGTCGCCAGAATCGTCAAACTACCGCCTTCTTCTAGATTGCGAGCCGCTCCGAAAAACCGTTTCGGGCGATGGAAGGCAGCCGGGTCGATCCCCCCGGATAACGTCCGTCCACTTGGCGGAATGACCAAGTTATACGCACGCGCCAACCGAGTGATGGAGTCCATCAAAATGACGACATCACGCTTATGCTCGACCAGGCGCATTGCCCGTTCCAAGACAAGCTCCGCCACTTTCACGTGATTTTCCGGCACTTCATCAAACGTCGAACTGACGACATCGGCTTTGACGGATCGTTCAATATCCGTCACCTCTTCCGGCCGCTCATCAATCAATAGAACGATCAACTCTGTCTCCGGATGGTTGGTCGTAATGGAGTTAGCGATTTCTTTTAACAACATCGTTTTTCCGGCTTTCGGCGGTGCGACAATCAATCCACGTTGTCCGAAGCCAACCGGTGAAACCAAGTCCATGATCCGGGTGGATAATTTAGTTGGGCTTGTTTCCAGCTTAATATGTCGGTCCGGATAGAGCGGCGTCAATGCTGGGAAATGCACTCGTTCCCGTGCGACTTCCGGATCTTCGCCGTTGACCGCCTCCACATGGAGCAAGCCGTAATATCGTTCCGATTCTTTCGGAGGCCGCACCTTCCCGGTCACTTTATCCCCATTCCGCAAGTCAAAACGTCGAATTTGCGAAGCGGAGATATAAATATCCTCCGAACTCGGTGAATAGTTGATCGGTCGAAGGAATCCGTACCCTTCCGACTGAATAATTTCCAGGACACCTTCCATGAAGAAATAGCCTTCCTGTTCTGCCCGCGATTTCAGGATGGCGAAAATCAATTCCTTTTTCGTCAGTTTGCTGTAATAGGAAATCTGATATTGTTTCGCAAGGGAATATAACTCTTTCAGTGTCATATTTTCCAGCGCCGATATCGTTATAATTGTCATATGATGGCACCACGCTTTATCTTAATGGATTGCAAAATGAGGTTTATTTCAAAAAGGTAGGTCGTACGATTTTCTAAAGTAGAAGGTGCCCGGTCAGAAAATTGGCCGGGCGATGAGGTAAATCAATCCTGCATGACGAGTAGAGGTTTTTTCTTCATGCTGTGGCGGCCTTCAACAAATCGAATTGTGCCCGATTTGGACCGCATAACAAGTGAATGGGTTTCACTATACGCACCTTTGAATTGTACACCACGGAGCAACTCTCCGTCTGTCACGCCAGTCGCGGCAAAAATGGCGTCGTCACCCTTGACCAAGTCCTCCATACGAAGCACTTGATTGACATCGATTCCCATCCTTTTGCAGCGTTCCACTTCTTCTTCATTGGACGGAACAAGACGGCCTTGAATCTCTCCGCCTAGACATTTCAACCCAACAGCCGCAATGACGCCCTCCGGAGCTCCGCCCATTCCAAAGAGGATATCTACGCCTGTTTCGTCGAATGCCGTGTTGATGGCAGCCGCCACATCACCGTCATTGATCAGTTTAATGCGTGCACCTGCAGCACGGATTTCTTCAATGATCTTGGCATGGCGCTCCCGGTTCAAGACAGTTGCCACTACATCTTCGATCGCTTTGTTTTTCGCCTTAGCTACAGCTAACAGATTATCCGTCACGGACGCATCGATGTCGATTTTTCCGACCGCTTCCGGGCCAACAGCGATTTTATTCATATACATATCCGGCGCGTTCAAGAGGTTGCCTTCGTCCGCAATGGCGATAACCGCCAGCGCATTCCAGCCGCCTGCTGCTACGATGTTCGTGCCTTCCAGCGGATCAACGGCAACGTCCACTGCCGGTCCTACGCCTGTCCCAAGTTCTTCGCCAATATAGAGCATCGGCGCTTCGTCCATCTCCCCTTCACCGATGACGACGACTCCTTGCATCGGGATTGTATCGAATACGGTGCGCATCGCTGTAGTCGCGGCATCGTCCGCTTCATTCTTCAATCCGCGCCCCATCCAGCGTGCCGCCGATACGGCAGCCGCTTCTGTGACTCGGACCAATTCCATCGATAAACTGCGTTCCATTCAAGTTCCTCCTGTTTTACGGGTTCAGCCAGAGTGTTCTCCGCTGACCGATTTCGGCCGTAAGATTTGCTTCTTCAACACATTATAACATATAGATTGCCGTACGGTTCAATCCCCTACGACAGCAGTATGCGGGATGGTCACTTTCCGTATATCTGCTCCGATGCCCTGGAGCTTTTCGATCATATTGCTATAGCCTCTTTCAATATGTTGGATTTCTTGGACTTCCGTTTCACCGTCCGCAATCAATCCAGCAATGACAAGAGCTGCCCCCGCTCGCAAATCGGATACGCGAACCGTCGCCGCTTGCAAGGGAGTTGGTCCAGACAAGATGCCTGATCGGCCTTCGACCCGGGCATCGGCATTCATTCTCCGCAATTCATCGAGATGCTTGAATCTTGCTGAATAGACGGTATCCGTGATGACGGACGTTCCGGCCGCTTGGGTGAGCAGTACGGAGAACGGCTGTTGGAGGTCTGTCGGAAAACCGGGATAAACGAGCGTCTTAATATCGACAGCCTGCAAGTCGGAGGATTTTGGAATGAAAATCTTCTCTTCACCTTCCATGACGTTGACGCCCATTTCCCTTAATTTCGCGGTTAAGGATTCGACATGTAGAGGAATGACATTGTCAATGGTCACTCCATCACCCGCCACGGCCGCCATGATCATGAACGTGCCGGCTTCGATCCTGTCAGGTATGATCGTATGCTTCGTGCCATGCAGCTTTTCGACCCCTTCGATCCGGATGACATTCGTCCCGGCTCCTTTGATGTTGGCGCCCATATTGGACAATAAAGTCGCCACATCGATGATTTCCGGTTCTTTCGCGGCATTCTCGATCGTCGTCCGCCCTTTTGCCAACACGGCTGCCAGCATGATATTAATCGTTGCACCAACGCTTACGACGTCCAAATATATTTTCGCACCGCGCAATTCCTCGGCACGCAAGTAGATGGCGCCATGCTCGTTCGTCACTTTGGCGCCAAGCGCTTCAAATCCTTTAATATGCTGGTCGATTGGTCGGGGGCCCAGATGACAGCCGCCCGGAAGCCCGATGACTGCATTTTTGAATCGTCCAAGCATCGCTCCCATCATGTAATAGGAGGCGCGAAGTTTTTTCACGTTGCCGTTCGGAAGCGGCATCGACACCATTTCGGATGGATCGATTGTCATCGTCCCGGCTTTAAAATCCACTGTCCCCCCGATATCTTCCAATAGGGCTTTCAGTGTCAGGACATCGGATATTTCCGGAAGCCCTTCAATGGTTACCGTTGAATCTGCCAAAATTGAAGCGGGAATGAGAGCAACGGCGCTATTTTTTGCACCGCTCACTTTGATGGTCCCGCGTAGAGGGTTGCCACCTTTGATTTTATAAACGTCCATTTCTGTCTCCTTTGGCACGTCACTTGTTCTTTCTAGATTCCCAATCCGCAAGGAACGCTTCGATTCCTTTGTCTGTTAGCGGATGGTTGAATAGCTGTTGCAATACTTTGAATGGCGTTGTGGAGATATGGGCACCGTTCAATGCAGCATCGGTAATATGTTGCGGATGGCGGATCGAAGCAGCGATGATTTCCGTTTGGATGTCATGGATCGTGAAAATATCCGCGATCGTGCTGATCAATGCCATACCGTCATGTCCGATGTCATCGAGCCGTCCGAGAAACGGAGAAACATATGTCGCCCCTGCTCGAGCCGCCAACAATGCTTGGTTCGCACTGAAGATCAAAGTGACATTCGTTTTAATGCCTTCATCGGCAAAAACACGGCATGCTTTAAGCCCTTCTGGCGTCATCGGCAATTTCACCGTGATATTCGGCGCGATTTTTGCCAACTCCCGCCCTTCTTCAATCATGCCTTCCGCGTCTAGCGCGATGACTTCCGCACTGACCGATCCCGGGACAAGCGCCGTGATCTCACGGAGGCGGTCATGGAACGATACATTCTCCTTTGCCACGAGGGAAGGGTTGGTCGTTACGCCAGAGAGGATGCCCCAACTGTGCGCTTCTTTGATTTCTTCAAAATTCGCTGTGTCAATAAAAAACTTCAATGCAATGTCCTCCTAATCATATCGTATGGAAAAGAAGGAGAACCCATCCGTTTACAGAGGTTTCTCCTTTATCATGTTCAGTATTATGCTTTTTGAGAGCTTCCGAACTCACGCATTTTGCCGATCACCGTTTGTTTGATAGCTTCCCGCATTGGAGCCAGATATTTACGCGGATCGTAGACGTCCTGATCGGATGCCAAAGTTTCACGGACCGCTTGCGTCCCTTCAATTTGGTTTTCCGTATTGACGTTGATCTTTGCAGTTCCTAGTGAAATGGCACGCTGAATATCTTTTGTCGGAATTCCCGTACCGCCATGGAGGACAAGCGGCAAATCGGATTGGCTTGATATTTCCTCCATCTCTTTGAAACCGAGATTCGGCTCGCCTTTATACGGGCCATGCACAGAGCCCAACGCTGGTGCTAGGCAATCAATATCGGTCTTTTCGACGAGTTCTTTACATTCCGCTGGATCTGCGTAAATGACTCCGTCGGCGATGACATCGTCTTCTTGGCCGCCAACCACGCCAAGCTCCGCTTCAACGGAAACGCCACGCGCATGTGCGTATTCCACGACTTGCTTTGTAATTTCAATGTTTTCCGCGAGCGGCTTGGATGACGCATCGATCATGACTGACGTAAAGCCGGCATCGATCGCTTCCTTACATTTTTCAAAACTGGAGCCGTGATCCAGATGAATGGCGACCGGCACAGTGATTTGATAGTCGTGCATTAGACCTTTCACCATATTGACGACTGTCGTAAAGCCGCCCATATATCGACCAGCACCTTCCGAAACCCCAAGAATGACAGGAGATTGCTCTTCTTGTGCTGCTTGTAAAATAGCTTGCGTATATTCAAGGTTGTTCAGGTTGAACTGCCCAATGGCATAACCTTCTTTTTTCCCTTTGATCATCATTTCTTTCATGGAAACGAGTGCCATGCGAATTCCTCCTCCAGATAGTGAAAATGGACAATTTCAGCTTAAATTTCTCTTCATTTTACCCTTATACATCATATCAAAGACAGACAGTGTTTTCCACTGCCTGCCTTAAGCGCGGGCAAATAGTCCATTTACAGCGTCCCGGATTTCATAAATGTCAAAAGGTTTAGCAAAATAGAGGATTTCGCCTGACTTGTCCGTCCCTTCCGGCAGCTCACTTTCTTCATAGGCTGTCATCATGATGACAGGAACTTCCGGGCAAATGATTTTCAGTTGTTGAAGTGCTTCGATACCATCCATGCCCGGCATTTTCGTATCAAGCAGAATACATCCCGGAATTTCCTCCTGGACAGCTTGGAGCGCTTCAATTCCATTTCCGGCAAGCCTTGTCCGATATCCCTCTTTACGGAATAATTCGTCAAGAAGTAGACGAATGCCTGCTTGGTCATCAACGATTAAAAGTGATTTCATCTGATAACCTTCTTCCCTGTTTTTTGCAGCAGTTAGATATATAATATATATTATACTGAATAGTGATTTATCCTTTTTTTATTTCTATAAATTTATTTTAACGGGATAAATACCAACTTCCCATGTATCGCAGACCCCTGTAAAATTACCATCTTCTCCTAGTGAATCCCAATAAATATTCAACAAACAAAAATATGGGAACGAGGGGCGATTTTAGAGTCCAACTCGAATAATCATTGGATTTAAGCCATTTACTCGGATACACAAACTATTACACGTCTGGCAGATCCTCTTTTCCTCTCATTACATCAAATAATAGCTAGATAATTTTTTTGAAAAACCAAGTAAAACAGCGACATTTGAATTACCAATAATTACCCCTTTAAAAATAAATCCCTTGCTGCTCGCTCTACAATAAAACATTATTATTCGAATAATAAATAAATGGCATATGTTAACTGTTAAAATTTATCAGTTTACGAATTCATATTAACTTTTCTTAGATATTACTATCTATTTTCACATAAAATCTTATTATTTTCACCGTAATTCAAGTTACGGCTTTCCGCATCCTCTTTGCGGTATCGGTTCTTTTTCTCCCACCTAACTTCTTATTTTGAAAAGAGAAAAGACCAGCACTATGCCGGTCTTCTCCCTTCACCCTATATCTTGCAAGGACAGCAAGCCGTATTCCTTCGCTTTCAGCAAGGCTTCTGTCCGTGAACTGACTTTCAGTTTTGAAAAGATTTTCGTCAAGTGGTATTCAACGGTCCGTTGGCTCATAGAAAGATTGCTGGCAATCACTTTATTCGTCAATCCTTTGGAAATCCCTTCCAAAATCTGTTGTTCCCGGTTAGTCAATAAGATATTGCCTATATTCAGCTGCCCTTCGTCTGTAGAAGGCAGGGTATCGATTCTCCTGAGTTGCTTTACCAGATGGAGTGGGAGTACAGCTTCGCCCCGAAGTGCGCAGTGAATGGCTGTCGTCAATTGCTCCCCGGTGGCCGTTTTACTAATAAACCCTTTCACCCCTGCATCAACGAGCACGTTAAAATGTGTCACTAGATCGAACCCCGTGTAGATGAGAACCGTCGCTTCGGAATTTTCTTGTAAAATCAGTTTTGTCATCTCGATGCCGTTCATGTTAGGCATGAATAAGTCAATAAGATAGATATCATAAGTTTGCTTTTTGATCTCCTGTATCGCTTCTTCCATATCAGTGATGATGGTCGCTTCCCAATCTTGTTCTTGTTCAATCATCGAACGGGTCCCTTCCCCGACAACCGGATGATCATCCACGATTAATATGTTCACTTTGATTGGTCCCTCCCACTTTCAATTCGATCTGCACTTCCACCCCTGCTCCTACTTCCGTCTCAATCGACATCCTGCCTCCCACACTTTTTACCCTCTCCCGCATGCCGGATAAACCCATTGTTTTGAAAGAGTTGGTCATAGCCTCCTTATCGAATCCGATCCCGTTGTCTTTGTATTGTAACCTCAAGACAGGTCCCTCTTTCCGCAATGAGAGTTTCACTTCAGATGCTTCGGAATGTTTCATAGCGTTATTTAACAATTCCTGTACTACCCGATATAAAGTCATTTCCAAATCATGATCCAACCGCTGAATGGCCGGATCCAACTCGTCGTCCAGCAGAAAATCGCATCGTAGTTTTGTTTGGCCGATCAAATGATGGATCGACTGGATCATCCCTATTTCATTCAAAAAAGGAGGCCGCAGCTCGTAACACGCCTCTCTGATTAAATGGATCATGTCAAGCATTCGTTCTTTAACATCTTTCAACTCTTTTTTAATGATGAAATTCGACTCATTGATAATAATTCGATCAATCTCTCTCAATAGTTGAAGTTGGTCTTGTAAGACAGTATTGTGTAAATCGATCGATAAATTAGCGCGTTCCTTTTCCGACAAGGCAAATAAGAGCCGGGACAGCCAAAGCGGATGATTCTCCTCCGATTCATGCTCCAACTTGTACTCTTCAATTTGCTTGGCGAGTCCCTCGATCAACTGGAAGTTTTCAAGCAGGATACTCGACACGTAGGCCAACGTCTCCAGCCAAATTCTCTCTTGCACATTCAACCGCGCGTTCGTTTTCTTGCATCCGAATAGGATCATTCGTTTCGTATCGCGTGCTCCCCCGATGACCATCGCCGTCCGATCGGCCACTTCCACTAACGTCCCCGTTTGTACCGTCTCCCAAGGCTCCCTTTGGAGTTCCTCAGCAATTGCGGAGCTGATATGATCCTGATTGTTGAATCTCCATCTAGATTCTCCATCTTTCAAAACCAATTCAACGTATTGAATCTCTTTGACCAACAGAACATCCCGGATTTCATTCATAAGATTTTGGATCAAGCTCGTTACCTCGGTCTCATATTTCGCTTTTTGAAAGAATTTGTACAAGCTCTCTTCAAATTGATTTTTCTGTGAGAATAAATGATGCCTTAATTCGTAATCCAATATTTCCTTTATATATAAAGATACAGTCGTACAAAAGAAAACAATAATAAAGGTGAGGAGAATGACAGGAAGCGATCGCTCCATATCAAGGAGAATGATTAACAAGGCACCAATCATGAAAGTATATGGGAAGGCCACGAGTGAATAATATCTCAACCGGCTCAGGAAAAACTCGATATCAAACAGTTTTTTAGCCAGTTGTAAATAGACGAAAGCAAAAGGAATGGATATGATAAAGACCGTCGTGACTTCAATAGGAATCCATTCTTTCCCGGTCAGCGAAATCGGGAGTGCCGAAAATAAAACCAACGGACCAAAAGCGAATAAAAGTGTCATTCCCAGAATGGCAATTACCGCACTGCCCTCCGTTTTTTTATGTTTCAAATAGAATCGGATCAACAGAGTCAGCAAAAAAATGGTTAGCATCGAGAAAAAGAATAGAACGAATCGTTTCGTGTCAAACCTGTTATGAATCAATTGGTTGCCGATTGTCACCACTAAAAACATCGAGTTCAGTATATATAAACCGATTAATGTCTTTTTATTGATAAAAGTCTTCCCGAGAGCTTGAAAATATTTTTGCGAAAAATGCGTAAATAGGATTAATGAACTTGATAAGGTACTTAGTAAGATGATTCTACCAAGCACGTCTCCTCGCGCGGTCACAAAAATACTGATATAACAAATGCCGATGGACAGCAGGAAATAAGATAATATTCTTGCCGATTTTTCGTTATTTGCTTTTCGATAAAGAAAGAAGCTCAGCATAATGGAGGTGGCGCAAAATAAAATGGGTAACACTACGTAAAAAATGGCTTTCTTATTAAATAACGTATGGGTCACTTTAAACGTACGGGCCAGTCCATTACGACTTGCCAGCGTAATCGTTTTTACCTTTTCGACACTCCGGTAGCGATTTACAGTATAATGATGATCCGGTGTTTCTCCATTCACAAGTTGCACATGATCCCCTCGTTGAATGGCTTGGTTGTAAGCCCAACTATATTTTATCACGTTCGAAACTATCCAACGGTCTTCGATTTTTTCAACGCCCAATCCAGTAACGGGATACTTCAGAATGAGGAACGTGAAATATCCGAAAAGGATAACGGATAGGACAACTGGCAGCAAGTAGATGGCCGGCACTTGGTAGTATCGTTTCATGATGGTCACGCCTTCTCCTAAAAACCATTGGATATTCTTTTCACTCTTTCGTCCAAGCCAGATGGTTTTTGAAATATTTTACAGTCATTTATCCTTCTAGCATACCATAAAAACTATTTTCCTAGGTTGTTAAATATTTCTAACTCTTCAGTCACGTTCAAATCATAAATACGGTTTATTTGTCTTATTGAATTTATAATGAAATAGAGGTGATGAGCTTGAAAATATTATCGACACAGGTGAGTGGCCTGCTGCAACGAATTGTTTCGAATGAAGAGGAAGCAATTGAAGAAACGGCCCGTCTGTTGGCACAGGCGGCCGTCGGGGAAGGCCGGGTGATCCTGGCGGCCTTCGGCGAGATGGAGGCGGTGACTTTCACTGCCCTGGACGGGGTTGAACCGTTTTCCGGAGCCGTCCGGTATGAATCGGGCATGGCGATCGAATCAGCTGATCGAGTGTGGCTGTTGACACGCAGCGTGAACGACCCCTCCGCTTTGGAGCTTGCTCGAAGCCTTGCCGAGCAATTCATCCCATTCGGAGCACTTGCTGCGGAAAAACCGGACGAGGACAATGAACTTGCTGATTTGGCATACACGTATATTTCAACAGGTTTATTGAAAGGACTCTTGCCCGGAGAGAATGGCGAACGGATCGTCCAACCCCATGCGCTTGCAGCCTTATTCATTTATGAAGCCGTGAAATTAGCTTACGATGAAATGCTGGGCGAGTAACAAGTGCATCGTATTACAAATCTGAGCTTTAAGAATGCAAAAAAACGTAGAAGCTTTTTTCGGCCTCTACGTTTTTTTTGTTATTCAGATTGATGAGCTAACGCCGCACCGACAAAATCGCGCAATAATGGTTGCGGACGGGTCGGACGTGAAATGAATTCAGGGTGGAATTGGCAACCGATGAAGAATGGATGCTCTTGCAGCTCGATAATTTCCACAAGTTCATCATCGGGGCTCACTCCAGCCATGATCATGCCAGCTTCTTCAAATTGATTTCTATACTCATTATTGAATTCATAACGATGACGGTGGCGTTCATGTACGAGTTCTTCTCCGTATGCTTGGCGCGCTTTCGTTCCTTCCTTCACTTTGCACGGATGGGATCCCAGACGCATTAGACCACCGGATTCGCTAGATGCTGTCATATCGGATTGATTTTCAAATAACGGATATTCAGCTTCCATGTTGAATTCAGTGGAATGGGCATCTGTCATGCCAAGCACGTTGCGGGCAAATTCCACCGCAGCCAGCTGCATGCCAAGACCAATTCCGATAAACGGAATTTTATTTGTGCGGGCGAACTGAATTGCTGCCATTTTCCCATCGATCCCACGATCCCCGAATCCGCCAGGCACCATGATACCATCGACTTCTCCCAAGATGTCCGCTACGTTCTCTTCGTTCACTTCCTCGGAGTTGATCCATTTCACTTCGATATCTGTATCAAATTGATAGCCCGCGTGACGAAGCGCTTCTACTGCAGAAATATAGGCATCTTGCAGTTCTACATACTTCCCGACAAGTCCGATGCTTACTTTCTTCGAAAGGGATTTCACCAAGTGGACGAGGTCTTTGACATCCGAAAGATCAGGCTCTTTCGTTTCCAATCCGAGGAAGTCCACTACAATTTTGTCCATATGCTGCTCATGAAGTCGGAGAGGTACTTCGTACAACGTCTCCGCATCCAGGGCTTCAATCACTTCTTCCGGCTTAATGTTACAGAACAGAGCAATTTTGTCTTTCATCTCCTGTGGAACCGGATATTCACTGCGTACAACAATCATATTCGGCTGGATGCCGAGGCTTCTTAATTCCTTCACGCTATGTTGGGTCGGTTTTGTTTTCATTTCACCCGCCGCATGGAGATACGGAATGAGCGTATTATGGATATACATGACGTCGTTTTTCCCAAGGTCGGTCTTCATCTGGCGGATGGCTTCCAAATATGGCAGAGATTCAATATCCCCTACGCTGCCCCCGATTTCCGTAATGACGACATCTGCATTTGTTTCCTTCCCCGCACGCTTGATCAGGCTTTTGATTTCATTCGTAATATGCGGAATGACTTGGACGGTCGCGCCCATATATTCACCGCTCCGCTCTTTTTTCAATACGGAGGAATAGACTTTACCCATGGTGACGTTCGAGTATTTGTTCAGCTCAATGTCTATGAAGCGCTCATAGTGGCCGAGGTCGAGATCCGTCTCCGCCCCGTCCTGCGTGACAAATACTTCTCCATGTTGGTACGGACTCATCATTCGCGGGTCTACGTTTATATAAGGATCAAATTTTTGCATTGTCACTTCTAAACCTCGACTTTTTAACAGTCTTCCAAGGGATGCTGCATTAATTCCCTTTCCGAGTGATGAAACGACACCGCCAGTTACGAAAATATACTTTGTCATGCCAAACTCCTCCGTTCGCTACATTTATAATGAAAAATTAAAAAACGCTCCGTCTGAATTCCAGAGGAGCGCATATGCATTAGTTCAAGTGTCCTTTTTTTAGGAGCCCTGTAAAATCTTATAGCGTTCTACTTGCGAAGTCAAGAGATTATTCTTCAATCTCCTCATCTTCTTCAAATTCATCTTCTTCCTCTTCGTCCTCAAGGTCCAGATCCTCATCATCCGGTATGATTTCCAAGTCGTCATCCGGTTCTAGGAGATCTTCCTCCAATTCGATGATCTCTTCGTCTTCTTCATCTTCGAGGTCATCGTCGTCTTCTATCTCATCATCTTCTTCGATCAGTTCATCATACTCTTCTTCATCTTCATCGTATAGTTCTTCCTCTTCTTCATCATCCAGCACTTTTTTCTTCTTCTTTTTACGCACTTTGACGACCGGTGCAGTCTCTTCTTCGATCTGCTCAACCGGATACCATTCGCGCAAGCCCCAGCGGTTATCATGGATGGCGATGAATCTGCCGTCAATGTTCAGGTCTGTATAAAACTGTTGCAATTTAGCCTTCATTTCGCTTTCGCTTATTCCCGTAAGTTCGCGGATTTCATCCATCAGCTGTTGGAATGTAAGCGACTCATGTCTTTCTGTCAAAATGGCATAGACGATATCGATCATCGACTCTTCTGCCAGTTGCTCCTTTGTCAGTTCACGGATATTCAACAAACGCACGTCCTTTCTAAATCAATTCCATCTAGGCGGTTTTAATATAAAATGATATAAAGGATATCAACCTCTGTCGTAGATGCTGTTATTCAGGTTACCCAAATAACTCTCATTAAAATTTATGACATCCGCCGATGAAAGCATACTACTCATTATATACAATAATTCCGGAATTTAGCTACAATCTTTTGCTCCTTCTAAAAAGAAGAAATTCTTTAATGCAAATAAAAATCAGATATATGCCCGCAAGGAAGAAAGGGATGGCTCCTAATCCATTGCCATATAACAAGAAGATAAGAATGACTAGGATTGTGATAATCAATAGATGAATAGTAAATTTCAAGCCAACACCCCATTTCCATCGTCCCTCCCATTATACATGGAGGAAGCAACCCAACGCCATGAATTCGAACCAATTTTAGCAATTTTCAAAGTAAAAATCCGTGCCGAACTAAAAGTTCACACGGATTTTCACCCAAGCCGATCGAATTACATATTGCGGCGGTATTGGCCTCCCACTTCGTAAAGGGCATTTGTAATTTGGCCAAGGCTCGCGACTTTGACAGTTTCCATCAGTTGCGCGAAAATATTGCCGCCGGTCACTGCTGTCTCTTTCAGTTTTTGTAATGCTTTCTCAGTTTCTCCTGTATGACGTTTTTGGAATTCACGCAAGTTGATGATTTGCGACTCCTTTTCTTCCTTCGTCGCCCGTGCGATTTCCATATTGTCGATATCTTCCTCGGATGGAGGATTCGGATTCAAATATGTGTTCACCCCGATGATCGGCAGTTCGCCTGAATGTTTCAGATGCTCGTAGTACATGGATTCCTCTTGGATCTTCCCACGTTGATACTGGGTTTCCATTGATCCGAGAACGCCTCCACGGTCGTTCAAGCGGTCGAATTCCGTCAAGACCGCTTCTTCCACAAGGTCTGTCAGTTCTTCAATAATAAAGGATCCTTGCAACGGGTTTTCGTTTTTGGAAAGCCCATGCTCTTTTGTAATGATCATCTGGATCGCCATCGCCCGGCGGACCGATTCTTCCGTCGGTGTCGTGATTGCTTCATCATACGCATTCGTGTGGAGGGAATTACAGTTATCCTGCAATGCCATGAGCGCCTGCAATGTTGTCCGGATATCGTTGAAGTCGATTTCCTGAGCGTGCAAGCTGCGTCCTGACGTCTGCACATGATATTTCAACTTCTGACTGCGTTCATTCGCCCCGTATTTTTCCCGCATGGCAACTGCCCAAATCCGGCGTGCCACTCGGCCGATCACCGTATATTCCGGATCGAGCCCGTTCGAGAAGAAGAAGGATAGGTTCGGTGCAAAGTCATCAATATGCATGCCGCGGCTCAAGTAATACTCGACATACGTAAAGCCGTTGGATAACGTGAACGCCAATTGTGAAATCGGGTTTGCACCCGCTTCAGCGATATGGTAGCCCGAAATGGACACTGAGTAGTAATTGCGCACTTTTTTGTCAATGAAATACTGCTGGATATCCCCCATCATGCGAAGCGCGAATTCTGTCGAGAAGATACACGTATTTTGTCCTTGGTCTTCTTTCAGGATATCAGCTTGCACCGTTCCTCGGACGACTTGCAGCGTAGCGTCGCGCACTTCTGTGAATTCTTCGACAGTCAGTGTGCGTCCCAGTTCCTCTTCTTTCAAGCGGATTTGCTGGTCAACTGCCGTGTTCATGAACATGGCCAAGATAATCGGTGCAGGTCCATTGATTGTCATCGAGACGGATGTCGATGGAGCGCATAAGTCAAAGCCATCATATAATTTTTTCATATCATCCAGCGTACAGACACTCACACCGGACTCACCGACTTTACCGAAAATATCCGGGCGCTCATTCGGGTCTTCTCCGTATAGTGTAACCGAGTCGAAAGCAGTCGATAGACGTTTCGCGTCATCGTCCTTGGACAGGTAGTGGAAGCGGCGGTTCGTCCGCTCCGGCGTACCTTCTCCGGCGAATTGGCGCTTCGGATCTTCCCCTTCCCGTTTGAATGGGAAAACGCCTGCTGTGTAAGGATAGGAACCCGGTACGTTTTCTTTATACACCCAGCGTAAAATCTCGCCATAGTCTTCAAATTTCGGTAGAACGACTTTCGGTATTTTCAAGCCGGCCAAGCTCGTTGTCGTAAGTGCTGTCCGAAGTTCTTTGTCTCGGATTTTCGTAACAAATTCATCACCCGAATACGATTCCTTCAGTGCGTTCCAATTTTGGATGATACGCTTGGATTCGGCGGTCAGTTCATCTTTCACACCGTCCGCAAGCGATTGTAAAGAAGCGACCAGCTTATCATCGGGCGCCTTTTCTTTCACCGCTTCAATGGCGCCTTCCAGTTGGAATAAACGGCGCGCAAATTCCACCTGTTGCGCTGATCGTTTATGGTAATCTCGGACCGTACTCGCAATTTCCCGTAAGTAGTGCTGACGGTCGTTCGGAATGATGACATTCTGTTTCTGTGTCTTGATGAATTGAGCATATGATGTTTCCCAATCCAAGCCACATTTTTCATTCAGCACATTCACGATTGCCGCAAATAGCGAATTCGTCCCTTTGTCGTTGAACTGGCTTGCGATCGTTCCGTAAACCGGCATGGCATCAATCTCTTTATCCCAAAGGCCGCGGCTTCGCTGATATTGTTTCTGGACTTGGCGAAGTGCGTCTTCGGAACCTTTGCGCTCGAATTTATTAATGACAATCAAGTCGGCGAAATCGATCATGTCGATTTTCTCAAGTTGCGTCGGCGCCCCGAATTCACTCGTCATAACATACATTGAGACATCGGACACTTCCGTGATTTCCGCATCGCCTTGGCCGATACCGCTCGTTTCCACGACGATCAGGTCGTAACCTGCTGTTTTGACGACGTCGAGCACGTCTTTGATGGCACCCGACAGTTCGGTGCGGGATCCACGTGTCGCCAAGCTGCGCATGAATACCCGTTTGTTGAAGATCGCATTCATCCGGATCCGGTCGCCGAGCAGCGCACCGCCCGTTTTTTGCTTCGTCGGGTCAATCGAGAGAATGGCCACTTTCTTATCTGGAAGTTCTTGCAGGAAGCGGCGGATGAGTTCATCGGTAAGGGAACTCTTTCCCGCTCCCCCGGTTCCTGTGATACCGAGAATTGGCGTATTTTTGGAGAGCGTTCTTGCTTTTTCGATGAGCTGTTCCGCTTGCTTATCATTTTTCCCATGCTTTTCTTCCACATAAGTGATCAAGTTAGCAAGCGTCTCAGGATGGTCCGGGTTCACTTTTTCCAAGTTGGCCATTTCATTATCCGCTTCAGTCAGGAAGTCGCACTCTTCCAACATGCGGTTGATCATCCCTTGAAGGCCCATTTTACGGCCATCTTCCGGCGAGAAAATCCACGCGATGCCGTAATCATGCAGTTCCTTTATTTCCTTCGGGATAATGACCCCACCGCCACCGCCGTAAATGCGGATATGTGGCGCACCTCTTTCTTGCAGGAGATCGTGCATGTACTTAAAATATTCGACGTGCCCTCCTTGATAGGAAGAGATGGCAATCCCTTGGACGTCTTCCTGGATGGCCGCGTTCACGACTTCCTCCACCGAACGGTTATGTCCAAGATGGATGACTTCCGCTCCACTGGATTGCAAAATGCGGCGCATAATATTGATTGAAGCATCATGGCCATCAAACAGGCTGGACGCTGTCACAAAACGGATGTGATGCTTCGGTTTATAAATCTCGACTGGCGCTGTTACCATTACTAAAACACCCCTTCTGCCCAACTAGGCGTAGTATACTTTTATTATTTGAATCAAGTTTTGAGGAACGCTCATAATTCTGCGCAGGCGATCATAACTCCCGCGAACCAATCTTATTTCCACGCAAGCGCCCATAAATTCCGAGGACCGCTCATATTCCCCACACAAACGCTCATATCTCCACAAACGCGCATATTTCCACAAACGCGCATATTTCCACAGACGCGCTCATTAAGATGAGGGCAAACTGCAATCTCCCTGCAAATCTACCATTCAACTAGTGAAAGCGCTCCCAGTTTTGTTACACGGGATGCCAGGTACTGCCACAATTCGAAAAAGACGCGAATAGTGACAATATCCTGGCACCCTGGAGACAGCGATGTTCAACGGATTTCTTCGCGTTCACGGACGATGCCGTTGAGGAACTGATCCGTTTGGATACGGATATAATCTTCGATGGTCATATCTTTATCAAAAGCCCATCTCCGGAACGCCCACATTTGTCCTTGGACGACGATGTGGTTGGCGGCGATCCGGAGTTCTTCATCGGTGATGCGGAGTTCTCCCGAACGGGCACAGGTTTTGAATAAGTTTTCAAATAGGGCAACCATCTCCATCTCCTTTTGCAGGACATACCCTAAGGCATCCTTCGGCAAGGATTTGGATTCTTGGTACATGACAAGGAACTCATCCGACATATTGTCAATCAAATGGAAGTACTTGGCGATGGCCAGCCGAATGCCTTCCACGGTCCCCTCTTGATCCAACGATCCGTTCAGGCGGTTGAGCACTTTGTTGTAAATATTATCGCAGACGAGGTAGAGTACGTCTTCCTTCGTTCGGATGTATTCATAAAGCGTACCAATGCTGAAGCCGGCCTCTTTCGCAATTTCCCGTGTCGTGGCCCGATGGAAACCTTTCTTTCTAAAAAGCTTGACGGCACCCCGGATCATTTGCTCCCGACGTTTTTCTATCAAATTCTCGTCTTTTACAGACGATTTGACTACTAGTTTTTTCTCCATACGAACCCCCCGTTTATTTTGTCAGCATACGGGAGATAACAAGACGTTGAATTTCTTGCGTCCCTTCGTAAATTTGCGTGATTTTTGCATCGCGCATGAAACGCTCCACCGGGTAATCTTTCGTATAACCGTAACCTCCAAATACTTGGACCGCTTCGGTTGTCACTTTCATCGCTGTATCTCCGGCCATCAATTTCGCCATGGCCGACTCTTTTCCGTATGGCAAGTTATTCGATTCGAGCCAAGCTGCCTGATATGTTAGCAGACGGGAAGCTTCGATCGCTGTCGCCATGTCAGCCAACTTGAAGCCGATGCCTTGGTTCGCCGCAATCGGCTTACCGAATTGGACACGCTCTTTCGCATAGTCGACCGATGCATCCAGCGCACCTTGTGCAATTCCGACTGCTTGCGCGGCAATCCCGTTGCGCCCGCCATCCAATGTCTTCATTGCGATAATGAAACCTTCGCCCTCTTCACCCAAAAGATTCTCTTTCGGTACACGGCAGTTTTCAAACATGATTTCCGTTGTAGGAGAGGAACGGATTCCGAGCTTCTTCTCTTTTTTCCCGACGGAGAAGCCTGCAAAGTCTTTCTCCACGATAAATGCGCTCGTTCCTTTATGTTTCGATTCCGGATCTGTCACCGCAAAGACGATATAGATATCCGCGATACCGCCGTTTGTAATGAAGATTTTGGAACCATTCAGGACATAGTCGTCGCCATCCAGTTTGGCAGTCGTACGCATGCCTCCTGCATCTGAACCGGAACCCGGCTCTGTCAGGCCATACGCACCGATTTTTGTGCCTTCCGCCATCGGACGAAGATATTTTTGCTTTTGCTCTTCTGTACCATATTTGAATACCGGCCATCCTGCAAGAGAAGTATGCGCGGAAAGGGTAACTCCTGTTGATGCACAGACGCGGGATAATTCTTCCACCGCAATGACATACGCGAGGTAGTCACTGCCGATGCCCCCGTACTCTTCCGGCCAAGGAATACCTGTCAAGCCGAGCTCAGCCATCTTTTCAAACAAAGCCATATCGAAACGTTCTTCTTCATCCCGTTCCGCTGCTGTTGGAGCGACTTCATTCTCCGCAAAGTCACGCACCATTTTCCGAATCATTTCATGTTCTTCTGATAATTTGAAATCCATATTGGTCCCCACCTTGTATTTATTCATATATGATTATTTGGTTAATTGTTTGGAAATGACGAGTCGTTGAATTTCGCTCGTTCCTTCATAAATCTGAGTCACTTTCGCATCTCGGAAATAACGTTCGACCGGATAGTCTTCCGTATAGCCATATCCACCGAATACTTGGATCGCTTCGATCGAGCAGTCGACCGCCGTTTGGGATGCGAATAACTTGGCCATGGACGCCTCTTTTCCGCAAGACAGCCCTTCCGCTCGCATCTGCGCTGCCCGATAAACGAGCAATTTAGCGGCTTCCACTGCTGTCGCCATATCTGCCAATTTGAAACCAACGCCTTGTTGAGCGGCAATTGGTTTGCCGAACTGGACGCGCTCTTTCGCGTACTCGGTCGCTGCTTCCAAAGAAGCTTCTGCAATACCGAGCGCTTGTGCCCCGATGCCGATCCGACCGACATCGAGATTCGCCATGGCAATCTTAAATCCTTCGCCTTCTACGCCAAGCACTTTGTCTTCCGGCACTTTCATGTCTTCAAATGTCAATTGCACCGTCCGGGATCCATGAAGCCCCATCTTCTCCTCATCTTTACCGATGATTAATCCAGGGGTATCTTTATCCACGATGAACGCCGTAGTTCCGTACGAACCTTTTGACGGATCCGTTGAGGCGAACACGATGTAGACATCCGCTTCCCCGCCATTCGTAATGAACACTTTGGATCCGTTCAGCACATAATGGCCATCTTTTTTAATAGCCCGCGTTTTCAAGGAACCCGCGTCCGATCCAGCTGAAGGTTCAGTCAGGCAAAATGCACCGAGATATTCACCGCTGGCCATTTTTGGAACGTAGTCTTGCTTTTGTTGTTCATTACCGAAATAGAGGATCGGATTCGTTCCGACCGAAGTATGGACAGATAAGATCACACCGACAACTGCACTCACCTTTGAAAGTTCGTTGATTGCGATGATGTAGGAAATGAAATCCATTCCTGATCCGCCGTATTCTTCCGGAACTGCGATGCCCATAAGCCCGAGTTCGCCCATTTTCGTCAAAATCTCACGCGGGAACTCCCCTGCTTCCATTCGAGGAACAAATGGCTCGATCTCTGTTTTGGCAAAATTCCGCACCATGTCGCGCATCATCAGTTGTTCTTCGGTAAATTGTAAATCCATATCGTTTGCTCTCCTTTATTCGTATACATAGAAGCCACGGCCTGATTTTTTACCGAGCCAGCCCGCTTTTACATATTTGCGGAGCAATGGGCATGGGCGGTATTTCGAGTCCCCGAATCCCTCGTACAGCGTTTCCATAATGTAGAGGCATGTGTCGAGTCCGATAAAGTCTGCCAATTGCAATGGCCCCATCGGATGGTTCATGCCCAATTTCATGACCTCGTCAATCGCTTCTTCTTTTGCGACGCCTTCGTAGAGGGTGTAAATTGCTTCATTGATCATTGGCATAAGGATGCGGTTGGCAACAAATCCAGGGAAGTCATTCACTTCTACCGGTGTCTTATCCAGTTTTAAAGTCATATCCTCGACCGCTTGATATACTTCGTCTGCCGTTGCGAGTCCACGGATGATTTCGACCAGCTTCATGACGGGCACCGGGTTCATGAAGTGCATACCGATCACTTTCTCCGGGCGTTTCGTCACTGCCGCAATTTCAGTAATCGGCAAAGATGAAGTATTTGTCGCAAGAATTGCGTGTGCGGGAGCGATCTGATCCAACTTTTCAAAGATGGATTTTTTAATAACCATGTTTTCAACAGCGGCCTCGATGACCATATCGACGTCGGACGCATCTTGCAGATCCAATGATTTTGTAATCCGTCCAAGTACTTCGTTTTTCCCGTCTTCCGTCATGCGTCCTTTTTCGACATTGCGGGACAAGTTTTTCGAAATGACGGAAAGCCCTCTATCGTAAAACTCTTCTTTGATATCGTTCAACTTCACTTCAAAACCGGCTTGCGCACAAACTTGGGCAATTCCACCGCCCATTTGTCCAGCACCGATAACCATTATTTTTTTGATTTCCATAACGTGATTCCTCCCATTTCCCGATTCCAACTCGATTAGGCTTCGTTTGTATTTTCCACTTCGATCATGATTGCGTCGCCTTGCCCGCCTCCGGAACAGATCGATGCGATGCCAATTCCGCCGCCGCGTCTTTTCAGTTCATGGGCCAGTGTTAGGATAATCCGTGTACCGCTCGCCCCGATCGGGTGACCGAGCGCAACCGCACCGCCGTTGACATTCACTTTCTCAGGGTCTAGTTCCGCAATTTGAGAGCTTGCTAGTGCGACAGCCGCAAACGCCTCATTAATTTCAAATAGATCAATGTCTTCCAGCTTCTTGCCGGTCTTTTTCAACAGTTCATTGATGACGAGACCTGGAGTTTGCGGGAAGTTTTCAGGTTCGATGGCGACTTCAGCATGCCCTATAATTGTAGCCAGCGGCGTTTTCCCTTCTTTTTTAGCCCGTTCTTCATTCATCAACACAAGGGCGCATGCTCCGTCATTCACGCCCGGTGCATTTCCAGCTGTGATCGTACCATCTTTGCCGAAAGCCGGACGCAGTTTTGCGAGCGACTCAAGGGACGTATCCCGACGAGGTGCTTCATCCGTTTCGAATTTCAACGGATCCCCTTTTCGTTGCGGAATTTCGACAGGGATGATTTCCTCAGCAAACAGTCCTTTTTCAATCGCTTCCGTTGCACGTTGGTGACTGCGCAATGACCATTCATCCTGTGTTTCGCGCGTTAGTGTAAACGCTTCCGCTGTTTGGTTGCCGTAGGTTCCCATATGAACCCGCTCCGGCGAGAAGGCGCATGATAGCCCGTCGTAAATCATTCCATCCACCAATTGCGAATCGCCCATTTTCAATCCAAAGCGACCTTTTTGCAAATAATACGGTGCGTTTGACATCGATTCCATGCCGCCTGCCACGATCACTTCTTCGTCTCCCAACCGGATGAGTTGGTCGCCCAAAGTCACACTTCGCATTCCAGAAGCACAAACTTTGTTGATCGTTTCCGTTTTCACCGACCACGGAAGACCTGCTTTCGTCGCAGCTTGTCGGGAAGGGATTTGCCCTTGCCCTGCTTGAAGCACCGTCCCCATGATGACTTCGTCAACCTCATCTTCTTTCACGTCTGCGCGATGCAATGCCTCTTTAATCGCGATTCCACCCAAATCACTTGCCGACATGGCTTGCAAGGCTCCGCCCAATTTTGCAAACGGGGTGCGTGCCCCTCCGATAATAACTGTTCTTGCCATTTTCATCGCCTCCGTTTTGATAGTTAACTCTTCATGGAAATGAATTTAGTTGACTGAACGCTCGCTCAATGACTACTCGAAGAAAAAGGGAGTGTTCCCACTCCCTGCATTAGTTGTGATGTCAAACAGATCGGTGCAATCCGTCCAGTTTCTAAATCAATTACGCCTCGGCGTAATTGCGTCCGGATTTTTTCGAGCTTGCTCGAAAAGCTACCCCTAAAAAATCCGTGACATCCGCCGGAGGCTTAACTTGACTCGACAGAGAGTTTAGAATCCCTCTGAATCTTAATGCCTTCTGCCTCTTATTTAGCCACAAATAAAGTCACTTGAGGCAAGTTAATCCAATTGTACGATAAAACTAATTTTTCTGCAATGACTTATTGGAGAATCGGCTCCTCTTCTTCCGTTGCAGCCATCTCCTTCTGCTCACCGAAAATCGATCGCTCCAGCAATTCTGCGATATCATATGTGCCGACTTTATCTTCCACTTCCACTGCTTTCGTTCCGTCCGATAGCATCGTCAAGCAGTATGGACAACCCGAGGAGATAATTCCAGGACTCACTTCAAGCGCTTGCTCGGTCCGCGCTACGTTGACGCGGTGGCCTGTATCTTCTTCCATCCACATCAGACCTCCGCCGGCGCCACAGCACATGCCGTCCTGGCGGTTCCGTTTCATCTCGACGAGCTTGACGCCTGGGATCGCCTTCAGAATTTCACGCGGTGGATCGTACACGTCATTGTATCTGCCCAAGTAACAAGAATCATGGAATGTGATCGTTTCATTGATCGCATGTTGCGGTTTCAGTTTCCCTTGGACGACGAGTTCATGGAGAAGCTCCGTATGGTGGATGACTTCTGCTTTGAATCCGAAATCCGGATATTCATTCTTAAAGATATTATATGCGTGCGGGTCGATTGTGATTATCTTTGTAACGCCCGCCTTTTCGAATTCTTCGATATTGGATGTCGCCAATTCTTGGAATAAAAATTCATTTCCTAGTCTGCGCGGCGTATCGCCGGAGTTCTTTTCTTTATTCCCCAAAATGGCGAATTTGACGCCCGCTTCGTTCAGCAGATGTGCAAAGGACAACGCAATTTTTTGGGAACGGTTATCAAAAGCACCCATCGAGCCGACCCAGAATAGGTATTCGAAGTCTTCGCCCGCTTTTTTCATTTCTTTGACAGTCGGGATATGGAGATCCGGATTGGCATCGCGCCAGTTCTCCTTTTCTTTCCGGTTCAGCCCCCACGGATTCCCTTGACGTTCGATGTTCGTCATCGCACGTTGTGCATCCGCGTCCATTTTCCCTTCCGTCATGACGAGATAACGACGAAGGTCAATGATTTTATCGACGTGTTCGTTCATGACCGGACATTGGTCTTCACAGTTCCGGCATGTCGTGCACGCCCAGATCTCCTCTTCCGTGATGACATCGCCGATCAGGCTTGGACTATAAATATCGTCAAGGACCGCACCTTCCGCACCAGCAGCAAGCGCGATCTGGTTGCCCTTCGAATTGTTGAATGCGAATGTCGGCACCCACGGCTTTTGCTTCGTGACGAGCGCCCCTGTATTCGTCAAGTTATCACGCAGCTTCGTGATCAAATCCATCGGAGACAACATCTTACCCGTCCCGGCGGCAGGGCACATATTTGTACAACGACCGCATTCCACGCAAGCGTAGAAGTCGATCATTTGCAGCTGTGTGAAATCGGTTACTTTTCCAACGCCAAGCGCTGGCATTTCATCTTCTTCTTCCGCATTCTCAAGCGCTTCGAAATCAATTGGCGCAAGTTTGCTCCGGCGGTCGAACCGCATGAAATACGTATTGACCGGCCCAGCGATCAAGTGCGCGTGTTTCGACTGCGGCACGTACACGAGGAACGTCAATAAAGTCAGTAAGTGAACCCACCATGCGACAAAAAAGACAGCCGCAGCGGCGGTCGGTGACATGAAGCTAAGAACGGAGGCAATAGCGGACGCCATCGGCTCGGTCCAAGTCGGCTCATGTCCTTGCCAGATCATATTCGCCCCATTTGAAACAAGAGTCGATAACATGAGCGTTCCAATGAAAATCAAGACAAGACCCGATTTCCAACCCCTTTTCAAACGCACAAGTTTCTCAACATAACGGCGATGAAACGCCCAAATAACGGCGATAAGAATGACAGCGACAACAATCTCCTGGAAAAATGTAAAGCCAGGATAAATCGGTCCAAACGGTAAATGAGAACCCGGCTTAAGCCCTTTCCAAATTAAGTCAATAGCACCTAACTGGACTAGTAAAAATCCATAGAAGAACATGACGTGAATCGATCCGCTCTTCTTATCCTTCAATAATTTCTTTTGTCCGAAGACGTTTACCCAGACACTTTGAAGCCTTCTGGATACATTGCTGTCAAACTCTTCTTTCCGGCCGAGTTTAATGAATTGGTATCGTGTTTTTAATAAATATGTGAACAATGCAAGCGCATAGGCTGTTACAGCTAAAAACAACACCCAATTCGCAATTAGTAATGGCCCCATTCATTCCCTCCCCTTTCGTTTAACACACACATGATGAATTACTCTTAATTTACAGTTTAGTTATGAATGAGCATTCAGTCAACAGAAATTTTTATTCAATGCGGAATATTTTTCTCTGTACAATAATTTGGCTGGATTTTCATTATGATTTGATTATACTATATTTTCCGTCTTTTTCAATACATTAAATAAAATATTACTATATACGCAATTTATAATTCCCGTAAACGCAACAGAGTAACTAAAATATGTTTTATTTACAAATTAAAAACCCGCGAAAACCGCGGGCTTTTCCTTACTCTTTTTTATCTTTGCCAGGTTTATCCGTCCGGAACACTTTCGCACTGCGGACATATTCATTATCAGGCACATTCAATCTCGCATTCGTAATACGGGCAGCAACGAAGAGATAATCGGAGAGGCGATTCAAGTATCGTTGGACGACAGCAGGCACGTCTTCTTCCGATTTCATGAGCGTGACCGTCAATCGCTCGGCACGTCTTGCCACCGTTCTTGCGATATGCAATGTGGCCGCAGCAGGTGAACCGCCCGGCAAGATGAACCGCTCGAGTTCCGGCGCTTCTTCCATCAAGTCGTCAATCCGTTGTTCCAGCACGGCGATCGGTTCTTCCGATAGTTTGTAATGGCGCTCCTTCATCACGTTTGCCAGGTCACCGCCCCCGTCGAATAATTCATTCTGGATGGCTTCCAAATCTTTCAGCAGATCCGCGAAAATAGCCGGATCCAGCTCCGTCATCGCCTTTCCGATGAATGAATTCAGCTCGTCCATCGAGCCGTAAGCTTCCACGCGTAAACTGTCTTTGTCGACACGCCCCCCGATCAGGCTCGTCTGTCCTTTATCCCCTGTCCGTGTGTAAATTTTCATAATCCCTCTCCCCTTCTCTTCAAAGTTTGTGCCAGTCCGTACCAAATCCGGGTCACTTCATCTGCTTCCGCCAGCAGCCGCTGGTACAAACGGCCACATCGATCGCGCAGGTCCCGCAACGCCGGGTCCATCGGCACGATGCCCCGGCCAATATCCGTCAAGATAACGATGGTTTCTTGCCCTCGGAGGCTCTCCATTACTTGGCGGATGGCTTCCTCTTCGGATAACTCCGTCCGGGCCATCCAATCTTCAAGCCCTGCGACCACTACCGTGCTATCAACCCTCTCCGGAAGTGTTCCTTCGTACCAGGCCGCTTCCCGACCCGCAAGCAGTTCCCTCACATAATCCCGTTTTCCGTTTGCAGCTCCGCCGATATAGACATGCATGGCTTTCCCTCCTTGAACGCTTGTTCACTGTCCCAGTCCAACTGGTATACGACGCCATGCGGAATATTCCATGACCAGAACTCCTGCGGGATTGGGGAAAATTTCGTCAAGATGACCCGCATCGGTCCGCCGTGCGTGACGACTACCGCTTCATCGGGAAGCTCTGCCAATGCTTCCAGGACCCTCTTTTGTACATCTCTCAAACTTTCACCATCCTCTGGAGCCATTAAAAATGGATTGTCGATCCAGTCACGGTATTCCTGTACCTTTTCCAGTTCCGCATACGTTTTCCCTTCAAATACTCCAAAATTGCATTCCCGCCATCGCGCATCCGCTTCGTACGCCGCTTCCGGGAAATAAAGTTCAGCCGTTTGCTTCGCACGCAGCAAGTCACTACCATACACAACAGACGGATTCAGGGGTTCTGTAATCCTTCCTTCATTCACGACAACTGGCTCATCGGTCCAACCGATGTATTGACGAGCTTGATTGCCTGCAGTCGGCAAGTGACGGATCAAATGAATACGATAACGACGAACCATAACAGCACCTCCGCCCCTTCGATAAATGCACCGCATAAGTCACCCGAAACGCCTCCGAAGTTTTTTATTGTCCATTTCCGAAAAAGGAGCAGTGCGCCCGAAAGTACAGCAGCAAGGGAAGCTGCCATTCCAATCTGGTTTGTCATGAATCCAATGATAGCCAGTAATAGCAGACTCGCCACAATGGAAACTCCGATGATTCCCTTGCCCGCCATCTTCTCCTTGAAAAAGTGCGCGATCCCTTTGTCTTTCGCAAGCGGCACCGCTACGAAGAATATATTCATTCCCGCTCTTGCCAAGAAGGGGATGAGGAGAAAATACAAATAGGACCAGCCGGCGTCGGATGACAAGAATTCGTGGAGCAATGCCACTTTGACTAGGACGAGCAGGACGAGTGCCATCGTGCCAAATGCGCCGAGTCGCGGATCATCCATAATTTCATGGCGCTTCGCCTGATCCCGGTACGAAAAATACGCGTCCCCGGTGTCTGCCCATCCATCCAAATGCAGGCCGCCTGTCAAGACAATGCCTGTCGTGACGACGGCCACTGCCGTGAGCAGTGTGCCTAGCCCCATCCCTTCGGAAAAAAGTTCAGCAACCGCAAACATCCCGAAGCCGATTGCCGCCCCTACGAACGGTAGCGCGATGTACATGGATGTCACTTCTTTCCGCCCAAGCGGAAACTCCTTTTGTAAAGGGATTGCCGTAAAAAACTGGATGGCGAGTAAGATGCCGTTCACGCAGAGGCCCCTCCCACCGAAGAAATAATGCTCTTAATCAAAGGCCAATCGAGATGCCCTTTAATATGATCCGCCCATGCTTCGTACACATCCACGTCCGCTGGAGCCAGGCTGATCGGCCGTTCCATGTCTTCCTCTTGGATTCCGTGATCAGCTTTAAATGGGATGATTCCCGCAACCGGAATTCCCGTATAGGATTCAATAAAATCGACCCCTTCTTGAAACAAGGCAGGATCTCCATGGAATTTATTGATGATGATCGCTTTCACGCGGGCCCGGTGCTCAGGCGCGAGAAGCTGCAAGGTGCCTACGATGGAGGCGATGGCTCCGCCGCGATCGATATCCGCCACGAGTACGACCGGGACGTCTGCAATGTCCGCCACCCGCATATTGACGATTTCTCGATCGTTCAAATTCACTTCTGCCGGGCTCCCCGCCCCTTCGATAATGACGGTTTCATAGGTTTTTGCCAGTTGATCGAGGGACGTCCGGATCGCTTCGACCGCTTGCTGGAAAAACTGCTCCCGATACGTCATTCCCGTAACAGGGCCAAACTTCTCCCCGAAAAAAAGCACCTCGGACTTCATCGAAGCGACCGGTTTCAATAAAATTGGATTCATATAAACCGTGGGTGTCGTCCGGGCAGCCTCCGCCTGCAAAAATTGGGCACGGCTCATTTCTTCGCCCCGTTCTGTTTTCGCCGAAAATCTCGACATGTTCTGTGATTTGAACGGCGCCACCCGTACTCCTTCATTGGCGAGGATGCGGCAGAGTGCTGTGCAAATCATCGTCTTCCCCGAATCGGATGCCGTCCCTACGACCATTAGTCCATTCATCGTTTCTCCCCCTTTTCCAGTACATCGCCACGCCATAATCCATTTCAATCGCTTCATCCGCTCTTCGGACCAACTCTCGATGGACACGCCCGAGCCATTTCATATAGATTTTCGTTTCGGGATCACTCATCGGTATATCATCCAGCACTTCATTGGAAACGATGATGAGATGGGCGGCTTTTTGCCGTAAGGCCTCTACCGTTTCATAGAGCCGTTCTTCTTTCGCTTCCATACAGCCCGGTTGGTGAATGCAGGGCGTTCCTTCATCCCATCCTTCATACAATTCATTCGCCAGCCAAGTCGTTGCGCAATCCCAAAGGACCAAATCACCCAAACGGATAGATGGCAATACCTCTTCCATCCGAACGGATTGTTCCAGCGTAGTCCAATTTATATGTGCACGATCTAATCGATGCTGATCAATCCTGGCCTGCATTTCTGCATCGGTCGCTGTTCCCGATGCGATATAGACAAGACGCCCGCCAGTCCGCTGCGCTTTTTTCACTAAATAATCTTCAGCAAATGCGCTTTTCCCACTTCGGCTGCCGCCGAGAATTACGGTCAACAATCCCTTATTATGTATTCGCAAATATGAACACCCCGATCACCGTCATCCATAGCCAAAACACGAAGGATGCGATATGCATCTGTCTGACAGCGGATTGTATATGCTTGGCTGTCAGCGGCATGATTCCCGGCCCAATTTCCGGACGCGCCGAAACGACGCCGCGATAGGTACTTTTCCCACCTAACCGGATACCCAGTTGCCAAGCCGTCGCAGCTTCCGGAAACCCGCTGTTCGGGCTTGGATGGCGCCGCGAATCCCTACCGAATCCGACAACTCGCTGCCCGAATGGCAACTTCCCTTCATTTGCCGTATGGAAGAGGATGAGAAGTCCAGTAATCCGGGCGGGTATATAATTTAGCAGATCGTCCGCCTTTGCGGAAAACTTCCCAAACTGGGCAAACCGATCGTCCTTATAGCCGACCATCGAATCGAGCGTATTGACCGCTTTGTATAGCCAAAGACCCGGAGCCCCGAGTAAAAAAGCCCAAAATAAAGGCGAAGTCACGCCATCAGCCGTATTTTCGGAAACCGTCTCAATTGTCGCCCTCGAAATCTCGCTTTCATCCAGCTTCTCGGTATCCCGGCCGACAATCCAGGATAATTTTTCCCGAGCTTCTTTAAAGTCCCCATTTTCCAGCGGTCTCTTCACAGCTAGCGCGGCGTCCCGCAAACTTTTCTGTGCTAGCCCGATCGCTATTAGGACAGCTTCGATGGCAATCCCGACGAAAGTATGAATCTCATAAGCTAGCCAGACGATGATCGCTGCAGTTACTGTGACGATTCCCACCGTTGCGAAGAACAGCACCGCCCCTTTCCAGACGCGATGGCGTCCTTTATTCAAAAGCAACGTCATCTTGGAAATGAAAGATCCGATCCACCGGACAGGATGTGGCCAATTGGGCGGATCCCCGATGAGCCGGTCTAAAAGAAAACCGATGGCAATGGCGATGAAATGCGACGGGATCACGTAGTCCACCCTTTCGCTTTCTTGTACGCCCGAAGTGCTCGCACCGTACAATCGTAGACGCCATGGCCGACCAATTTTCCAAGAGGGGTCACCGTTCCGGCATATGGCAGATACTCTCCTTGCTGCGTGGCCGCAATGAGAACGCTGTCAGTCGATGTCCCGGTCGCAATAGTGCCAGTCAGCGGATCTTGGATCGCTTCATCATGAAGGGCTTTCACTTTCGCTTCGGTCGCCGTAATCATTGTTTGGACGAACGCCTCATCCGACAACTGACCATTGACGATGATCCATGTATTGATCGTGCCGATTTTCTGTTCCTCTTCTCTTGTCAGCGCTTGCGAGACGTCCACCGCATTCCCGACCCCTGCTGTCACGGCGATGAGGACGGAACCGAAATCGCCATCATATTGGCCGATTTCCACATGTTCGGTCGAGACGGCAGTCATCATTCCAACCGTCTCTTCTGCTCGAAACCCTTGCTGCTCAAGGTAAGCCGCCATTTCCCCTTTGGCATCGTCGCAATGATAATTCATATCCACATGGCGATTCACGAAGGCGCGGAACCACCCTATGCCGGCATTGTGGACAGCGGAAGATAGTGTCTTCAACGGTTGTTCTGCCCGGAAACTCACATAGTTGGACGACACGGAAAACCCTTCTAGTGTTGCAATGAACTGCATATTCCCCCACGCCTTTCTACTGTTTAAATTGAAAAAATCCCCCGTACAAATACGGAGGATGTGCAAGTAAAAATCCAAGCGCCCTTAAAGCGGTCCGATTTCCACCGACCTTTTCCTCGCAGGTCACGGGTGATCCGTAAAGGCAGGTCTCCTGGCTCGTGATCATCGCTTGCCGCGTCTTCCCGGAATGGTTTCCAGTGACTTCTCACGACTTGCTCACACTTACAGTGGCGGGACCGCGCCGGACTTCAACCGGCTTCCCTTTTAACCCCGCCAGACACGCAGGGCACCTTTACTCCGTTTCATTATACTATAGAAAAAGGGCGTGTCGAGGACTTCTCTGAAGAAGGGCCTGCTGCTATCCGTCACTTTTGATGACTTATCCGTCACTTTCCGGGCTTTATCCGTCCCTTCCGGAAACATATTCGTCAAGTTCACAAGTTTATCCGTCACTTTCCATCTTTTATTGTCAAGTCAAGACCTTCTACCCATAAATAAAACCGCCACACCGAAGCGTAGCGGTCTAATTTTTTCTTACATCCGTTCTGGTGCTGCAACACCCACCAGTTTCAGAGCGTTTGCGATGGTAGCGCGAGTGGCAGTGATAAGAGCGAGCCGCGCTTCGGAAAGCTCCCGATTTTCCGGGTCCAACACTTTTTCCGCATTGTAGAAGCTGTGGAATGAAGCGGCCAACTCCTGAATATAGGTAGTCACCCGGTGCGGTGAGCGGAGTCGTGCCGCATCGGCCACCACTTTCGGGAAGTCTCCGATTTTCTTCATCAATTCTTGTTCTTTTTCCGCTTGCAATAAAGAGACATTCTCCACGGACCCGGCCAGATCTGTGTCTGCGGCTTGGCGCAAGATCGAAGAAATCCGCGCGTGCGCGTACTGTGCATAGTAGACCGGGTTTTCATTCGACTGGGAAATCGCGAGGTCCAGATCGAAATCCATTTGCGAGTCGCCGGAACGCATTGCGAAGAAGTAGCGGACCGCATCCAAACCTACGTCTTCCACGAGTTCCCGCAACGTGACCGCCTTGCCCGTCCGTTTGCTCATCTTGAATTTTTCACCGTCTTTGAACAGTTGGACCATTTGCGCGACTTCGACTTCCAATGTGTCGCGGTCATAGCCAAGTGCCTCGATGGCCGCTTTCATCCGCGGGATATAGCCGTGATGATCGGCTCCCCAAATGTTAATAAGTTTATCGAAGCCGCGATGTAGTTTGTCCTCATGATAAGCAATATCCGGCGTCAAATACGTATACGTGCCGTCATTTTTAATGAGCACCCGGTCCTTGTCATCCCCGAACGTCGTCGAGCGGAACCAAGTCGCGCCGTCTTCCTCATAGACATGGCCGTTCGCCCTCAACTTATCAAGCGCCACGTCGATCTTTCCGTTTTCATATAAAGACGTTTCCGAAAACCAATTGTCAAATGAAACCCGGAAATCTGCCAAGTCCTTTTTCAACTTCGCCAATTCAAATTGCAGACCGTATTCACGGAAAAATGAATAGCGTTCCTCTTCTGAAACGTTGACATACTGATCTCCAAACTCTTCTGCCAACTGTTTGCCGATGTCAATGATATCTTGACCCTGGTAGCCGTCCTCCGGCATATCCTTCTCCAAACCAAGCGCTTGGAAATAGCGGGCTTCCACCGATTTCGCGAGATTATGCACTTGATTGCCGGCATCATTGATATAGTATTCGCGGTAGACATCATATCCGGCAAAGTCCAGGACATTGCATAAAGAATCGCCAAGGGATGCGCCACGGGCATGGCCAAGATGCAAGTCCCCGGTCGGGTTGGCGGAAACGAATTCAACCTGGACTTTTTCATTCGCTCCAGCGTTGGAACGACCGTAGTTTTCCCCTTGATCCAATACGGTTTTCACGACATCCCCGAGGTAATCGGTTTTCAGACGGATGTTCATGAAACCTGGGCCCGCCACTTCAATCGTGTCGATCGCCGTTCCCGCCGTATCCAATTTTCCGAGTATCGCGTCCGCAATGGCACGCGGTGGTTGTTTGGCAAGCTTGGTCAACTGCATCGCAATATTCGTTGCATAGTCGCCGTTCTCTTTGTTCTTCGGTGTTTCCAACATGATTTCCGGAATATCCGCCGAATTGACAAGCCCGGCCGCAATCACCGCTTGGTGCAATGCCTCTTTCACTTCATTTTGAATCTTTTCTACCGCGTTCATGATTTTCCCTCCGTATATGTAATAGTCAAATGGTATGTGCCGAGTAAGGACTTGCCATCCAACAGCCGATACTGGACATGGAACTCGCCGCCCTGACCTTCCTGTTCCTTGGTAAACTGCAAATGATCTGTTTGGACGTGAAGATCGAAGGTAGCCGGCCCGCTGCCGTATGAACCCATCCGTCTGCTTTCCATACTGAAAGGCAGTCGCATCTGTACGGCTCCTTTGCGCATGATAAGCGCGTCTTTCGGATCCAGTTTGACGATTGTCTCGATGGTGCCGTCCTGTTTTTCTACGTATTGCAAGTACGAGGTTCCCCTTTTTTCAATGAGCCTTCCCGTCAATTGGAACTCGTGCGTTTCCTTGACTTGTCCCGGATGCCGGATTGACGAATGGAGCCGGATATCCACTTGTTTCCCTTGATGTTGCCGTTCCATACGGTCACCTCCACATATCTTTTTATTATACCGTTCTCCCGCCCTACATTTCAATCTATCCGGAAAGGAAGTAATGTTTTTCATTCACCCCCGTTTAATCTCTTTCCTAGGTTCGCATACTGAACGTAATGACAAGGACAGGGTGGGATCCTATGCGACGGACGGTATATGTAAAAAAGAGGAAGCGGCAAGTGACGATTAGGCGGGTGCTGTTGCTGACAGTTATGACGTTGACCGCAGCATTGACCGTCTTTCTATCACTTCGAATCTATGCCCAGATTACGGGGGCCCCTTCATTAAGTGTGCCAAAAGCTACCATTTTCCTAGATAAAAACGGCAATCAGATTGGCGACCGCTTTTCCCTCGAGAGACGGTACTGGGTCAGTCTTGATGAAATTTCACCTTTGTTGGTCGATGCGGTCATTGCGACTGAGGATAAAAATTTTTACAAGCATAGTGGGTTTGATTACCGACGGATCGCGGGTGCCGTATTGAAAGATATTAAATCGATGCGTAAAGCCGAGGGAGCCAGTACGATCACCCAGCAATATGCACGAAATCTCTTTCTGACGCATGAAAAGAGCTGGAAGCGCAAAATCAGTGAAGCGCTCTATGCGTACCGGATGGAGCGCTTTTACGATAAAGATGTCATCTTGGAAGGCTATTTGAATACGGTCTATTTCGGACACGGCATGTATGGCGTCGAGGCGGCAAGCCGGTTTTATTTCGGAAAGCCGGCCAAAGATTTGACGCTGGAGGAATCCGCCGTCATCACGGCCATCGCAAAAGGTCCGTCGGTCTACTCCCCTCTGGATAACCCGGAGAGATCGAAGGAACGCCAGCAATTGGTCTTGTCGCTGATGGAATCTCAAGGATTCATTACCGAGCATCAGGAGGAACGGGCAAAAAAGGTGCCGATTCATTTAATGACAGAGGAGTGGGCCGACACGAAGCGGGTCGCCCCGTATTTCTTGGATGAAGTATGGAGGGAAGCGGAACGATTGCTGGCGGAAAAAGGGCGGCGTCCAGCAGAAGGCGGCTGGACCATCCGGACGACGCTGGACCCCCATCACCAGCAAACGGCGGAGGAAGCAATCGCCAAATGGATGCCCGACAGTGGCCTGCAAATCGGGTTCATCTCGATGGAGCCGGACACCGGTGCGATCACCTCACTTGTAGGTGGCGTTGATTATGCCAAAAGCCCGTTTAATCGAGCGACCCAAGCAAAACGGCAACCCGGTTCAGCGATGAAACCGATTTTATATGCAGCTGCACTGGAGGATGGATATAGCCCGCTCACCTTCCTGTCGACCGAAAAGACGGTCTTTACGTACGATGAAGGGCGATCCACCTACGTGCCAAACAATGTGAACGGAAAATTTGCCAATCAACCGATCTCACTCGCCCAGGCCATCGCCATTTCGGATAACATCTACGCCGTAAAGACACTGGAAGATATCGGTTACAAAAAGTTTTCCAAAATGGCAGAGCGGCTCGGCATTGATACTAAGTTTCCTGAGTCTCCGGCCGTCGCGCTAGGAACAACAGAGGTCACCTTATCCGATATGACAAAAGCGTACAACCGCATTGCTTCCGAAGGGGTGGCTGTGGAACCGATGACCATTTACGCTATCACGGACGCGGAAGGGAAAACTGTGTACGAACATGAGACCCCGAAGAGCAAGCACGTTATGACCGAACAGGATGCGTTCATTCTCACCCATTTGATGACAGGCATGTTCGATCCGGTGTTCAATGACTATTTGACGGCGACCGGAATCTCCATGCGGCAACACCAGACACGCCCCTATGCCGCCAAATCAGGCACGACCTTGTCGGATCAATATTTAATCGGCTTTTCGCCTTCATTGACGGCAGGCATCTGGACAGGCTTCGATAAAGGATTGCAGTTGAGCGATCCGATCGACAAGGCTGCTTCGAAAAAAATCTGGATGGATTTTATGGAGGAAGCGCATAACGGAAAGACGCCAGAGCCCTTCTTGCCTCCACCCGGCGTTACTAGCGTGATCGTCGATGTGGAAACAGGAGGCATCGCCGTCAGTGACTGCGACCGTCAACGAGTTGTCTATGTTAAGGAAAAAGACATGCCGCAAAAACTATGCACCGATCGCACCCTGCGCGAACACCGTTCTTCTGGAAAAGGCGACGACAAAAAATTCGACCTCTTCCCGTTTTCATTTTTTGAGTGATGGTGTTGGGGAAATTAGTGGGTTATGGGCGGTGGAGCGGGAGATATGGGCGGACCGTGAAGGATATCAGCGGTTCTCCCGAAATATGAGCGCTGAACCAAGGTTATGGGCGTTCCGCGGAGAATATGAGCGGCGCCCCCGAATTATGGGCGCGGAACCGAAAATATGGGCGGGCCGTGGAGGATATCAGCGGTGCCACCGACTTATGAGCGCGGAACCGAAGTTATGTGCGGGCCGCGGAGGATACGGGCGGTGCCCACTGACTTATTCCAAATCAAAAAAGCTTTCCTCTCTAAACGGGGGAAAGCTTTTTTACCGGGCAAGGCGTCCTGCCGTGTCGTATCGTGCTTGGGTTTGTTTGATACGGCATACGTCAGAAATGCACTATTCCGGCTGTCCTAGCTTACAATGGCAAGCTGTAGTTTTAGTGTACTTCCTTTCCCGGCGACATTCAACCTCGGAACGGGAAGTATGCGGAATTTGTCACATATCGTTCATAATCCAGGCGAATCTACGCCCAAGTCAACATGCAGCTTTGGCTCACTCCGCTCCCACATCTCTTTATTATGAGTGGCTAAAAAGTCGGCCAGTACTTTTTTGGAGTCATCGTCCATATGATCGACGATAATATGCCGCTTCATGGATTTGTCCATTTTATTCACATGATCGGCCAATATTTTAAAGCCGCGGCGCTTCTCGCGGTTGACGATCATTTCACACGCCGTCATCCCGGCATAATACGGCCCGTCCTCTTTAAAGTCAATAGTGACCCAAACGAGCCAATACGGTTTGCCACCTTCAGAATCCGCCCGATCCGTCGTAAATTTGATGCCCCGCTCCAGATCGCTTCGTGCGTGCATGGCGCCGATTTCGATGCTGGCGGTCCCTTCTTCTACGTCGATTATGACGGGCGACACATTTTCCAAGGATAACGCACCGACTCCGAATCCTCGATGGCCATCGATTGGATCATCTTTTATAATGGTGAACCCTATTTTCTGCTTCGGCTTTTCTTCGTTTGCCATGTATTCGTCCCCTCCAAATCTGATAGTATATACACTATACCGGATTTCCGGGGAAAGGGGGAAGTCGAATGCCATACGTAACTGTGAAAATGCTCGAAGGCCGCTCAGAAGAACAAAAACGGGCGCTATGCGAAAAAGTGACGGAAGTGGTCGTCGAAACAACGGGTGCACCTGCGGAAGCCGTTGTCGTCTTTATTGAAGAAATGCCAAAAAGCCATTATGCCGTCGCTGGAAATCGCTTGAGCGATCAGTAAAAAAATGAGAGACCGACTTACCCGGGATACTCCCCGGAAGCCGGTCTCTCTTAATTTACCGTGGATTGCTGCAGTTCGGCAATAAAATCAAATGCGTTGGTCATTTCCTCATCTGAGAAATTCAGCTTGTTTTTAACGATATGGACTTTGGCCACTTGCTCTTCCCGGTCCAGATGGTCAAAATAGAGTAATGTAGATACCAGTTCCAGAAAGCGGGAACTTTTTTCATTCAGCCGTTCAATACAGGCACCGAGCAACTCAGGCGGCTCCCCAGCCGTCTCCAGAAAGCGCCCCCCCTCTTCTGTCACATGATAGCTGTAGCGGACGTACGATCCCTTGTCCGTGCATTGTTCCGCCAAGAACCCCATTTCGCAAAGCTCCTCCACGCGAAGCGTCAATTCTTCCGAGTACGGACCGTACATATGTAATTCGTATTTTTCCGCGAATGGAAAATTCATCTTTTTTGCGATATAAACCATCTTTTGCAACTTTTTCCGTCCATTCACTTCATTTGCGATTGAAATGAATTGCGCAATTTTGGCATGTTCCTGTAACAAGGTCATACCCCTCCCTCATTTTTTCAACATATGTAATATCCGCTCATAGATAGGATTCTCATTTTTCCCTTTTAGCAAGACATCTTCCGGAAAATAGAGTTTATGGTCTGTCCGACGTTTCCCCGAAATGGAATCCACAATATCGGAGGAACGGGATAGTTCCCGTAATTCCCCATTCCGCATTTGCAAATAGATTGGCAGACGTTCATTTTCCTCGCCCGGCCGGTAAAAGTCGTAGGGCAGATCCGAGGAAGAGTCGGCAATCAAATAATAATCGGGGTCGATAGCAGCTTCTCTGAATAACTGTTCCAACTCTCCAATCTTCCGATACTCTGTCGCCGGGTCAAACTCGACATATTGGAATAGTCTCCGGTTAATAAAACGATAGCAGAGATCCGATAAAATCGGATCGTCCTCTTTCGTCCAGATTTGGAAATAAGTCAATAACACGCTCTCATCCAGCGAAATATAATCCTCCAAATTAAACGTCCGATCGAAGAAAGAACGGAAGTGAACCGGCTCTTGCTTGAACATATACCCTTTTCCATGAAGTTGTTTCGCCCGATGCAATATTTTCATTAAAATCACTTCAGCACTGCGGGACACTGGGTGGAAATACACTTGCCAGTACATTTGATAGCGGCTCATGATATAGTCCTCCACCGCGTGCATGCCGCTATATTTGACAACGGCCTGCTCCTCGGTCGGACGCATGACACGCAAAATGCGCTCCATGTCAAAATGGCCGTACGACACCCCTGTATAATAGGCATCCCGCTGCAAATAATCCATTCGGTCCGCGTCAATTTGGCTCGAAATGAGACTGACGACCAGCTTATCCGGATACGTCTTGCCAATGACATCCGCCACTTTTTGCGGAAAATCATCGCCTACTCTGCGGAGCACTTCATTCACCTCAGTGTCTCCCAATAAAATACCTTGTGTAAATTGTTCATGATCCAAGTGGAACACTTTTTCAAATGCGTGCGAAAACGGACCGTGACCCAGATCGTGCAGCAGAGCGGCGCATAACGTCACAAGGCGCTCTTCCTGGTTCCATTCCGGACGATGGACAAAACCATCATCCAAAATTCGCCGAACGATTTCATACACACCGAGAGAATGCTGGAAGCGGCTATGCTCAGCGCCGTGGAATACGAGATACGTCGTACCGAGTTGCCGGATTCGTCGCAACCGCTGGAATTCCCGGGTCCCGATGACATCCCAGATCACTTTGTCCCGTACGTGAATATAGCGATGTACCGGATCTTTAAACACTTTTTCTTCCAACAACTTTTCATGTTCATATGCCATCGCCGCTCGCCCCTCCGTCAAAGTCATTCCCTCTAGTATAGACAAAATGAGCGAAGGGAGGAAGATGGAAAAAGAATCATTCCGGAATCTCATTTAAAAAATTTAATAGACTGACGGAGACTGTATGAATAAAACACGTGAACTCTGTCCAAACTGACGATAGAAAAAGACTATGAACATGGCAGGAGGCACGGAAATGGTGAAAGTTAGACAGGATGCTTGGGTAGAAGAAAATGATGTTTTATTGGCAGAGACGGTGTTGCGGCATGTCCGCGAAGGTAGTACGCAATTGAGCGCATTCGAAGAGGTCGGGGACGCTCTGAACCGGACGGCGGCAGCTTGCGGTTTCCGATGGAACGCGGTAGTCCGACGCGATTATGAGAAGGAACTGGCTGAAGCGAAAAAAGAGCGGAAACAGGCGATGCGCGTTCTCGGTAAAGACTTCAAGCGGCGCGGCCAGCAATTGTATAATCCTTCGCAAGGCGGAGAGGATGAGCAAAAAACGTCGGTTCCGCTGTCAGCCCTATCCCTGGATACCGTCATTGCCTATCTCGTCAGAATGCATCATTCAGGTGCAGGCGATAACGAATCATTGCGTTGGAAACAAACTGCGAAAATCGCAACAGAAAAAATGGAAGAACTCGAAAAAGAGATTGAGAAACTTCGTCATGAAAACAAAACCTTGCGAGATGACTACGATCAGTTCGTCCAGATCATGAATCGCGCACGGCGCCTCGTTACACTCGAAGACGATGCCGAACGGACCGCCCCCGTTTTCAAAATGGAGCCCAACGGCAATTTAATCACAAAAGAACCACCGACTAACCATTGATCGGTGGTTTTTTTCGTTTAAATCGGGATGGGTGTTGGTGGCTGGGGTATAGTGTTGGGAAATTTTTGGAAATCGTTGTGTAGTTCAACGATGATGTTGTGAGGTTTTATTAAAACGTTTGCAAGCTGGAATGAAACATTGTGAGGTTCACTAAACGTTGTGAGGATGGACTCGAACGTTGAGGAGTTCCGTCGAGACATTATGAAGTTTGATGGATACGTTGTGAGGTTTTCAGAGATCACAAAGCACTTAGCACCTTTACTATGCAAAAACACAGCCCCCTATCACAAAGGGAGCTGTATTTGATTTAAACCAACATCTTCTGATTCCGTTCGACGACGCGGTTGAGGTAAGACGCGTATAGTTCCATTTCGTCCGCTTGGAAGCCGCTGAATGTGACGCGATCGGTCAATCCATTCAGGACAGTTTGCACACGGATCATGACGTCAGCCACGGTCAGCGGAATGCCGAGTAATTCCTCCAATGATGCCATTACTTCCGGCTGAATGGACGGGTAACGGAACTTGGTCGATTCCCCTTGCAATCCGATGTCATAGACGTCCCTGATGATTTCCGCACGGGCCGACCCGCTGCCCTCGACGCAAAGATAAACTTGGACGGCGATGCCTGAGCGGAGCCGGCGCTGGGAAATACCCGCAAATTTCCGGCCGCCGATGCTGAGGTCGTAGGAGCCGGGGCAATAGGAACCGACGATTTCATAGGCCTCGATCCGATTCCCCACTTCCGGGAATAGAAGACGGACAAATTCCAGCATCGTTTCGTAGCCGGCAGGGATATCGATGGCCCCTTCGCGCTCCGATAAGACGATGGAAATATTTAATACGCCACCATCCAGTACGACCGCCAAACCGCCGGAATTTCGTACGATGACCCGGTAACCTCTCTCTTCCAGCATTCGGATGGCGTCTCCCACATGGGGGAGACGGTGATCCTGAATACCTAAAACAATCGTGTTTTCGTGAACCCACGTCCTGACCGCCGGTACGCTCAATTGCTGGCCAACGAGATGGCAAAGGGTGTCATCTGCCGCGAAAGATTCCAAGGCGGAACGATTCCGGGCCGACATCGATTCATCGAAGAACCGCCATTGTGGTATGTGTAATAACGACTGTGCCATTTCAAACTTCTCCTGATTTCAAATTAAGACCATACAAGTTAAGATGATACACTTTGTGCTGCCGTCAACAAGGATACTTTGTACACATCGTCCGCCGAACAACCGCGCGACAGATCATTGACCGGTGCATTCAGGCCTTGCAAAACCGGGCCGATTGCTTCATAACCACCTAAGCGTTCAGTCAATTTATAGCCAATGTTCCCCGCTTCGAGCGTCGGGAACACAAAGACATTGGCATCCCCTTGAATGATTGAATCCGGCGCTTTTTTAGAAGCGACTTCGGGAATATACGCAGCATCAAACTGAAATTCCCCATCGAGTGGCAAATCGGGTTCCAGCATCTGGGCGATTTGTACGGCTTTCGCCACTTTTTTCGTTTCCACTGTTACCGCGGAGCCTTTGGTGGAGAAGGATAGCATAGCGACACGCGGCTCCACTCCGAACGACTTCGCTGTTTTTGCACTCTCAATCGCTATTTGGGCGAGTTCCTCTGCGGTTGGTGACACCGTAATTGCACAATCCGCAAACACGAGCCGCTCCGTCCCTTTCATCATGATGAAAGCACCGCTCGTCCGTGAAACCCCGGGCCGCGTTTTGATAATTTGGAGCGCCGGACGCACAGTGTCCGCCGTTGAATGGGCCGCACCGCTGACGAGGCCATCCGCCCGGTTTGTATAGACGAGCATGGTGCCGAAATAATTGACGTCTTTCAATAATTCTCGGGCCTCTTCCGCGGATGAGCGCCCTCCTCTTCTATCCACAAACTGTTCCACGAGGTCGTCCAAATAAGGGGCTTTCTCCGGGTCGACAATCGAAATGCCCGTGATGTCCACTCCTGCTTGGGAAGCCGCCGACTTCACTTCCTCCTCTTTGCCGAGCAATAGTGGAGTTACATAACCTTCCGCTTGGAGCCTGGCTGCAGCCGTCACAATCCGGACATCCCATCCTTCCGGCAGAACGATCGTCTTCTTAGCCCCGGTCAATTTTTTCCGTATTGCGTCAAATAGATCCATTGTCAACACCTCTTTACGAAAATTCAATATCCTAAGCATACACGAAGCGGGCAGGTGATAAAAGCGATACATCCATGGCAAATTCATGACAACGGCGCTATGGAAAGACCTTCCCGCGCAGTTTATGCTACACTTGATTTAGAAGTAAATATATCGTGAAGGAGACTGAATAGTTTTGAACGAAGCAGCTATCACACTCGATGGATGGTATGTATTACACGACTTGCGCTCCATGGACTGGGCCTCTTGGAAATCTATTTCAAAAGAGGAACGCCAAGCAGCGGTCGATGAGTTCCTCGCCTACTTGGACAAACTGCAACAAGCGGACGATAATAAAACCGGAAGCCATGCCTTCTATACAGTTGTCGGTCAAAAAGCGGATTTTATGCTGATGACATTGCGTCCGACAATGGACGAATTACAAGAGCTCGAGGCTGAGTTCAATAAACTGACAATTGCTGATTACACGATTCCGACCTATTCTTACGTGTCCGTTGTCGAATTATCGAACTACCTTGCGGGCGAATCCGACGAAGATCCATATCAGAACCCGTACATCCGCGGGCGTCTCTATCCGGAATTGCCGCGCAATCAGTACATCTGCTTCTATCCGATGGATAAAAAGCGGGAAGGCGATGACAACTGGTATATGCTCGATATGGAGAAACGGAAAGAATTGATGCGCAGCCATGGCTTGATCGGCCGCAGCTATGCAGGGAAAGTGAAACAGATTATTTCCGGCTCTGTCGGTTTTGATGACTATGAGTGGGGTGTCACACTCTTCTCGGATGACGTCCTCCAATTCAAGAAGCTTATCTATGAAATGCGCTTCGACGAAGTAAGTGCTCGTTACGGTGTATTCGGTTCCTTCTTTGTCGGCACCATTTTAGATGGCGATAAAAAAGCGGAATTCTTCAAAATCTGATGAAGTGTTGCCACATGCAGAGTGACTGCATGTGGTTTTTTTAATTTCAATTTTCAATTGCATGTTTAAGGGATGACGGACATAAGGTAATGGCAAGGGAATTTTGCCGTGGCAGCATACGGGCTGAACAAGATTGCCCAAATGTGTAATTTCATTCAACCGGAAGTTCCGCAAGCGGATGGTTCATGCAAAGGGCATCGAATTGCCGTGGCAAAATTGATTACCCAACAGAAAGGATGATGAATTGGTTCAATATTACTGGAACCCCGCCTACCAAAATCAACATATCGTGCCACCGCAAGTGACGATTCCGAGCGGGAGGCCGCCTACCCCCCTAGGAGGACGTGAGGAATCGTATATCGAAAATATTTTGCGTTTGAATCGTGGGAAAATCGGCACTTTCCACTTTTCATTCGAACATGCGGTGGAAGCAGGGAAAAATACGAAGGCGATCCGCGGCATGGTGGAAGCAGCTGGACGCGACCATGTCATTTTAAGCGAATCGGGAACCGGACATCGCTTTCTCATGCCCATGATTTATTTCGATTATGCAGAGTTCGATGAAGAGATGCGCTATTTCAATCAACAACCATAAAAAACTTCCGTACCCCGGATCGGGCGTACGGAAGTTTTTTTAATTTCCCATTTTTCCTTCTAGAGCGCGGATGAAACGTTCCGGTTCATCCACCCGAATCGCCGCACTTGTATATTGTTTTTCAATCCCCATAAACAGCGTTGCCTGGAGTGGCCGGTTGAAATGCAGGACGAATTGGGGTTTCGACTCTTCAAAATCCTTTGCAACGAATTGTATTAGCCCTTTTTCTTCCAATTTGTATGAATTGGCGGACTCCCCCGATATGATATCGGCTATCGCCTTATACGGAATTTCCATCCGCTTGCCCAGTCCGAGGGAAACCCGCATTTTATCCTCCCCCAATTCGATCGGATTGAGGCGGATCGCTTGTATTTCGGCAATGAAATACAGGACCGTGTAGACATTTAAAAGGATTAGCACAATAGAGAGGATGACCGATTTATCGTGGAAGAACCAATGCAGCCCTACCGTCTCGATGACAATGGCATGGATCAACATGATGTAAAAAGCAATCAGGCTCGTTTTACGATGAAGATAGAACTTCGACTCCTCCAAGGGTGGGGCTTGTTTCCAAGAAGCGATGGCATAATAGAACATCAACGATTCGGCAATAATAATGGAGATTAATGGGTGGCTGGAAACTTTTTCTTTTACCATTGCCGGGAACGCGAACAAGCCGCTGACCGAACCGGTTTTGATTTCCCGCAGGATGGTCGGCATATGTTTTGCCAGCAGGACAATTAGCCCGATTTCCGCGAGCAGGATGACGCCTTCCAAACCGATGGCGGCATAGGGGACAAATTGGAATGGTTCAAAGTACGATGCAGGAATAATAAATCGGGCGACCACCAAACCGACGACCATGAAGGTGATGAACCGCTTCACGGTAAACCCTTTCTTACGGGTCATTGCCAAGATAAGCAGCGGCGCGATAATTGCCAGATCAAGAAGTGAGCCGAATACGACGCCCCGTGAGTAAGCAGGTGCCGGTATGACAGCAGGTAATCGATAGATGAGGAAATTACTGGCTAAGGTAAAAGCGAGCAAAGTGCCGAAAATCCATTGCTTGTAGCGTGTGAGCGTCAGAACCATGGGAACGCCTCCTTCTCTCTTTAGTGTATACAAAGTGGGAGAAAAACGGCATCCAGACATTTTACAATTTAGTGGATAAAAAAGACAAGGGAGTGGGAACCCCCTTGTCTTATCTTCCAAATTTGACTGCCGTGATTATGAGCATGATCCAGCCGAGGATAAAGGCGACGCCGCCAATCGGAGTGATGGCGCCGAGTACACCGATTCCCGATAAACTGAGAGCATACAAGCTTCCCGAGAAAATGATAATTCCAGCCAAAATGAGATACCCAGCCCATGACAGCGAAGTCGATGGCCCAAATAATGAAGTGCTCATTAAAATTCCAATGACCAACAGCCCGATGGCATGGAACATCTGGTATTGGACCGCCGTTTCCCAAATGGCCAAATACCTTTCCGACAACCGCTCTTTCAACGCGTGCGCACCAAATGCACCGAGTGCAACAGCAAGCGCGGCATTGACCGCACCTGCGATAATGAAAAATGGCATAGCATTTCCTTCTTTCTTCAAGTGGTACTTTCTATTTTATCTGATTTTTATACAGGGAAAGTTGACGATTTCATGATATTCGTCAATTTGGTCTGGATATTCGTCACTTTGCTATGAATATTTTAAACATCCGTTATGCGACCGAACAGCGAAGGACTGATCCGATTCGGGCGATTAAACATCCGTTATGCGACCGAACAGCGAAGGACTGATCCGATTCGGGCAATTAGACATCCGTTATGCGACCGAACAGCGAGGGATTGTTCCGATTCGGGCGATTAAACATCCGTTATGCGACCGAACAGCCGTCAAGTTCATACATTTATGCTCAAACTAGATGTTGTGACCGTTAGAAATCAAAAATAGAGCCTCCATTAGCATCGTCTTCCTCCAACAGTTTCCCTTCAACTGAAGCAACCGGCATAACCGGGGAACTCACTTTTTCCTCGCGACTTCCTTCTCCGCCTAGCACGACCTCACAAAGGGAACGGATGGCGGCTAACGATTCCCGGACAGTCCGCTCATCGCCCGCCCGTTTCGCCATCTGCAGTTGTCGTTCCATCTCGGTTAAAATTTGTTTTTGTGAAATCATCGTCTTCCCTCCACCTTTTTCGGTTCGAATTTCATACACTCCATGCCAGAGGATCGCTTGACGACGACGGACGGCAGCTCCCTCGTTTTGAATCCATATGCCTTGCATCCCCTCGGGTGTTTCGGCTCCCATGTCACGAAGAAGTATTGGCATCGAAAGCAATTTACAGCCATTCGCATCCCCTCTTTTCAAATCTACTATAGCTTTCCATCCCTTGTTTTTGCAAGACACGTCTATTATATAATCAACCGGAGAGGCGATTGGAATATATGGGGGAAAGGGCGAGGTTATGGGCGTTGGCATGGAGTTATGAGCGACCGCGCGTAGTATAAGCGCCCGTGCAGAGTTATGAGCGAATGCGCGGAATTATGAGCGCTTGCGTGGAGTTATAAGCGCCTACGCAGAGTTATGGGCGCCCGTGCGGAATTATGAGCGACTGCGCCAAGTTATGAGCGCCCATGCCGAATTATAAGCGCCTGCGCGGAGTTATGAGCTTGCACAAAACTATGGGCGAAGCGAGCTTTCGAGTGCCATTCCCCTTTTATTCAACGCTATTAACTTGGCACCAGTCGATCGGTTCCTTACTCCAAGACTCCAAGATCTGGTTTGTTCCGGAGTAAGGACGGCTGCCGAAGAATCCGCGGCTGGCGCTGAGCGGACTCGGGTGCACCGATTCAATGACGGCGTTCCGGGTGGTGTCGATCAGTTTTTTCTTTTGTTGCGCCGGACGTCCCCAGAGAATGAATACAACCGGCTCTTCCCGCACGGACAATTGACGGATCACTTCGTCCGTAAACTGTTCCCAGCCTTGTCCCCGATGGGAGTGGGCCTTCCCTTCCCGCACGGTCAGCACCGTGTTAAGCAGGAGGACGCCTTGTCGTGCCCATCCCGTCAATGTGCCGGTTTCCGGAATCTCACAACCGATATCCGTTGAAAGTTCTTTGAACATGTTCCGCAAACTCGGCGGCACCGGAACGCCCGGTTGGACGGAGAAACTCAACCCATGCGCCTGCCCCGGGCCATGGTATGGATCTTGTCCTAAAATAACGACTTTCACCTTTTCAAATGGGGTTAATTTAAACGCCGTCCACATATCATCCATGGCTGGATATACGGTTTCCTTACTATATTCCACTTTCAAAAATTCCCTGAGTTCCTGGTAATACGGTTTCTGGAATTCATGTTCCAACACGTCATCCCAGTCATTGCCGAATATTTTCTTCTCCATCACGCGATCACTCCTTGAACTCAATTGTCACATCGTAGCCGGTGAATGAAAACATGTCCTTCAACGTTTGTTCCGCTTGTCGCTGCGCTGTCTGCAAGATGCCTTGCCCGCTGGCCTCCTCGACAATCAGCTTCTTCGCCTCCGCCGCAAGCTCGTACGCTTCTCTGATATCCGGTTTTTCCCGGAAGACTCCCTCGTAGGAATACACTTCGACCTGATCGAAAAAGAGTTCCGCGCCGCCTAGGAATGTGGCGGGTGGGATCGCGAGTGTAATTGTCTTCTTCTCTTCATTTACCACTATATCTTTCTCCGTCAAACCCGATAGATCCACTCCCGCTTTAACGGCCCCCGGAATAATGACTAATAATTGACGCTTTGTCCCCGGTACATTCAAGCCGATGCTTTGACCGAATAGCTGATTGTCTTGCCGCTCAATGATTACCTTCGTATATACTTCAGCCGTAGTGAGCTGTTGAAGTTCTTGGATCCTTTCCAGGAAGACGCCTTTTTCCTCAGTAGCCGTCGACCCTTGTTGCAGGAAGTAAAACGTGATAAATGGCAATGCCAAAAGCAGGAGCAGGATGAGGAGTCCTATCGTAATAAAGGATTTTCGCCACACGGAAAAGAATAGTTTTCCGACTTTCCAAAAAGGGATTCGTTTTCGATAACCTGTTTCCTCTACTGTAACGGCCGATTCTTTCTGTGAGGCTCGGACTTCCTGCAATAGTTTTTCAATCTCATTCAATTTTTTATCTTCCGCCATATCATCCCTCCTACTCTCGTATTTCGACACTATCTTCTACGATTTAGACTAGCGGAAAGTTTCCTACCCTACAACTATTAGACAAAGTCCGACAATTGTAATTTGCCTATAAATTGATTAAGATTAGGGGGAATTCATTACAAGCAGAAGGGGTTATCCAACATGAAGCTGAAAAAGACATTGACCATCGCGGGTTCTGATACATCGGGCGGCGCAGGGATCCAGGCCGATTTAAAAACATTCCAAGAGCACGGAACATATGGCATGACGGCATTGACCGTCGTCGTGACGATGGATCCGGACAATAACTGGAGCCATAATGTGTACTCCCTACCCGTCGACATATTGAAGGCGCAAATTAAAACCGCCCTGTCGACCGGGATCGACGCCATCAAAACGGGGATGTTGAGCACGGAGGAAGTCATCCAAACGGCGGGCGAAGCGATCGCGGAATCGGGACTAGACCACGTCGTCATCGATCCGGTCATGGTGTGCAAAGGGGAAGACGAGGTGCTGAACCCTGGCACAGTCGATGCCATGGTGACCTACTTGCTGCCGAAAGCGGAAATCATCACGCCCAACTTGTTCGAAGCCGGACAACTAGCGGGAATGAAAACCCCTTCGACAATCGAGCAAATGAAAACAGTCGCGGAAAAACTTCATTCCCTTGGACCACGCAACGTCGTCATCAAAGGCGGCAAACAGCTGCAGCATGACAAAGCGGCCGACTTGTTCTACGACGGAAAGACCTTCACATTGCTGGAAGCCGAAAAAACGGACACGCACTACAATCACGGAGCGGGTTGCACATTCGCCGCTTCCATCACGGCCAACCTGGCAAATGGCATGGACGTGAAAGAAGCGGTAGTGGAAGCGAAAGAATTCGTCACAGCCGCCATCGCCCATGGTTGGAGATTAAATGAATACGTCGGGCCGGTCATGCACGGTGCCAAAACTAAATTTGGCGCACCGGAAATTACAATCACCGAAGTATAAGGCAGATGCCAGGAGAGACGAGGATTCTCTCCTGGTTTTTTATTAGGAAGAGGAGGATTTGAGTTGGATCTGAATCGACAAGCCATTGCGTTGCTGGAGGAAAATCGATATGAGGAGGCCCTGGATTTATTCCAAGAAGCGGTCCGCCGGTCGCGGGATGTCCAATCGTTAACGAATCTGGCATGGATTTATTGTCATGAGGAAGATGTATTTGAGAAAGCGCTCGAGCTTGCCGAAGAAGCGGTGGCACTGAAGCCGGCTTCGCATTTCCCCTATTATTTACGTGGCGAATTGTATAACCGGCTCGGTAGATGGACAGAGGCGGAGAGCGCTTGGAAGCAGGCTTTGACCATCCATGAATCCAAAGTGGCATGGCATAATTTAGCATCCGCTTCCTATGAGCTCGGCAAAACTGCCGAAGCTTCCGATCATTTCAAGCGCGCGGCTGGAAAGTCGGACGCGGCGCTCTATAGCCATGCAAAATGCCTGGTAGATCTCGGCGAGCGGGACTCAGCGAAGCAGGTACTCGCCACCTTCACGGAAGTCGATGATGATTTCGTCGGCGAGGTGGAAGTAGCGGATCTTTACGTAGACATCGAGTGTTTCGAAGAGGCGGTCCGTTGGTTTGCGAAGGGTTGGGAGGCCTATTGGAAACAGCCGAATTGGGTCGGCCGCTATGTCTTTGCTTTACGAAAACTCGGTCAATTGCAACAAGCGGAGGACGTCTTAAATGAAGCGCGGCGACTGAAGCTAGAAGAATGGCAAGAATCCGCGGAAGAAGAATGCGATGAAGACTGGACGGAACGCGATAAAGAGGAAATTCTGGAGCGATTGCAAGATGACATGAAACTCTATGAACAAATTTCCGCCGGCTATGTTCCTGCTTTGGAGTTCGAAACCCACTACGAGACCGCCTGCTACCTTTTTGGCTGCTCCCGACATGGGCATCCGGAATATCAGGAGTGATGGAGCTGATCTAATCGGAAGTTCCGGAGGGATGGGCGGAATTCTCCAACAGTTGGTCGCAATCCTCGGGCCATTGGGCGGAATCTACTGCTTTGGGAGGAATCCTCCCCGCGATGAGCGGAATTCTATGCTGCTTAAGCGGGATTCTCCAACAGTTGGTCGCAATCCTCGGGCCATTGGGCGGAATCTACTGCTTTGGGAGGAATCCTCCCCGCGATGGGCGGAATTCTACGCTGCTTATGCGGGATTCCCCAACAGTTGGTCGCAATCCTCGGTCGATTGGGCGGAATCTACTGCTATTGGCGGAATCTGCCACGGCTTTTGCGAACAACACTTCCCTGGAAAGCACAGATATCGCTTTCAACTCTTTTTTTCTATATACTGGAGGGAAGCAATTCTGTAGGAAGAAGGAGGATTTGCCATGGAGCAAGTAAAACCTGAGCATTTGCAGGAGTTGATCGATTCCTTTGCAAATAAAGATATCTATATCCATTTGGAAACAACAAATGGTTCATATGCCTCGCATTTTAATGAGGGCTTTTTTAACGCAGGGGCATTTATCCGGAATGTTGTCGTGAAATATGAACTGGGGAAAGTTGCGGGGGATTCACCTCACCGGATCGGCTTGAAGCTTCCATCTGGATGGATTTACGCACAAGGAATCACCCATTATACCGTGGATGAGCATGACCGACTGCTGATGGCCGGGCTCGATGCGGAAGGAAAGTTGGCGGTCGCTCTTGAGATCAGCGAGACCCCATTCACTTATTAAGGAGGTTATTTGATGATACAGAAAGAACGCCACGTACTGGTCATCTTCCCGCACCCTGACGACGAGGCATTCGGGGTGTCCGGCACGATTTCTACATACCGGGAGATGGGTGTTCCTGTCACCTATGCCTGTCTGACTCTGGGAGAAATGGGACGGAACTTGGGCAATCCGCCATTTGCAAACCGGGAGACATTGCCACAAATCCGGAAGGAAGAGCTCTTGAAAGCATGCGAATCGATGGGCGTGGACGATTTGCGCATGATGGGCCTGCGGGATAAAACGATTGAATTTGAAAACGACGACAAAATGGTCCAGCTAGTCACAGATTTGATTGACGAAACGAATCCGTCGCTCGTCATCACGTTCTACCCGGGACTGTCCGTCCACCCGGACCATGACGCAACCGCACGGGCAGTCGTGCGGGCGATTCGCAAGCTACCGGAAGCGGAACGGCCAAAACTATACACGATCGCATTTGCCAATAATACGATTGATGTCCTTGGAGAACCGGATATCATTCACGATGTGTCCACCGTAACTGAGAAAAAAATTGCCACACTAAAATCCCACGCCTCCCAAACCATTTGGATGCTCCAAGAAATGGAGAAAAAGTGGGAAGCACAAGATCCGGAGGCCATCCAATGGTTGACCCAGGAAAGATTCTATACGTACCGCTGGGATATGGATTTTGAATAAACAATCGAACCGGCGCAGGATTTGATTTACCTTAGCGCCTATTCCATAATATAAGCCACATATCCATCGAACAGCACAAGGTTCGATGGATATGTGGCTTTTTTTAATTTAACTGAAGAATATAACTTCACGATATCCTCTTTACATTCAGCATAAAAACCATTAATGTATATTTATTCACGACCTTGCATCAAATACAATTAAGGAGTTGGAATTGTGAAGAAGTTCAGTTTATCCACTTGGCTGTTATTCCTCGTACCTTCCATTCTCGGGGTCATCCTATTCATGATTCCGTTAAAGTTCGAGACTGGTTGGAAAGTTCCAATCGCCAAGTTTGCAGATATATTATCAGGTATCCTAGAGCCTGCCATGCCAATGGCCGCCATGGTCATTATCATAATCGCTGCGCTCGGTTCGCTGCTGTTCCTCTTTAAACCGAGCGACGGGGTAAAGCCCTCATTTATAACGGGTCTATTTAAAGTTTCGCCTTTTTGGACAGTCACCCGCATATTAGGTGCCATTTTCGCTATCATGGTTACTTTTCAGATCGGACCGGAAGCCGTTTGGAATGAAAATACAGGTGGCCTGCTGTTAGCGTCTGACGGACTTGTTTCATTTTTATTCACGATTTTCCTGTTTGCCGGCTTGCTATTGCCATTGCTTCTGAATTTCGGGTTGCTTGAATTTTTCGGAACGATGATGGTGAAAATCATGCGTCCTTTATTCAAACTGCCGGGCCGTTCTTCGATTGATGCGCTCGCATCCTGGATCGGTGACGGCACAATCGGCGTCCTATTAACGAGCAAGCAATATGAGGACGGTCATTATACGAAAAAGGAAGCCGCGGTTATCGCCACTACTTTCTCTGTCGTGTCCATCACATTTTCGCTTGTCATCATTGATACGGTCGGTTTGGACGATTACTTCTTGCCGTTTTACGGAACGGTCGTGCTGACGGGCTTTATCCTTGCTTTGATCATGCCGCGGATTTATCCTCTTTCCGGCAAAGGGTCCGAGTATATTGACGGCCGTCCTTTCACTGGCAATGAAGAAAAACTGCCTGAAGGCTATAACGTTATTAGTCACGGGTTGGAAAACGCCTTGACGACGGCGAGTAAGAATCGTTCCTTCTTGCAAGTTGTTGGGGATGGATTCCGGAATGTGCTGGATATGTGGTTCGGCGTTGCTCCGGTCGTCATGGCTTTCGGTACGGTTGCCTTGATCGTAGCCGAGTATACGAGCGTTTTCACGATTCTCGGGAAACCGTTTGAACCGATCCTGACTTTGCTCGGCCTGCCACAAGCAGTAGAAGCGGCGCCTATGATGGTTGTAGGGATCACGGATATGTTCCTGCCCGCCATTTTGGCAGCCGGAACAATCACCGAACCGATGACACTCTTTGTCATTGCGACCGTTTCCGTCGTGCAATTGATCTATATGTCTGAAGTCGGTGGTCTGATTCTCGGAACAAAAATTCCGCTGAACATTTTGGATCTAGTTATCATTTTCCTTCTTCGTACACTGATCGCCTTGCCGATTGTTGCAGGAATTGCTCATCTATTATTCTAATCAATCACGCCTCGGCGTGATTGCGTCTTCTGCTGAACTAAGATTAACATCAAACGACCCACACGGAACGATACCGTGCGGGTCGTTTTTATTCCTCCTGTAACAACAAGGCCGCCTTCTCATTAAATACTTCCTCCCGGATCGCGGAGTCCATTTGCTGAATCATATTGTTCCGCGCTTGGGCGAATGCCTGCATATAGCCGGTAGCGTCCATTATTTTTTCACGGTAAGCCTCCCGGATGGTGCTGATCCGCTCTTCAGCTTCCGCATCCTCAGCACACATATGCACCAAATCCAGCAATTCATCCTCCGGGCGTTCCGGATCATAGGCATGGGGTTGTGTCGCATCGAATAGGCACACTGACAACTCCGGAAATTGAACGAGATCGACGCCCGATGGATCGAGGCCGCACCAACCATAAAGGACATCGAATCCCCGCCTTTCCCCTTCCGCACCGAGTGCTCGCATCAAGGTCGATTTCCCCGTCCCCGGCAGTCCTTTGATCAGGAGCCGGCGTTCCGACCATTTCGTAATGGACGGAATATAATCATGGGCTCCGCCACTAAACGTCAAGGAGCCAATCATTCGATGGGAGACTGCCGATTTTTTATTCAGCCGGATTGTTCCAAACAATTCTTCTTTCAATGAAGCAATCATTTGCTCATGGAGATTCCACATCATCCGATCAATATTGACCGTTTCCCATTCATCATGAATTTTTTTCGCTTGCGCCAAGGCGTGTAGTGCCTTCTCGAGCGCAATGTCCGCCTCACTCCGATTTGCAGCGACGGCTTTGTTCATTTCCCGTAGTTTTTCTTCCTCATACATATGATAGAAGCTGATGACCCGGTGCCGACCACCGAGGTCTGTCGGTTCGAGGGCAACTGGATGCGAGGCCTGGAGAAATAAAAGATTCGGCCCTTTAATAAAGATAGCATCCGTTTTATCCGACTCGATTGGATCCATGAAACGATCGACATCAAACCCTCTTTTGACAAAATGCATGGCGGTTTCATTCAATGCATTTGAAATAGCGTTCGTCGGAGGGCATTTTAGGAAAACCGTCTCCGCGGCTGTCGCGATCAGTTTATCATATTTATGCGAAATCCCCTGACCTGTATAGGAAGTTCCCATGTATTGTGTTATCGTCCCGTATATGCCGACCATCCTTTCTGTACGTTCGCTTATCTTATGCATGGAAAAAGAAAAAAAGCACGGCTTGTCTGCCTGTGCTTTGCTTATTTCAATAAAACTTGTTCGTCTTCTTCCTTGAGGATTTTCAATAATAGGTTCTGGCATTGTGGTAAAGCGATCTGAATAATTTGCCCGCAGAGCAGCGCAATCAAGACAGTTCCAACTCCGACAGGACCACCGAGCAGCCAGCCGATAAAGGCAACGGACATCTCGATGCCCGTCCGGACTGCCTTAATGCTGAAACCCCATTTTTTCACCAGGATGAGCATCAGGCTATCCCGCGGTCCCGCCCCCATATTCGGGGAAACATAAATACCGACCCCATAAGATAGGACGAGCACCCCGATCACGTAAATGATCACCTGTCCCATAAGAGTGCTAAAGTCCGGAAGTAGCCAGTTGAACAAATCAATAAATAGCCCCATTAAAACCATATTGATCCATGTCCCGATTTTCGGCCATTTTCTCATAACTGCCGATGTGGACAGAATAATGATAAATCCTGTTATAATGCTCCATGAGCCAATTGTCAGTCCAAGATTTTGATATAAACCGACATGTAGCACGTCCCAAGGGGCGATGCCGAGCCGATGCCCTTTAATCGTCATAGAAACGCCTAGCGACATGACCATCAATCCCGTGAGGAAAAAAATCCATCTCCATAGTAAGCTCTTTCTCTTGTTCTCTTCCATTCTGATTCTTCTTTCTTCGACAAAATGTGCCCTTTCCTACAATTGTAGCATTAGGTCTTTACCAGGTCTTCAAAAACCGCTTCCGCCACGCGGGCCAAATCTAGGGGTGTGAGTTTCATTTGCAGGCCTGGCTTCCCCGCGCTGACTACCATCTGACTGAGGTTTTCAGCAGATTGGTCAATGAAGGTTGGGTACTTCTTTTTCATGCCGACAGCCGAACAGCCTCCTCGTACGTAGCCAGTCTCTTTCGTCAGGTCTTTCAGAGGCAGCATCTCCAATTTCTTCACCCCGGCAGCCCGCGCCGCTTTTTTCAAATCCAGTTCCGCTACGACAGGGATGAGGAACACGAACAGTTCCCGTGGAGGGCCTGCAATCGTTACTAGGGTCTTGTACACCTTTTCCGTGTCCTGCCCCGTTTTCTCGGCGACCGATACCCCATCGAGCAGGCCGTCGTCCACTGCGTACTCCATCAATTCATAATTGACTTGCTCGCCTTCGAGGATCCGGACCGCATTCGTCTTCACATTTTTCTTTTTCGCCATGGAATCCCTTCCTTTGGATGAACTACAGTCAACTTCGGGCTACACTGCTGGCCCATTGTCTTTCTAATGTAGCATGTAGACAAGGGAGAATAATAGCGGTTTGATTTGGAAGCTAGCGGAGTGCCTTCTTTTTTCCATAATAAAAGGCCGCCACCGAGGGCGACCTTGCTGTTATTATGCAGTTCGTGAAAAGCTTGGCCCTTCCATGGCGTAGCCGTTTTGCCGGGCGTCTGCTTGTACAGTGTAAGCGGAGATTGCCTGTTGGAAACGTTTTTGCATTAGGTACAATTCGCGCTCTTCGGCAGAAGGAAGCTCCGTTGTCGGAATGTTAGTCGCGACCGTTTCTTGCTGCGCAGCGTTTTGTTCCATGTCAGAACGGATACGATTCTGAATGGCGATTTGCGCTTCGGTTTGTCGTATTTTGGCAGAGGCTGTGGCCGCCAATTGATACTCCGCTGTGGTCGGCTCCGGTTCCGTCAACGCATCCGCTCGGACGTCACGCCATAGGTCTATCGTTTCCTCCAGCGTTTTTCCGAGTGGTAGCGCAACCTGCTTCATCTGACCCGCATCGAGTTGCCTCACTTCCGGTTTGACTTCAGAGTCGCTCGCAGGCTCCTTTTTTCCGACCAATAATGCTTCCAACTCTTCAATCGTTTTTTGATTGCGTCCGTTGTATTGGACGTTCCGATCATAAGCAGTTTCGGCATTGCGCCGACGGATCGCATCATATCGCTGGATCTGTTCGCCTGCAGATTGTGCCAAGACGGCATTCATGAAACTTCACCTCCGACAGGTTATTTTCGCAAAATACAAGTAATTTAATTATACCTGGATTTTTTTCAGAATAAACCCTCCAAAAGCTCCAAAAAGATATGTGCCACCCAGACCTATCCGACCCTTGGATTTCCTCTAACCCAAAACTTTCGTCCGAGCAACCCCACTCACTTATCGAATAATTTCTTCAACGCATCCGCCATTGCAGTGTTGACCGGTTCTTCTTGTTTCTTCATGTACTTTTGCACATCACGTTTGTCAGCTTTTTTCCCTCCGGAGTTGGCCCGGCGTTTTTCAAAGGCGGATAGCTTCTCGCGGTGACCGCATTTGCAGACAAAAATCCGGCCATCGCCCTCCCCGCGTAATTCCAATTTCTTTTTACATATCGGGCATCTTGCGTTCGTCAACGTGGAGACATTGCGGCGATGGCCACATTCCCGGTCCTGACAAACAAGCATTTTGCCGCGCTTTCCGTTGACCTCCAGCAACAGCTTGCCGCAATCCGGGCAAGTCTTCCCGGTCACGTTATCATGCCTGAATTTCTTATCATCGGTTTTGATTTCGCTGACGGTCTTTTTTGAGAAGTCGATCATGTCTTTCATGAACGTCTCTTTTTTCATTTGACCTTTGGCGATTTTCGTCAGGCCTTGCTCCCATTCTGCCGTCAGAGCCGGTGATTTTAAATCTTCCGGAACCAATTCAAGCAGTTGGCGGCCTTTGGATGTCGTGTAAATATCATTTCCTTTTTTCTCAATGACGAATGTGCTGAATAGCCGTTCGATGACATCCGCCCGGGTCGCCACGGTACCAAGTCCACCGGTTTCCCCAATCGTTTTGATGAGGTCTTTGGATTCACCCGCCATGAATTGCACCGGGTTTTCCATCGCTGCCAGTAATGTCCCTTCATTGAACCGGGCAGGCGGCTTCGTTTGTCCATCCGTCATGACGATGGCCCGTATTTTCACTTCGTCCCCTTTTCGGAAAGGAGGAAGCGCATCCGAGTCCGCCTCTTCTTCCTCAGTCGAATAAACCTTTTTCCAACCTTCGTCTGTAATTGTGCGGCCTTTTGCTTTGAATAGTTCCTCGCCCGCTTCGAGTTCCGCCGTCACTTGATCGTAGCGGAACGCACCGAAAAAGACGGCCAGGAACCGTTTGACGATTAAATCATATAGACGCTGCTCCTTGTCGGACAAGTCTTGAAGGATTGGTGTTTCCTCAGTCGGAATGATGGCGTGGTGGTCGGACACCCGCTTATCATCAATGACGCCTTTTTGCGGCTTGATGGCGTTGGAACGGAGAAGCGCATTGACCGATTTGCGATACGGCCCGATATCTACCGCTTTGATGCGCTCTTTCAACGTTCCTTCCATGTCGGAGGTCAAATGCTTCGAGTCGGTCCGTGGATAGGTGACTGCTTTATGGCGTTCATATAGATTTTGAAGCGTGGACAGCGTCTCTTTTGCAGACCAGCTCCAGCGGCGGTGCGCCTCTTTTTGCAATTCCGTCAAATCGAACAAAGATGGTGCGGGCTGTGATTTAGGGGTTGATTTCACCTCAAGCACCTTGCCGGAATGAACCCCATCCAGCTTCTGAAGTACCTCTTCGACCGCTTCTTTATCAAATGACTGGGTTTGTCCCGCTTTCGTATGCCAAGTGAATCTCGCCGTTTCCGTTAAGGCCTGCAAACCGTAATAGGATTTGGGCTGGAACTCGCGAATTTGCTTTTCCCGCTCCGCAATCATGGCCAGAGTCGGTGTCTGGACACGGCCCGTCGACAGTTGGGCGTTATATTTTACCGTCAGTGCCCGGGTCGCATTAATGCCTACAACCCAATCCGCTTCTGCACGGGCAACGGCAGCTTCATATAAATTATCGTATTGACGACCATCCTTCAATTGGTTAAAACCGTCTTTGATCGCCTTGTCTGTGACGGAGGAAATCCAGAGCCGTTTGATTGGCTTCCTGATTTTCGCCATCTCCAAAATCCAGCGAGCGACGAGTTCCCCTTCACGCCCTGCATCCGTTGCGATGATCACTTCTTTGACGTCATTCCGCCTGAGCAAGGCTTTCACCGCATTGTATTGTTTGGACGTCTGACGAATCGGTACGAGTTTGAAAGGCTCCGGAATGATTGGTAGATGTTCCAGTTTCCATTCCTTATATTCATTTCCGTACCCTTCCGGATCGGCATGCGTCACCAGATGGCCGAGCGCCCAAGTGACGATATATTGGTTTCCCTCGAGAAAACCGTTCCCCTTTTTATGGCAACCGAGCACACGCGCAATATCGCGAGCGACCGACGGCTTCTCAGCTAACACTACAGATTTGGACATCATTAGTTCCCCTCTCTCTTTCTGGTGCCAGGCACCCAAACAAACGTGAATGTTTAAACATTCATATTCGCTTCTACAACTTGATCTATTTATAAGTTAGCAACTGTAACATTGCAGATACTTCATTATATCATTTGTGTTAAGTGTCCTTCATTCCCTGCGGATGGGATTCTAGATTTCCCTCCTTTTCCTCTTCACAAAACAAACAGTATGCCTGACGATTCTGTTTGGTGGCTTCACTCAAGAATGAAGGCAGCAACTCCAAGTCGAGGTAAGGATAGGGAGATTCCTTCTCATTCTTATATAAATAAAATGAGCTGTCCAGGTAATCTTCCATCTTCTTCACCATGGGAATCTTTGTATTAATCGGGTTGCGGTGAATATAGCGGCTCACTAGCAATAACGAGCGAGGGCTGGACGCCATTTCAGAAAAATATCGGCTTTCATAAAGGTGGCCGGAATAGTTATATTTTTTCTTGTACGCATCACTATAGCGCCGATTCAAATAGCCCATCACTTGTCCAAGCGGGACTTCCGGCGATCGGATTAAAAGATGATAATGATTTGTCATAATACAATACGCAAGTATGGTGAAGGGATATTTTGAATAAGTATAGTGCATGGCGCGAAAAAACGATGATATATCTCCCCTATCATGAAATATATCCTGCCGATTATTCCCGCGCATGACAACATGGTCAAACCGTTCCGGATTCCACCTTCTCCGTTTCCTCGCCATTCCCCTCATCCTCTCCACTTTTCAAATCACAGTAAGAGATGGGGAGAATTGTGTCAATTACACATACAATGCGATAACTGAACTTTGCCGCTTTATTTCGATCATACAACCGGCCAATTTTTAATTTTGCAGCCAAAAGCAGCTCCAAATGTTTATTTTGAAGTTCCTTGAATGGCGTTCACAAAAATCGTGTCTAAATTGTGTCGGTGCCTGGCACCATTAAAGACACCATTAAAGAGTAAAACCCGCATGGCACAAATAGCCAGGCGGGTTTCCCTTATTGGTCATCCAATGCTTTTTTCGGGAGCACTTTGCTCATTTCCGCATATTGGACAAACACTCTTGCCAGTTCGCGTAACCGGTTGTGAACGTCCTCATCGATGATTTTATTGGATTCATCGAAATGACTGGTATGAGTATAGACGTAATTCGGTGTGACTAGGCAACGGAAGTAATCCAAAATCGGCTTCAGCTGATTTTCGACGACCAGATAGTGCTGATACGTGCCGCCATTCGCCACGATGGATACCGGTTTGTAACGCATCGCATGCGGATGGAGCAGATCAAACGCGTTTTTCAACACACCCGGAATCGAACCCTGGAAAATGGGCGTCGCTAAAATATAGCCATCCGCCTCTTCAAGCTTCTTCACCAGTTTCTGCATGTCTTCATTATATGCATTCGCAGGGCGTCCATCGACGAATTGATGGTCGTAATCTGCCAGTTTGAGCAATTCCAAGTCATAGCCACAGCCGGTCTTTTCGATATATTGCCGGACGGTTTCCAGCACCACACCTGTTTTGCTGCCGATAATGGTCCCGTCCACAAACAAAACTTTCAAATCAAACCCTCCTCTTTCCTAATCCTTCCCTATCGTAACAGAAAATCCGGTTACCGACTCGGAATGGAGCTCCCTACCGGGTGGAGAGTGGCGCATCCCCCGGGATGTTCGGTTTTCCTGGCTTTTTCTCTTCCGTAAAGAATTCCTCGATCTCCTCCACCGGAACCGTACTTTTCCCGTTTTCCTCTTCCAGCCGGCCTTTGATACGCTCGATTGACTTGGATGGAGATGTCAAAGCGATAACCGCGTCCCCTGCAAATGCCTGCAATTCAATATCTGGCGAATAAAACCCGATCGATCCGTCCGCCCGATGGATATATAAAAGGATCGAAGTATCATCCCGCTCTCGTAAATATTGTGTGTAACTATACTGCTTTGTAATCAACGTCTTGCGGATGACATGCCCCGAGTCCATCCGTTCCTCCAAGTCATAAATGGAAATGGCCGGCGTGAAGAGTGTCTGCCCACCCGTGATATGAAACGATTCCACGTCTTTTCCCACATGGAATGCCGTCTGGAATAAATGCTCCCGTCCCAAATCCGGTGCAAAATCTGTACAAATATGCGCATTATACGTATCCACTTTCGTCATCGCCAGCATATACCGATATGGGGTCAAGTCCAAATGGTATTCAATCTGCTCCGATAAAATATCCCCGACATGGCTGGCAAGCCCCCGCTTCCGCGCATGAGACAGACCCGCCCATGATTGATCGACTAGCATGACAGCATTCCCCGTTTCCTTGATGGAAACCGCCAATTCGGTCGCGAATCGGGTCCCACTCACCAAAAGAACTCCGGATTCATCCGTTGTAGTCAAGTTTAATCGCTTCGCTAAGAAGCCAATCGAAAAACCGTGAAGTACGACCGTAGAGAACACGAGCGCAAACGTCAGGGCCGTCAGCAATTCTGCATCCTGGTAGCCGCTCTCCAATAAAATAGTGGCAAAATAACCAGACACCGTCAAAGCGACAATTCCCCTAGGCGCAATCCAACCGATTAAATGCTTTTCCCGATTATTCAAATCGGTACCGATAGTGGAAATCCAGATCGACAACGGCCGGACGATGAAAAGCATCGCGAGTACATATAGTATAATATTCGGATTGAAGATTTCGATGAGCACACGAGGATCCAAGGATGCCGTCAACATAACGAAAATTCCCGATATCAGCAAAACGGAAATGTTCTCCTTGAAGTGGCGCACATCATGAAGCGTCGTCAGCCGCATATTGGCCATCGTCATCCCCATCGCCGTCACCGTCAGCAATCCGGTACCGTGCATGATTTCATCCGACAAGACAAACGTGAAAATGACGACAACGAACAGGATCGGCGCTTTTAAAAACTCCGGGATACTGCCTCGTTCGAAGGCATTGCCGATGACACGGGCGCCCCCCCATCCAAGAAGCACGGCGAATAGAGAGGCGGCGAAAAACAGGAGCAGCGCCTTCAGCGTCACTTCGCTATTCAAGAACTTGATACATTCAAATGCAAATACGGCCAGAAGCGCCCCGAACGGATCCACCACGATCCCTTCCCATTTCAAGATCGCTGCCGGACGCGGCTTTAACTTTGCCTGCCGCAATAAAGGCAAAATGACGGTCGGACCCGTCACGATGAAAAGCCCTCCGATAATAAAGGCGACTGCCCAAGAAAGCCCAGCCAAATAATGGGCGGCGAGCGAACCAGCAATCCACGCGATGAACGCCCCCACCGTCACAATCCGGGCGACCGGTTTACTGAACTCTCTAATTTCCCGAAAATCCAAATTCAAACTGCCCTCAAATAAAATAATCGCAACCGCAAATGAAATGATCGGCCCGAACAACGAGCCCATGCTCTCCTGCGGATCGATCAACCCCAAAATAGGCCCCACCAGCAAACCGGCAACCGACATGATGACAATGGCCGGCATCCGATATTTCCAAGCGATCCATTGCGATAACATCCCAAGCAAAATAATAAGCATCAGATCGAACAATATTGAATTAAACAATGGAATCCCCCCAAAATCAATTGCCTTTTTTGAATCTATCCAACCCTCTGTTCAAACGGGCAATTTGCGCTTGCCACTCCGCATTGGTGCGAAATATTTCGCCGAGTCAATTGAAATAATGACAGTTTACCATACTCCCCTTCCCGTTCACCAACAATTCAATGAAAGCCCGTCATGAAGCGGATTTGACAGTATGAGTTCGCCTTGCCATACATTTCAGCCAAGATAAATGACCCCGCCGTGACCGTCGGACAGAACTGACTTTCCGGTAAGGAGCATAGATGTCTATTTCTTCACATATCGTGAAGGGATGAGTACTTAAGATTCCATGAAAGGGTGATTCCAATAAGCGGACAAGAAAAGAAACGTATCGCCTTCTATATTGCGCGTTCGGAAGGGAAAGGATCGTATCCCGAACGCAGAGCCTCGATGCTTGCACATGAACTCCGACAAGAAACGGAAATCGTCTTCCTCTGCGGGAAAAATTCTCCCCCGGCACCGGACGGGTTTAGAAGCATATCTATTATTGGCCAAGCCGCTCTTCCAAAGACTTTAGCTGTATTGAAACCCGATCTCCTTATCCGCGATAGCGGATCGACGACCCAAGAGGATGTGGAAACGATTACGAAACTCGTTCCTTCCATCATCCATTTCGATGATTTCGGCGACGGTGGAAATTTGGCAGATCTCGTCTTTCAAACATTGTATATGGATTCCAATGAAGAGGTGCCGGATCACTTTGTCATCGGCACAACGAGTTTCTTTCCGGATGAAGAGGTCGAATCATTCAGAGAGATCGGACTGCGCCAGAAACCTGCAGGGCCACTACCTCATCTTGTCATTTCATTCGGAGACGAGGATGAAGGGAATTTGACGTACCGGGCTTTGCGCCATATGCTGCAACTTCAAATACCTCTCAAAATAACGATCCTTGTAGGAGAGCATTATGCACACGATATTAGCACACTACGGATTATGGCCTTGAGCCGGCGCAATACGAAGATCATCTCGCCTCCCTATAGTTTTGCAGAAGTTTGCTCAACAGCTGACGTCGTGCTCTGTTCATCCGGCTATATGCCATATGAAGTGGCGGTGATGGGGATTCCTTGCGTTGTCTTGGCACAAAATGACTTCGAGCTTGGTCTCGCCTTTCCGAAAGAGAAGCATGGCTTCATTCACCTCGGCCTCGGCCGTAAAGTGAAGCAATCCGGTTTGTTGAACGCGGTGATGGAGCCGCTCCTGCACGAGTCGCTCCGCCAAAAAGCGGTGGCCAAACAACTTTCGCTTGGGCTCGGAGACGGCAAGGACGCGGTCTGCGAAGCGATCCGCTACTATTTGGAGTATCCGAAACGGAAACTTGGCGGTTCGACCGGCAAGGAAACCTCTCGTATGCTACACTAATAGAAAAACGAGGGGGCCTACGCTTATGAATAAAAGCCAATTGGAATCCGCGATCGCTGAACTGAAAATGGACTATGTGAATCTCCAAGGTGATATCGAGAAACTCGAATCGACCGGACACAACCAGTCCGTTGAGAAAGCAGAAGCCCGTCTGGCGACCATGGAAGAAAAACTGGCCGAGTTAAACAAACAACTCTCCCGATTTTCTTGATTGCCATGAAGTGGAGTCGGCTTTCTCCAGTTCCATAAGAGGAGTCGAGTAAAATTTCTGATCAGCAATCAAATTGAAATGAGGCCATCCCTTTCGGACAGCCTCTTTTCAATAAGTCGTCAACTTTAACCAGCTTTGTATTGTATAAATGCCCCTTTGCAGAAAAGTGAATTCGCTTTGATATGTTTCAAAATCCACAGTGTACAAGGCATCTTCGTTCTCCCATAATCTTTGAAAATAGGCGTCTAGCTCTTTAGCCAATTCACTGTCATTCGGAGCGATCACCCGCAAATTCGCTTCCAAGTTATAATTGTCCAGCGTCCGTTCCGTCAGATTTGCGGACCCGTTTGTAATATACGTATCCTCAGCCGTTTGGATGACGACCAATTTCGTATGATATTGACCGATCACTGTATTGTACCAACGGATATTCATCTTTCCATCTGTGTCTTCCATCATTTCCTGTACGACCGGACGATTGGGTAAGCCTGACTTTTCATTTCCAAAAGAGTTTTCATTCGGATCCAAAATCATTTCCACTTTGACTCCACGATTTGCCGCGTCAACGAGTGCATTGACCAGGTGCCGTTCCGCAATGAAGAACATTCCCATCCGGATTGTATCCCCAGGTTGCGTTCTATGAATATCGCTTAACAAGGCATCGAAAATCTTTTTTTCGGTTACATATTGCACCGCATAATCTCCGTCTGCCGGCACCTCCATTTCGACCCGCGGCAACGTTCCTCCGTTCGTATAAGCGAGGACAGCCTCCTCTGCCTCTAAAATATCGTTCAGCACGCGCCCCTTCACTTTCAGCGCGACATTTCCATGGAAACCGCTCGCATTATGCGGGTTGCCGGAAGTCACTAAAGCCGCCTTGTCCGTGACGAGAGTTTTCCGATGATTCGCTTTGACATTCAGCAATTTCATATAGGAAGCCAGCGTCATATTCGGCGCCTCGCTTGCCATGGCATTCGGGATCCAACCCTTCTTTTCAAAATCCCCCCAACGGAAAAGGGTTCTGTACAGCCCCGAATAGATGGGGGTAGAATCGCGTAGCGGATCCAGATCTGTATAAATGACCTCGATTCCTGCTTCCTCCATCTGATTGAACCATTTCGATTCATACGATCCATAGCCCGTATTGACCGGATCGGTAATGAACACGATACGGACTTCCGGCTGTTCCTTCTTTTTATTGACGAGATGACTTGTCAGCGTTTCGGCTAGTTTTGGAAAGTCCACATCCTCGTCGTAATAATGATCGAGAAGGAAAAAGTCCAGGACGATAAATTCCTCCGCCTCATCCACCATGTCATAGACTTCCTCAAAGATGGACAATTCGTGCACCATCCCATCGCCGGCTTCATTCTGGGCGTACGTCAAGTCCGTAAACATTTCTACATCATCTGTAAAATGCATCTCCCCTGCATACGAAATCCCATTCGGCAAAGGTTTATATGTATGCCATATGATAACTCCGGCATAGAGCAGCCCATAAAGTAACAGCAGGCCAATCATGATCGGCTTTGCGACATTTTTACGATTTATCTGCTTGTTCCTCGTCATACTATCCATCCCCGTTCTCTTACAACTTGTCATTCATAGATTCCCTGAGTCGGAGAGTGGCAAACAAAAAAACACAGCCGCAAATGGGCTGTGCTTACGCGATGACATAGTCACGCACGGTATTGTCTTCCATGAGGATTTCTTTCAAATATTTTTTGGCCCGGAACAGCCTGGATTTCACCGTTCCGATGGACACTTTCATCTCTTCTGCAATTTCCATCAATGAATATTGGTATACATAGAAGTATTCTATCGTTTTTTTATAAATATGGTCCAACTCACCAATTTTCTCTTGCACCCGGACTTGAATATCATTTCGCTCAAGCCATTCGGAAGGTGTCGGTCCATCGCTTTCCACTAAGTCGAGCAATGGCACATCAAGTGACTCGGGTTGATGCATCACATGCTTGCTTCTTCTGACATCTTTCCGATAGCGATCGCGGAAGGTGTTCATGCAGATCGTCGTCAGCCATGCTTTCATATGATCGACATCAGCCATTCGCCCACTGTAGCGGACGACCTTCACCCAGACATCCTGCATCAGATCTTCCGCTTCCTCTTTGTTCCGTGTCAATTTCAAACATAGGTGGTATATGTAACGTCCGTATTCTTCATATAAGTCGTTTAGGTTTTGGTTCATATCGTAGCGCCCCCGTATTCTTACTGTTAATATCATTATCGACAATACGGAGATTACAAACCATCGGATTCTCTTTCAGTTGGCTTACAAACTTGTAAGCATATTGAAGAATACGTGAACAAATCAACCGGTCAACCCGTTGTTCATGTGGCCGGCGTCTCACTTTCCTCTTCCTTGATTGTAATTTTCATTCGTAAAATCCGGCTCCGGTCCATCTCTTCTATTTCAAAGCGAAGGTTTTCATATGTGAAACGTTCTCCCGGCTCCGGAAGATGGCCCAGCTCTTGCAGGACAAACCCACCTAAGGTTTCATTATCAGTCGGCAGTTCAATATCCATCAGTTCCATTGCATCGACAATTTCCAGCCGTCCGTGGCAGACTAGCATATTGTCTGTTTTCTCATAAACGAGCTCTTCTTCTTCTTGGTCGGTTTCGTCTTCGATATCTTGTCCGATCATTTCCTCGATAATATCCTCTTGCGTCACAATTCCAAGCGTCCCGCCATACTCGTCCAACACGATGGCCATATGCTTTTTCTTGGAAAGCATCAGCTTAAAGACACGCTCCACGCTGGAAGATTGGACGACATAGAGTGGATCGCGGTCAATCAGGTCCCCCAACTTCCGATCCGGTTCCAACGACCAACTGATGATCATCTTGGAATAAAAGACCCCTACAATCGCATCCATGCTCTCCTCGTAAACAGGATAGCGTGTATACGAATGTTCCAATATAGTGTCCCGCACTACCTCGTAAGTAGAGTCGATCGACAACCCGACGATATCCGTCCGATGCGTCTCCAATACGTCCGACACATCCTTTTCGGGAAAGTCGAGCACCCCTTTTAAGCGTAGGGATTCATCCTGCTCAAATGTTCCTTCAATTGATGCGATGTCCACTAACGAGCGAAGATCTTCTTTCGTCAACGTCGCTTCCGTTACGGTTCCCTTTGAGATAATCCGGATGAAAATATTGGTGAACAAAGCGAGCAAAGCAGTGAGCGGGGTCAAAAGTTTGACGAGGAGGGAAATGCTTGGCGCGACCACATACGCAACACGGTCCGCAAAGGTTGCGGCAATCGTCTTGGGTAAAACTTCACCGAAGACAATCAAAATAACAGTCAGCACCCCTGTCCAAATCCCGACGTTGGCCCCTTTATCGATTGCAATCATTGTGACGATGGTCGGCATCATAATGTTCGCGATATTATTGCCAATTAAAATTGCGGTAATCATGCGATCCGGTTTTGAAATGAGCCGTTGCAGACGGATGGCCTGCTTCTCCCCCTGATCAGCCCGGAACTGGACTTTCATCCGGTTCGCGGCGGTTAGCGCTGTTTCACTACCCGACAGGAAAAACGACATGAATAAAAAGAATCCAAGCGCGATAAACAAAGGCAGTCCCTCCAGGAATTAATTCGAATTGAAGTCGTACAATTTAGTAACTTTCGAATATCATACCATACTAGTTCCGTCCAAGTCTGTACTCTCCACTTACCTTCTTTCCTTCTGCTATACTGTTCCCAAACATGAAAAAATATGAAACGAGGGATTTAGGTGGAGTATATTATGTTAGACGAGTATTTTAAGGACAACCGTGATGCGCATCTTGATCAATTGAAGGAATTCCTTCGTATACCTAGTATCAGCGCGCTTTCGGAACATAAAGCGGATATGCGCAAGGCGGCAGAGTGGCTAGTGGATTCATTCAAACAGGCGGGGCTTGAAAATTTGTCCATCGACGAAACGGAAGGGCATCCCGTCGTCTATGGCGATTGGCTGCATGCGGAAGGAAAACCGACCATCCTGGTGTACGGACATTATGACGTGCAACCCGTCGATCCGTTGAATTTGTGGGACAGCCAGCCATTCGAGCCAGAAGTCCGGGACAATAAAATCTATGCACGGGGCGCCAGCGATGATAAGGGGCAAGTATTCATGCATGTGAAGGCCGTCGAGGCGTTGATGCAGAAGAACGGTACATTGCCGGTCAATGTCAAGTTCATTATCGAAGGGGAAGAAGAAATAGGCAGTCCCAATCTTGAAGCTTATATCGAGGCGAACAAGGAAAAATTGGCTGCTGACGTCATCGTCATTTCGGACACCGGCATGGTGGGACCTGGACAACCAGCCGTTTGCTATGGACTGCGCGGATTGGCCGGTGTGCAGATTGATATTCGAGGCGCTAAGGGAGATCTACATTCCGGGCTGTATGGAGGGGGTATTCAAAACCCGATTCATGCACTTGCTGAAATCATCGCCTCGTTCCATGACCAGGAAGGCACGATCACGGTGGATGGATTTTATGACAACGTCCGACCGCTGACAGATGAGGAGCGGGCTGCGTACGAGGCATTGGATTTTGATGAAGAGGCGTTGAAGGACGAAATCGGTGTGGCCGAGTTGTTCGGGGAAAAAGGATTCAGCCATCTGGAAAGAACATGGGCACGTCCGACACTCGAAGCGAACGGCATCTTCGGAGGTTTTTCAGGAGAAGGTATCAAAACCGTCCTGCCTGCGGAAGCTGGAGCTAAAATAACTTGCCGCCTCGTCCCTGACCAAGACCCGGACGAAATTGTGGGCAAGCTGAAAGCCCATATTGAAAAACATAAACCGGCTGGCGTCACGGTGACGGTCAGTGAATTTGACAAAGGAAAACCATTTATCACGCCATTCGATCACCCTGCCATCCAAGCGGCAGGCCGATCTTATGAAAAGGTATACCACGTTCCAACCGCCTACACGCGTGGCGGTGGCTCAATTCCGATCGTTGCGGCATTTGATGAAATATTACAAGTCCCCGTCGTCCTCATGGGATTCGGTTTGGACACGGAAAACTTCCACGCTCCGAACGAACATTTCCACTTGGAGAACTTCGACAAAGGACTGCGCGTCATCGGGGATTATTATTATGAAATTGCTGGATTGACGAGCGAGGAATTGAAGAAATAAGCAAGGTTGGAAGAGGTTATTAACGCTTGTGGGGAGTTAACAGCGGTTCGCGGAAGTTATCAGCGATCCACGGAAGTTATCAGCGATCCACGGGAGTTATGAGCGACCCTCGGAAGTTATCAGCGATCCACGGAAGTTATCAGCGCTCCACTGGAGTTATGAGCGGCCCTCGGAAGTTATCAGCGATCCCCGGGAGTTATGAGCGGTCCACAGTATGTATGAGCGCGGACGGAAGAATATGAGCGAACGGGGAAAATAATTAGCGATGCAATAAGCCCGACCTGAATTTACAGGTCGGGCTTCATTTCATTCTTCTTCGCTATTGCTTCCATAGTAAGTAACAATTTCTTCAAGCGGTTTGCGCGGGCGGGCTTTCGGGATTTCATCATAATAGCCGAATTGTAGCATGCTAATGATCCGCTCCCCCGGCTGGACTCCCAGGTCTTCTCGGAATTTCGGATTATCCAGGAAAGCCGGTGTTTTCCAGCAAGTCCCGATTCCCTTGTCCCAGGCCAAAAGCTGAATGTTCTGGATGCAGGTACTAGCGGCCGCGAAATCTTCGAGACGTTCTTTTTGCCGTGCATCTTCTGGTACGATGACCATAGCTACGGCTCCGGCATTAGTGAATTTTTTCATCTGCTTTTCCAAATCCTCAGCGGATAACTCGTTCCATTTCGGAACGCCGTATTCACGCAGTACATCAAGAAATTCCGAATATTGTTTTCCGGCCGCCACGATAAAGCGCCATGGATTGCGGTTTCCGTGATTCGGCGCCCACACCGCATCCTCCAGAATCTCTTCAATATTCTCTTGATCCACCGGCTGTCCATTGAAGTTTTTAATCGAACGTCTTGTTCGGATGGCTTCTCTTACAGACAATGCTTGTTCATTCATTCCTGATTTCCCCTTTTCTCATACTCCCTATAGTATACCTTATTCTGTCCGGCCACACACCTTCTACAGACTTTTGCGTCCGTCTCGCAATCTTCCGAACACCCTGATTACTTTTCATGGTATAGTAAAATGGAAGCAAAATTGATAAAAAAGGATGATTTAATTTATGACGAAAAAACCGCTTGCCTGGATAGTGGACAGCACCGCCTATGTTCCCGAGCATCTTCGGCAGCATCCTGATTTCTTTTCGGTTCCGCTCACAATACATTTCGGTGAAAAGCAATATATCGACGGCATTGACTTAACACCTGAACAACTTTATGCGAAAATCAAGGACGCTGAGGAATTTCCAAAAACATCGCAACCGTCCGCCGGGGAATTCGCGGAGCGTTACCGAAAGATTGCAGAAGACTATGAACAAGCGATTGCGGTGCATGTGTCCAGCAAACTAAGCGGTACGCTTGCCTCTTCCACGGCCGGAGCCGAACTGTCAGGATTTCCGATTACGTTCATTGATTCCCTATCCCTGTCCTATGGCATTACAGGTTTGATTGAAAAAGGAATGGATATGTACGAAAATGGCGCCACCGTTCCGGAAATCAAAAACCAACTCGATAAAATGGCGAGCACCCTTCAGAACTTCATCCTGATCGGCCAGCTGGACCAACTGTACAAAGGCGGCCGGATGAGCGGCGTCCAGTTTTTTCTCGGTAGTTTACTGAAAGTGAAACCGATTGTCCAAATTTCCAGTGAGGGTGAGCTGGTAGCGATTGACAAGGTACGTTCCGAGAAAAAAGCCCTGCAATATTTAGTGGACCAAGTAATCGAGAGCCATACTCCTCATCGGAATAAAATCTATCTCATGCAAGGAAATGTAATGGAGCAAGCCATCCATTTGAAACAATTGATTTCCGAACAAGTTCCGGGACTCGAAGTGGAAATCGGCGATATCAGTTCGACGCTTGCAGTCCATGCGGGGGAAGGTACTTTGGCTATTCTTTGGTATGATTAAAAGAACAATAGCACGGGGCGCCTTCTTAGTTGAAGTTCACAGTCTTAGTGCGCGGTATTGTAAAAGTGCCTTAATTTCTGCAAAGAGCGCAGAAATACGGCAAATCGAACCCTTCGTGGATCTGTGGATTAAATGAAAGCAGCTGTTCAACACGGTTCGTTGAACAGCTGTTTTTTCATGAAAATTGGTCATTGATTTTAAAAAAGATGTATTTTGCATTCGGTGAGTACGCATAAGAGTCCTTATATGCCCAGTGCCTTTGACGGACGTCATAGGTGTGCGCGTTGACGAGTGGGACTGCCCCGTCTTTTGCCGTGACGATGGTAGAATGGTCGAACCGTCCGTCCCCTTGAAAGTCATAGGCAATGACATCCCCCAAGTCGAGCTGCTCTGCGGAGGACACTTGCCTGGCCGTCAACCCTTTTTTTGAACTGCCCAAATACCAGCGCAACGAATGGGCTACCGACCAACTGAAGCTCCACGTCCCCCCTTGGATCCACCAACCCCGTTCGCGGTTCGGATAGCCGTGCATCGGTGCTCCGCCCGCACGCAAACATTGGGATATATAGTTCGTGCAGTCTACATCAAATGACGGGTACGCTGGGTTACGGCCATTCCACCAACGGTTTGCATAGTCTACCGCGGCTTGTCGATTATACAAATCACATCACCCCCTCCCCCATCGTATGAAGGAAAAAGAATAGGCATTCCGCCCATCTTCTCTTTTCCAACGGTTCCATCCCGATTCGACTCGGGCGATTTGGGATCTGTTTTTATCGTTTAAGGCCTTTGTTAGATAAATGGATAATTTTTAATAGGCTGGGCATTCTAATCCTTAGAGAAAAATTGAAAGGATTGGATGTATTTGTATTATTACAAGGAAGAGCTTATTAATATCATCACTCCTGATAAACCAGACCCCGAAGCCGCTAGAGTCTTACAAGAAATTTTAGGCGGTCATTATGGCGAAATGAGAACGATGATGCAGTTCTTTTTCCAAAGTTCCAACTTTAGAGGGAAGGATACACAGTTTCGAGATTTGCTTCGTGGCATTTTCTTGGAAGAAATTGCGCATGTCGAGCTAGTTCAAAATACAATAAATCAGCTATTAAATGACTCTGGGCATTCCGCAGCTCCAGGAAACGCCGGTGTCGATCATGCTCCACTTAACGACGCCACTAGACATGCAAATCCACATCATTATATTATTGGCGCTCAGTCTTCTCTGCCTGTCGACGCTGGAGGCAATCCTTGGAATGGTTCTTGGGTGTATGCTCATGGAAACCTCATCGCAGATTTACTCGACAATTTGGTACTTGAATCAACGGGAGTCCTCCAAAAAACCCGCATTTACGAAATGAGTTCAAATAAAACATTCCGTGAAACACTCGCTTTTCTTATCGTTCGTGATAACGCGCATCAGAATGCTTTTGCTAAAGCGTTGGAGACGTTAGGTGTGAATTGGGGTAAAATACTCCCCATTCCTAATTATGATATTAACAAGTATCCGGAATGCCGAAAATATGTCGATATGGGGTTCGATAATGCACTATTCAACTTCAGGTTAGACCCTACCCGCATAGCTGAGATTTTTCAAGGTCAATCTCCGAGCAGGAGTGAAGGCACTCTTCAAGTAGTTGATCCGCCTAATGGTTTTCCGGTACCGTTGATGCCTGAGATGCCTAACGAACATAGTCCTGGAATTCAAGATTTGAACCGCTGATTATTCTGTCCCCGATAAGATCACTGGGGACTTTTTTGTATTTGATCACCTTTTTATGTAACCAACCTATACGTTGTCACCTCCCGTAAAAGCATTGCTCACTTTCCACAAAACGTTTTCCTCTTCCATGGAACTTCTAGTTTCCCCTTCCCTCCTGGCAACACCTACAAAATTTCCCATTAATCTTACAATCTGTTATCAATTGTGTTACATCTCACTAAACCGCGGAATTTAGGGTATACAATAGCAGCTAATTCTTTTTCTCGAGGTGCTTGTTTATGAGTAAGAAACGTTTAACATGGGTGGATGTAACGAAAGGATTCTTAATGATCCTTGTCGTGATCGGCCATTATCCAGGGGAACTTGATTTTCCGCTTGCAAAGTATATTTATTGGTTTCATATGCCTGCTTTTTTCATTTTGAGTGGGTTGTTTTTTAAGCCGGCTATGGAAAAAGGGCTAATGAAAGCGGCTATCCATAAACGCTTTATGCAATTGATCGTCCCGTACTTGTTTTTTCTAGTCAGTATTACACTGATCCGTTACGGTATGGAAATCGGTTCGGGGAATTGGGATGTATCGTGGTATTTGAATGATTTGTGGACGCTTGTTATAGGCGGGCGTTTTGTGCGTGGTGCTTATGGTGTGTTCTGGTTTGTTACAACATTATTTTTTACCCATCTGTTTTTCTTATGGCTTACCAAAACATTCAACCGGACGAAACAATTTGTTCTGTTAGCGATTTTTTATACGCTTGCCCACTTCGAAAGCATTGTGGCAATGCATGTCATTGGCGGGAAACCCTCTGAAGCCGCGCAATCGATACCGATGCTTTGGAATATTGATGTGGCGCTGATGGCAATAGTGTATTTCGCAATCGGCTATTATTTAAAAGATATATGGATGCAGGTGACGAAACGATGGATGATAGCCGGTATCGTTGTCAGTGTGACGGCCGTTGTACTCGATAGCGTCGGTATGATCGATTATCGGTTAAGCATGAAATTTTTGCGCTACGACCATTTTATTTTGGATTTGGCCATTCCCCTTTCATTCACAATTGTATTGGTCGGTGTTTTCCAAAGAATCACCGCGAGGATGTCGCTCGGCTGGCTCCGGAAAGTCGAACAGCACTCCCTCTCCATCATGTACCTGCATATTTTTGCGGACATTGTTCTGAACGACTATTTCACTTATGGCCTCATGGGATTCACGGCAATCGGCTTGTTCATTCCAATCATCGTTTCGATTCTGATCAACAAGTTGCTGCCGAACGGGAAACTGTTGCTTGGCGGATTTACACCGAAGAAAAAATCGACTCCGATCCCAACTTAATAGAACGGACGAAAAACACCAGCCATTACAAACTCGGCTGGTGTTTTCCTGTTTACTTGAGTTGACTGAGTGTGTCTATCCACAATTTATACCCATCACCATTTAAATGAAGTCCATCAATTGTGTATCGCTTATCCAACTGTCCATTTTGATTCTGAAAATGGGCATGTAAATCGATATATTCCAATCCATTTTCCTCAGCAATTCTTTGTAAAATATCATTGAATTCCTTTACTTTTTTATTAGATACTTCATTCCCGAATAACCCATTGTTCACCGGCAAGATGGATTGAATAAAAAGCTTCGTACCCTTCCCATCGAACGCGTTTATGATGGCCATGATATTCTCCTCGAACTCCTGAATATCCGTTGCGTAACGGATATCATTTACACCAACCATCAAATACGCTTCAACAGAATTACGGCTCACCACTTCTTCTATTCGTTCCAATACCCCTTTGGCAACATCATTCCGTATTCCCCGATTCAACACAACCTCGTCCGGAAAGTATTCCTGGAATTCTCCGTAATCGGTGATGCTATCTCCGATAAACACCTTATCCGGCTGTTGAACAACAGAATTCTCGAAGACACTCTTTTTTGTGAAATAGTAATCGGCATCCCTTTTTGCGGAAGGAACTGCTTGCATCCGAGTTTTAACGAAATCAATCCCTCCAATTTTATTCACGATATAACTTCCCGATCCGATTAAAAGGATATTTAAAAGTAAAGATATCCCCAATATAATTGTAACCTTTTTCAATATGTACACTCCCTACTCAAAGGCGTCAGCCCGTCATCACTGCTATACCCGAAATAGTAGGGTATGTAACTGGATTGTTCCACCTTTTGAAATGTTGATATCAACAAAAAAGGAAACACAATTCAGATGCGAATTGTGTTTCCCATTGGGTTAATACTTAATGTTTACGCCTCAATAACCAACCTGTCAGACTATTCCTTCCCGCTTTTCGTTTCGCCTATTTATTGCAGGCCGCCAGCCATCTTTTCGTAATCGACTGGTTTTGGCGAGACTTTGGATTTCTCCAAGGCAGGAGTGTCTGGACGGGCGATTTGATAGACGGCTGCCCCGACAATTTCGGCTGTTTCCTGCAGCTTCTCTTTACTAATTTTATCTAATGAATCTTCCGGCGTGTGGTACCAAGGCTCAAGTGGATTGTGGATAAATAAAGCGGCTGGAATGCCTGCATAATGGAACGGTACATGATCACTGCGTCCTTCTTGTCCATACGTTAACGCCGTTCCCGTTCGGACACCGGCTGCTGCCGACAGGTCAGTAACAGTATTTTTCTCCCCATCAACCGTAAACATGACGAGCTCTCCGGCATCCCGGCTACCGACCATATCCATCTGGAACATGCCGACAATACGGTCGCGTTCATCTTGGGATAAACTATCCACATACGCATAAGATCCGAGAAGCCCCAATTCCTCCGCTCCGAATGTAACGAATCGGATTTCCGTATCAGTCGGCATGTTGGCAAGGACACGTGCAAGCTCCAGGGATGTTGCTACTCCGGAAGCATCATCATTGGCACCAGGCGACCCCGGAACTGAATCATGGTGTGCCCCCACAACGACAATCTGGTCTGTGGCTTTATTTTTCTGTGTTGGTTCTTTTACAGCTATTACATTATGTGATGTTTGTTGCGAAATTCCGCCACCTGTAATGTTGACAGTTGCGGAAATTGCTTGTCCTTCCGCTAAAGTAGATACCAGCTTCTCTCCCTCTTCTTGCGTAATGGAAACAGCCGGCACAAAGTCATCATTCGGGGCACCTAACGTACCTGCTAATGATCCCGGTACATTGTTGTAAATGATTACCGCAGTCGCTCCTGCTTGTGCGGCATTCAGCACTTTATCAGCGAAGGAAATGTCTCCTCGTTTGACGAGTGCGATCTTGCCAGAGACATCAACATCTGCCAAGTCTGCCTCTGTCGCTAATCCGGCATACACCAATTCACCTGTCGCCTCGCCGTTTGGAGTATACGTCAAGCTGCTGGATGCAAGGGGCTTGTCCCCGATTCGAACGGAAATGGTCGGCTCTTGGTAACTTTCGAAGGTAAACGGCTGAATTTCAGTTTGATAGCCGTATGAAGAAAATTTCGATTCAATGTATTGAACCGCTTCCCACTCGGCTTCCGTCCCCGCAATCCGCGGTTCGCTGGAAAGATGTGCAATATCATCGTAGATGTTATCCGAGTTGATTTTCTTAATGATCTTATTATCCAGGGCTTGCTGTGCTTGAGATGGCAGAGTCGGTGCTTCTTTTGCATAGGCCGCCGGAACTCCCATCGTTAAACTTGCTGCCATTAGTAAAGCAATAAACGGTTTTCTTCTCATACGTTAATCAAGCCTCCCGAAAAGTAGGTTACATGATTAAGTATAATTGAAGTACTATTTTGATAAAGTTCATATAGAACCAATTTTCAGAATAGTATTTTCGATAGTGATAATTCATAAAAAGAAGAAACTAACATATCAAAAGATCCGTTCACTACCACATTTAACTATAAAAAATCTATGTGTAAAGACTTTCATGAAAGTAGACTTTCAACCCATTAATTGAGCAAGACGATATTACATTAGACTCAGCAATTAAAAATTATCATCTATCGCAATCCGGGCATACTGCATTTTTTTAATTGCTAGATATATAGATAAAATAGGAGCCACTGAAGTGACTCCATTGTTGTTTTGCATCCATTATGCTCTCGCTTAAGCCCCTAGAAAACTAACCACTATAAACACTTGCACATGTTCCTGCGGCCGGTTCATAAAAACAGTGACTTTTAAATTGACCAGTAAAAGGTTGATTGTACCAGGTTGGAGGACAGGGAGCATATGGGTTAAAATACCAAAGGGCGTATCGCGCGGGATGTTGTCTCCAATTTTCCAAGGTCTGTCTGGCTAATCTTTTTTCAGAAGATCTCGCTCTTTGATAAAATAAATTCCCTTTTTGAACAGCTTCAAATGAATAATTTCCTCCTTGAATCTGAAAAATGACATCTTCAATTGTTCTTACATCCCTAAAGTCCAAACAATCTGCGACAGCCCGATTCACAATTACATTGCCCACATATAACATCCCTTGGTTGCCTTCACCCTCGGCTTCTGCTCTCATCATCCTTGCCATTAAACTAACGTCTGCATCTCGGTATTTAACTCTCGGCATTTTTCCACCCCAAACATATAGTATGATAGAAAAACTATATGTATGTCATGGTTTATATAATAAGAAAAAACACTTCCCTCATTCTGTAAATTAACAGATGTGGAAGTGTTTGTAGGTTCACTCAATGGTTGAGTGGTTTTCAAAATAAAACATTGGTAATTCTAAGTATGGAGCATAGGGGGCTCGAACCCCTGACCTCTTGCATGCCATGCAAGCACTCTCCCAGCTGAGCTAATGCCCCGTAAGTTTGGTACAATAAGATTATAACATAAGATATTAAAAAGACAATAGGTAGGGGGTTGGCTAGATGCAGCATATAGAGAGGGAAATTATGGGACCTGTCCCGCTCTGTGATGGCAAGGGACAATTGAATCCGGAAGCGATTGGGTTTGCCAGGCGTCCATTCATCCAGAGTAATTTAAAAGGCCATTTCATGCGGAAAAAGAAGTGGAATTATTGGTGTGTCTATGGGGAGGACCTTTTATTTTCCGCGACGATTAGCCACCTCGACTACGCAGCTGTCTGTTTTGTTTATATATTGGATTATGAGACGCAGCGGTTTTATGAGAAGGTGGTCACTATTCCGGTCGGACGAAAGGTGAAGATGCCTGAAGAAGTACTGGACAGTGTCAAGGTGTCAACGGATAGCTTCTCGATTCAGTTCATCCATATTCAAGGCGAGACCCATCTATCGGTCACCATCCCCGATTTTGATAATGAAGTGCTTCATGCGGATCTTCATATCACCCATCCGCCGGAAGACGATTCGTTAAATGTTGTCATTCCGAAGAGCCGGGACGTCTTCCAATTTACCGCCAAACATCATATCCTTCCAACCGGCGGTTTCGTGAAAATCGGGGACAAGCGGTATGATTTCAATCCGGATTACAGCTTTGCTGTCCTTGATTACGGACGCGGTATTTGGCCCCGTGAGGCGGAGTGGAATTGGGCGATGGCCTCCCAACGATCAGGTGGACGCCGGATTGGACTGAATTTTGGAGGAAAATGGACGGACGGTACAGGTCTGACGGAAAATGCCGTTTTCGTGGACGGGATCATGACGAAAATCCATGAAGATGTCATCTTCACATATGACGCGGACAATTTCATGTTACCTTGGCAAATTAAAACAAAATTCACAGATCGCGTTCAACTCACCTTTACTCCTTTTTTCGAACGAGTGGCCCAGACCAACATCCGCATTATCCGGACGGATGTCCATCAGCTCGTCGGCTATTTTAACGGCCGGATCAAACTTTATGATGACTCCATCTTGTATGTCCGACAAATGCTCGGTTGTACGGAAGAACATAAAGCTAAATGGTAACACTGTTATTATAGATTCCTTTTTCAGCACCGGCTCTTGGAAGCCGGTGTTTTCATTTCCACCATCTCTGTTTAATTTCCTTTCCGCGAGGTAAAGTTAAGTATTGATACCAAATGAAAGGTCGTGAAAATATGCGAAAATTTACGATAGCAAGTTTGCTTTTGTTGGCAGCTATCTTCGTAATAGCCGGATGCGGAAACTTTGGAAAAAATGCGGACAAAGATCAGCGGGAAGACGCGGATATCATTTACGAACATGAAAAAGAAGGAGGCACGATGGAAACCGGTGACGGGTACGGCTTCACCCATTTCGATCTGGACATCGATGTAGATGGAAAAGATGCAATCGAAGCGGATTACGAGGTCGATAAAGAGCTGGACGTCGAATATAAAAACACGTTGAAGGGAATCAATGTGAAAGGAAAAGAAGCGATGGACGAGCTCCATCAACTCTTTACCGCCCTTCTTCTCCGTAACAATATGACAAAAGAAGAGTATATCAAACGCATTTTAACGTATTACGAATTGGACGCATACTCCAAATTCGATTTGGAAATTAATTTTGACGATGGAACGAAATTGGATATCGAAGACGTGAAATAACAAATAGGCTATGAGGGTTCGCTTCCTCATAGCCTATTTTGATGCATTCATACTTCCGATCCCTTCACCATTTGATAAAAAGCCCCTTGACGCGCCAACAAGTCCTCCTGCGTTCCGGACTCGATCAATCGGCCCTGCTCCATGACATACACCTTATCCGCTTTGCGAATGGTATTCAGTCGATGGGCAATGACAAAACTTGTCCGGCCTTCCATCAATCGATCGAGCGCCTCCTGGATCGCCAATTCGGTCACCGTGTCGATGCTGCTCGTTGCTTCATCTAACAGAAGGATGACGGGATCGGCCACTAAGGCTCGTGCAATGGACAGCAACTGCTTCTGCCCTTGCGAAATCTCTCCCCCATCCGCCGTCAGGATCGTATCATAGCCATTTTCCAATTTCATGATAAAAGAATGCGCATTGGCTTGTTTCGCCGCTTCCATGACTTCCTCGTCCGTCGCATCCAATTTGCCGTACCGGATATTCTCCCGGACGGTCGCCTCGAACAGAAACGGATCCTGGAGGACAAACGCCATCTGGCTGCGAAGCGTTTGCCTCGGCATTTCATGTATCGGAATACCGTCGATCAAAATCAGGCCTTCATCCGCCTCGTAAAAACGGGACAATAACTGCATGATCGTCGTCTTCCCCGCTCCTGTAGCACCTACTAATGCCACCGTCTCTCCCGGTTTAACGTGGAATGAAATCCCGTCCACCGTGTAGCCGTCCGTTTCCACTGCATATCCGAAAGACACGTCCTTGAATTCCACTTCCCCCTTCAGCTTTTGATTCACATAGAAAGTGGCGTTGTCTAGCTCCACCGGCTCATCCATTATGGCAAAAACCCGCTCCGCTCCCGCAATTGCGGATAGCACTGTATTGAATTGGTTGGCCAGATCATTCAAGGGACGCGTAAATTGACGGGCTAATTCCGAGAAGATGACGATCGTCCCGATAGTCACAACCCCATCGCCTTTCAGCGCTAACAAACCACCAACGCCAGCCACAATCGCAAATGCAGCGTTGTTCAGCATATTCATCACTTTAGGAATGAAACCCGAATACGCGGAAGCCCAAAAACCGGCTCGGCGAAGATACTCGCTCTTCGTCGCGAATTCCTCCATAACACGGGACTCCTGGGAGAATGCCTTGACGATCCGCTGGCCGGAAACCGTCTCCTCGATCATGCCGTTCAATTCCCCGAGCGCCCGCTGTTGCTCCTTGAAGAGAAGCCCCGTCCGGCGGGTGATCCATCGGACTGCTGTGAACATGATCGGAATAATGATCATCGTCAATAAGGTCAATAACGGACTGAGGTACAACATGACCGCCAGAGTTCCCGTCAACGTCAGGACGCTGGAAAACACTTGGATAAAAGAAGAGTTGAGCGTTTGGCTGACGTTATCGATATCATTCGTCACGCGACTCATCAATTCACCATGCTGCCTTTTATCAAAAAAATGGACCGGTAGCTTTTGTAGATGGGCAAACAACCCCGCCCTCAGTCGTAACACCGTACGCTGTGCGATGCCGACCATCCAGAAGTTCTGGAAATAAAGCGATAAAGACAGGAACAGATAAATGGCGATCAGCCAACCGATTTTAACGGCCAGACCATTGAAACTCATCGGAATGATGTGATAATCGAGAATTCTTCCGACCATTAATGGACCTAGTAAAGTGAGGACAGAACTGACAAAGACGAGACCAAGAACGAGTAGTAACAGGCCTCGTTGTTCATCGACCAGCCTCCAGATCCGGAAGAGAACCGACTTCCAATCGCTCGCCCGCTCCTTTTTCCTCTTTTTGACTCCTCGAATTGCTTCTTTCGTAAGTATCGGTTCATAGCCGAACGGTTTACGGATGCTCGACATCATCGATCACCTCCCCTTCCGCTTGGGACTGTGCAATTGCCTGATAGAGCTCGGATTGCGTCATTAGTTCATCATGCGTGCCGTAGCCGACGACCCTTCCCTCATCCAAGAGTAAAATCCGATCTGCCCCTTGCGCTGTCCGGATTTTTTGCGTGACAACCAGCATGGTCGCCTCCTCCTCTTGCAATGCTACCCACAAGGCCGCTTCCGTTTTCACGTCAAGCGCGCTCGTACTATCATCCAGAATGAGGATGGACGGCTTCCGTACAAGTGCCCGGGCGATCGACAACCTCTGCTTTTGCCCGCCGGATAAGTTGACCCCTTTTTGCCCGACACGGGTTTCATATTTCTGCGGGAAATGATCGATGGATTCATGGATCTGCGCTTTCCTCGCGGCTTCCACCAACTCATCGGACCCGGCTTCATTGTCACCCCAAGCCAAGTTCTCCATGATAGACCCGGTGAACAGGACAGATTGCTGCGGCACAAGTCCGATCGTTTCCCGCAACTCGTTCAACGGCCATTCCCGGATGTCCACTCCTCCGACATAGATGGCTCCCTCCGTCACTTCAAAAAAGCGGGGGATCAGATTGAGAAGTGTTGATTTCCCCGAACCTGTCGCTCCCATGATGGCCAGCTTCTCTCCCGCTTGAACATGGAATGTGACGTTCTGAAGAACCGGCTTTGTTTTTCCGGGATAATGGAAGGACACCTCCTCAAAACGCAGATCTCCAGCCGATACGGACAAGCTGGAACTTTCCGTCTGTTGATCTTCCAGATCTTCATCGGCCAAGAGCACTTCCGCCATCCGTTCCGAGGAGGCTTTCGCACGGGAAAATAGGATGATGAGAAATGAGAACATCGAAAACGCACCGGTAATCCGCATCGCATAGTTGACAATCGCCACCAGTTCCCCGACCTGCGCGCCACCATCCCGAATTTCCACCGCTCCAAACCAAAGGACCGCCATCAAGCTGACATTCATGATGAACAGCAAAACAGGCAAGATCAGTTCCATCATCCGCATCGCCCGTACTGTGTCGCCCCGTAAAGAATCTGCAACATCGTCAAACCTTTTTGCTTCATGGGTCCCCCGCAAATATGCTTTGATCAACCGGACCGCTTGCAAATTCTCCTGAATGACCCGGTTCACCCTGTCGAGCCGTTTTTGGACACGTGAAAAGAAAACGACTCCCTTTTTCGTCATGACATACAAAAAGATGACAAGGATTGGCGCACCTGCAAGTAAGAACAAGGCAAGTTTCACATTGACGACAAAAGCCATGATCAAGCTGCCGATTACCATAAGCGGCGCACGCAACATAATCCGCAATCCCATGAACAACACGTTCTGCGCCATCGTTACATCACTCGTCAACCGGGTGATGAGACCGGACGTCGGAAACCGCAGAAAGGTGGCCATTGTGAATGCCTGCACTTTATTGAACAACGCCTGCCGCAGATCAAATGCAAAACTTTGCGCCGCATGCGCTGCGAAGAAGGAGTTGAAAGCCCCCGAGAAAAAGGCGAAGAACGCAAGCGCCATCATCACGCTCCCCCAAGTCCAGACAACAGCGGCATCCCCTGCGATAATCCCTTCGTCGATGATTTTCGCAATGAGTAGTGGCTGAACCAGTTCCACCCCCAGCTCCAGCAATGTCAGAACAAGCGCAATAACAATCGGCCATTTATATGGTTTCGCATAGGAAAACACCGTCCTCATGATCCGTCACCCCTAAAACCCTATCATTTCTCTAATAATTCAATAACTGTCCCCCATTATAACACGCCATGAAGAGAGTTTTCTTTCTCCCGGGGTGCGGGTTGATTGCACACTTCAGTTGTTTGCTTGCATCCTGTGTCCGAATGCTTGCACTCACCCGCACTTTCCTTGCACTCCGCATCAGGTTGCTTGCACGCAACGAACTGTTCCTTGCAAACCATGACTTTAGGTTCAATCAACCCACCCCCTCCGCTACCCAGAATGGTGCCTGGCACCGACACAATTTCAAAGAACACTTGTATTTCATTTCCAAATAGCATATAGTACATTACAACAGTAATGCACTAATTAGTAGGAGGTGACGCTGATGCTCGATCTGGATAGTTCGAAACCGATTTATATTCAAATAGCGGAATGGATTGAAAGTGAAATCATAGATGGAACGCTGCAGGCGGATGAAAAAGTTCATTCACAATATCAATTGGCTGAGATTTTCAATATTAATCCGGCGACGGCGGGAAAGGGGCTGACCTTGTTGCTGGAAGCAGGAATCGTCTATAAAAGAAGGGGGCTCGGGACATTTGTCTCCCAGGATGCCCGCGATACCTTAATTATAAAAAGAAAAGAAGAAACGCTCCGGCGGCTGATTAAAGAGCTATTAACCGAGGCTCGTTTGCTCGGTGTCGATGACCGACATCTTCTAACAATGATCGAAGCAGAGCGTGCACAGAAAAAGGAGGGGGAATCATGAACGTCATCGAATTTAGCAACGTCTCCAAATCATTCGGAGCACACAGCGTTTTGAATCAATTGGACTTCACGATTGCAGAAGGCGTTTTGACAGGCGTGATTGGTCGAAATGGAGTGGGCAAGTCAACATTGATGAAAATTGCTGCGGGTCATATCCGCGCAACTTCCGGAGACGTCCGGGTCTTCTCGGAAAATCCATTCAATAGTTTAAAAGTGTCCGCCAATCTCATTTTCACAGACGATACGATGAGTTTTTCCGATAAATTGACATTGCAAGACATCCTGGAAGAAGCGGCCCGCTTTTATCCGAATTGGGATGCCGATCTTGCCCAAAGGCTTTTCGAGTATTTCGGATTCCACCCGGCGGCTCGCTACCCTACCTTGTCCAAGGGAAGAAAAAGCACATTCAACGCCATTTTTGGCATAGCAGCGCACTGTCCGGTAACCATTCTTGACGAACCGACAACCGGCATGGATACGGCGGTCCGGAAAGATTTTTATCGTGCTTTGTTAAAGGATTATATCGCCCATCCCCGGACGATTTTATTGTCCAGCCATCATCTGGAAGAGATTGAAGATTTGCTGGAAGATATTTTACTGATCCATGATGGCGGCGTCCGGTTCCACGGTCCGATCACAGAATTACAGGAACGATTTATCAAGCTGATTGGAAAAGAAGAGAAACTGGCCTCCATTCAAAAGACCGTCTATGGCCGGCTGCAAAACGGGGCTTGGAGTGAAATTGTCGTGGAAAACGAATTGACTGATGAAGAAAAAACGCGATTGGCAGAGGAAGGCGTGAAACTTATGCCCGTATCCGCCAACGAGGCGTATGTCATCTTGACGACGGGATTGAATGGAGGGATCGACAATGTATTTAACAGAACCGCGACTCACTGATATCGTCATGAAGCAGGTCCACTATAAATTTAATGCGTATACCGGTGTTTTCACCGCTTTGATGGTCATGCAGATTATTGGCGTTTTATTGGCATTTAACGCAGGGGGCGGAAGCTATGGAAGTTCATCACTCGAAGTTTCTTGGACAGCCGCATCTGGCGATATGCCTGTTATTCTGACACTCATTTGGGCCTTCTCAATGGGAGTTTTACTGACGACGACAGCTTATCGCAACGACGCATTCGCTTTCGTATCCAACCGGCTCAGCCATCATCTGTCCAGTTTCGGTTTTCTGTTGGCGGTATCCGGGATTGGTGGAGTCACTGCTGTTTTTGCGGGCTCGATCGTCAAATTCATTTCCATGTTCCGATCCCAGCCCGTTCTGATCGAATCTTGGGGAGTATTGGGAGCTCCCATGGAGTATTTCACCCAATTAAGCACAGCCATTTTGTATACGATTCTATTGGCTAGTTTCGGTTATGGCATCGGCTCCTTCATCCAGCGGAGCAAACTGGTCATCCCGATACTCATCATCTTCTTGTTCGTTCTTCCGTTTTTTGCCGGTATCTTCGCATTCGGCTTTATTGAAAAATTGGTGGCCTTCTATGGAACAGAGACGTACTTTTTCACATTTCTCTTGAAAGTGGTTGTGACAGTCATTGGCATCTTCGGAATAGCGGTTTACTTAACGGATAAATTGGAGGTGAGGAAATAAATGTTCACAGTAACAATGTTCGGACTAGCAACATTACTGATTCCTATTGTTATCATCATGCTTCTCCTATTCAAGCCGATGAAAAAAGTGTCCCGAAGAATATGGCTTGGCCGCAAATGGACGTATCTCTTGTTTGGGACCTATATTGCCATTTTGCTCATCGCCACGTTGACTGTCGATTTCCTGGACACTCAAGCACAAGCAGATTTGCCTATTGTAGAAGAGCAGTCGGATAATCAGTTCTTCGAAAACATTCGGGCCGGTGACTTTGAAGCAATCCCTTCCGAACGGATTCTGAGAGAGCAGACATATCCCGTGCAGGATGGCTTTGCCATTGCCCACGCGATCCCCGACTTCGAGAACAGCCCCCATGTCATTCTGAAGTGGAAAGATACGGACGATGGTTTGATCGAGGAAAAAGTATTCCGTCCCCTCTTGGCAGTCAACCATTATGATCTGTCGGATCGGGCCGATTATGTCCTCCCCAAATGGGAAGACAACCAGGTGACCATTTTAAGGCAACCATCTACCCCAATACAGTTGAATTCCTATAATGACGCAGTTCTAGTAAATCAATTTACAAGCGCCCCACGCCGGAACATGGGATTCAGCTCATCCATGTCGCGCGATTTGGTCATTTATCTCCACGTCCCGAAAGGCTTGGAGATTGATATCGATGATGGGATTTATGTCGAAGAAATCACTGAACCATAAGAAAAAGCGGAGCGATCCTATTTCCGGAACGCCCCGCTTTTTTCATTCTTCCCGTGCTTTGCTTCCTGCTATCGACAGGCCGGTCACACCGACGAGCATGACGAGTGCCCCTACGAGCTGCCACGTGCCGAGCACTTGCCCAAGCCACAGGACCGAGATGACCATCGCTGTCAATGGTTCGAAGCTGGATAAAATACTCGTCTCGACCGGCGTGATGTATTTCATACTTCCTAAAAAGAGCGAGAAGGCGACTGTCCCGACGACGATGACCAAGACTTGCATAACAGCAATCCGCCAATCGAGTAGCGGATGATATCCAGTAAAGACGGCCATCGGATTCATAATGAATAAAACCCCGCCGCCAATCAGCATTCCCCATCCGACCGACAGCAGCACCCCCCATTCACTCATCAACCGAACGGGATACAATGTATAGAAAGCAAATGTGAATCCGACTGCCAACCCCCATGCCAGGGCCTCCTTGCTCAAGGCAAAGCCTGCCAATGATCCATTCGTCAATAACAGGAACAACCCCACAACGGTGACGGCAATCCCGATCACTTGCGAACGTGGCGGCAAGGCCCACTGCCGCCAGGAGACGAAAATGATAATGAAGATGGGGGCCAAAAATTGAAATAAGGTCGCTATGATGGCATTGCTCGTTTCAATGGAGCCCAGAAAAGTGAATTGGACCCCGAGCATGCCCACAATGCTGAACAGAATCAACTGCCTGGCCCACATTTTTTGTTGCAGGGGCGCCAAAATCCTTACCCCTTTCCCTTTCAAGACGGAAAGCAGCAGAATCCCTGCCACTATCATTCTCGTAATAATGAGAAAGGAGCGGGTCATGGCACCCTCTGTGAGAAGCCACTCCATCATGGGCCCTGTTGCCCCCCACAATATTGCACCAATCACAATCATCGCGATACCTTTGAATCGTTCCATTCCCGCCCTCCTCTCCGCCTGAACAAACCGTACAACCAACCCATGCCCTTCCACCTAGAAATCGCATGAAAAATTTCTAAAATTAAACAAAAGTTGGGGATTTGTCATAATCATGCTGTAAAGTAAAAATGATTTTATTATAATAGTAATATACAACATCCAAAAGGGGACAGTAATATGAAATCCGAAAGTGGGCAATTTATGCCAGAACTCCCAGACCTTCTCCGTAATTTGGAGCTCTTTTATATGGTGATGCGTACCGACGCCGAGGGGGTCATATTCTATACAAATAAAAAATTCCTGGACATCAGCAAATGGACGCCGAAACGGATCCTCGGAAAGACAATTTGGCAAATGTTCCCCGAAACGGAAGAAGGAGTGGAACAAGCCCATATCATTTGGGAAACCGTCGGCAAAGGGAAAACATGGTTCGGCACCGTTGAACAAATGACCCGGAATGGAGAGCCATACTACGTCAACCTGATTGCCATCCCATTTTTGAAACCTAACGGGGAATTAAATTCCGTCACGTTCTTGGAGCTGGATATCACACAAGACGTTAATTTGCGGAACCAACTTCAACAGATTGCTTTCATAGACTTTGAGACGGGTCTGATGAGCAGGCACAAACTTGAAGCTACTGTAAATGAAATGATTGAGGAAGACAAGCATTTCTCGTTTGTTCATATTGCCATCGACCATTACTATACGTTGAAAGATCTACATTCCATTGACTCGGAAAAAAAGCTGATCACATCGTTCAGCAATCGGTTAAAGCGATTCTTCCAAGACAATCCAATCGCCCGGATCGGCATCAGTGAGTTCACTGTCCTGACACCGTTCGGCGATTGGTATATCCAAGGGTTCCTCGAATTTTTGGAGCAAAATCCGATTTACATTGATAACAATGCTTTGCCGATTTCCGTCAGCGGAGGAATTGTCCGGTTCCCCGAAGATCAACAGACTTATAATCACCTCATCCAGGCAGCCATTACTGCTACGAAGGACGTAATGGAGCACGGCGGAGGAAAGATCGTGTCATTGACCGCGGAATCACATCGTGGACTCAACCGGCGTGCTACGATTGACCGTAGAATGCTGTCCGCCCTAAATGAACAAACTCTCCAAGTCGTCTACCAACCGCAATGGGATGTGGCAAGCGGGAAAGTGAATATGTATGAAGCCCTTGTCCGATGGGAGGACGCAGAACTTGGAATCGTGACACCGGAAGAATTGATTTCCGTTGCCGAAGAAAATGGGCTTATCCACGAAATCGGCGCATTTGTCTTGAAAGATGCCGCGCAACTTGCCGCAGTGTGGGCAAAAAGCAACCGGGATATTAAGATTTCGGTGAACTCATCCGTACGGGAGTTCAGCAATTCCCAGATGCTCGAAAAAATAAACTCCATTCTCGGGGCAACCGGCTGTCCTTCCAACCGGATTCAACTCGAAATTACAGAACGCTTTGCTTTTCAAGCGGAAGAAGAGCAATCCCTCGTTGTTCAAATGAATGACTTGAAAGAGAAAGGAATTGAATTCGCTCTCGACGATTTCGGAACCGGATATGGCTCATTCCGCTATCTACAAAAATTACCGATATCCAAAATCAAAATCGATAAAGAGTTCATCAGCTCTTTATTGACCCACAACAATACACAAAAACTGGTGGAAGGCATGATCCGTCTCGGAAAATCCCTCGGGTTGTATGTCGTGGCAGAGGGTGTGGAAACGAAAGAGCAGATGGATATGCTAATCTCCATGGGAATTGATGCCATTCAAGGATACCATATCGGCATGCCTGTCATTCCAGAAAAAATTGAAGCCCTATAACCAAGAAAAAATGGAGTGCCCTTGAATCCTAGGACACTCCGTTTTTTCACTGGGATACCAGGTACAGCTACAATTCGCAAAGAACACAAATGGTGTCTGTAGCCTGGCATCCTAGAGACTTCTTCCATCCGGGTGCCAAATTATTACACAATTCACGCCTATCAATTTGTGTGAAAACCTGGCATCCCTTTTTAATTCAGCGGCAATGTATTTTCCCGTTTCATCGAATCCAACCCGTACTGATGGATCTCCTTCATAGACACTGTATACAGCTTATCACCGCTAAATAACAATCGCTGAACTTCCCTTTCCCAATCGACATATTGTTCGCCTTGCTGTTTTCGCTCTATGAGATCTCCTTTCAACACAATTCCCTGCTCCGGCGTAATTTCATAAACCAGCGCGCCTGCCCCTTGGAAGTTCACATCCCAGAAATCATTATTACTCTTGCGTTCTTCGTAAAGAACCGCAGGGAATCCGTATAAACTCCGTTGTGGATTCTGGAAGAGCGCTTTATGGTCATGCTGGATCGGCGAGTAACTTCCCCGTCCGCCGATAATTTCGGTATCCTTTTCTTTTGGATTTGCAAAATCCGATACATCGAACAAGGAGAGTTTCATCCCTTGTGTCAAGATCAACGGTTCGCCGCCATGCGGATTTTTCTTCGCTACTGTATCGTAGCCGAACCCGATGAGATGGTTTTCGTCAAGCGGATGCAAATAGTTGCTGAATCCTGGAATTTTCAACTCCCCGAGCACTTTCGGGGCAGCCGGATCGGCGACATCAATGACGAACAGCGGATCCGTCTCCCGGAATGTCACCATATATGCCTTATCTCCCATGAAGCGGGCAGAATAGATGCGCTCCCCTTTCGCCAACCCTTCGACCGACCCAACCTGCTTCATTTTTTCATCTAAAATGAATAGATGGTTTTTGGAAGGATTTTCCTCGTCCCATTGATTCCCTTCGGTCGTGACTACACGGAAGTGGCCATTATGTTCATCCATGGAAAACTGGTTCAGTAACGTGCCTTTTAATGTAGCGGAATTGTGGAATGTCACTTTCGTACCATTCAGGGAAAACTTGAAGACTTCGCTATTGGCACTTCCGGGGTTCCAGATCATGGACCGATTTTGCCCGCCCGCAGCTGGATTTGCCTGATAGATTGAGGCGGTCAAATAAAGATTATCTTTTGACATATACAGTTGCTGGCTGCTGCCGAGATACCCTTTTGTTACGAGTTCGCTTTTAGATGGAGATGATAGATCAACTGCCGTGATGACGGAGTACGTCGGTTCCACTGCTCCCGGCAAAATGGAAATGTCTTGATAGGCTAACGGCTCCGGGTTGTCACCGCTGTTGGAATCCAGGACGACCGGACGAAGTTCCTCCGCTTTCGAATCCTCCATGATCCAGTAATATGGATAGATATTCGTTACAAAATAAAGCATATCACCTGTTTTCCGTGCGCCGTTCAGATGTCCTTCCGCACCGACTTCGCGGATCAGCTTCGGCTTCTCCGGCGTTGTCACATCATATAATTGCGCAACCGTCATGCCATTCATTGGCATAATCATTTCTGCCTGCTTATTTGAAGTTCCTGTATCCATCCTCATTTTCGTGCCGAGGACAATGAGCAAATTATCGTGCAAAAATAAGTTGTTCGGATAAAAATTCTCTGCGCCCACCTTTAGTTCATGAACTTTCTGGAGCTTTGCTGGATTCCGGATATCTGTAATGGTGACGCCGTTATGGCCAACAATGGAATAAATAAAGTCTCCGTCCGTCTTCACGATATCCGCCTCGTCGACCCCCTCGACTTGGTTGTTGGTCGTCGAATGGTCAACACCGCCGCCTTGTCCTGATGCCATGTCATTTGCACTCTCACTTGTGGTCATTTCCCTGGACACCTTGCTCTGATTTCTCTCCATCACTTGCTTCGCCCGCTCAAAATATGCTTGCAACTCTTTGGCGGAGGTAACGGATTGGATGGATTCATGGACCGTAAATTCGATTTTATCCCCTTGGAGAGATTTGAACCGCTTCCCTTTCACTGCCTCTTTCTTGACATGCAGCGTATACATGCCCGGTTCAAGTCCGTTGACATAGACCATATGCCCCTCAATTCGTATGTCCGCCTCGACCTTTTTCCCTTTCCGATCGGTGATATAAATATCACCGGAAAGGTTGGCCTCCGTTTTAAGCGGTGCGGAGAAGCTCGCACGCCAACCGCTATCGGACAGCGCAATACTGGAGGCGGTCACGGTCACTTTCTCAATCGATAACGCAAACGCCAAAGCTAAGATGACGATGGATAATGCAGAGGCGATCCAAATAGCTGGTTTTCTCAAGTTGACCAGTCCTTTCCATTTCCCTAGTTATACCATTAGACTGCTATCGAGCAATTTCGTTTCATTTAATTTCTGAATAGGCTTGAAATGATAGGTTTCATAATTTAATTAAATCCGGGAAACCTGAGAAGAGTGTTTTATAGCAATGATAATTAGGGTACTGGAAGATTAAATAACTCTTCATCGGAAAGGACGAATCCGTTTGAAAAAAACAGAAACGACCATCAAATCGAAGCGGAATCTGAAGCCTCTTTGGATTGCGCTTGCTTTTGCGGTCATGCTCATCATCGTATTTTTGCCTACTCATCCTGAACTCCCGGTTGCCGGTCAGCGCGCCTTGGCCATCTTGGCTTTTGCAGTCATTTTATGGATGACGGAGGCGGTCACCTATCCGGTGAGCGCCGCTATGATCATCGCCCTTATTACCCTCTTGCTTGGCTTGGCCCCGGACATGGCCAACCCAGATGTCATGCTCGGAACGAAAAATTCGCTTAAGATGGCGCTCGGTGGATTTTCCAACTCCGCGGTCGCCCTAGTGGCAGCCGCCCTGTTCCTAGCCGCCGCCATGCAGGCCACCAATCTCCATAAACGGCTGGCCTTGTATATTCTTTCAAAAGTCGGGGTCAAAACAGGCGCCATCGTTTTCGGAGCCATCCTCGTATCCATCATTCTTGCGTTTTTTGTACCAAGTGCTACGGCGCGAGCCGGTGCGGTCGTTCCTATTTTGCTCGGAATGGTAGCTGCATTCGGCTTGCCACATAATAGCCGACTCGGTGCATTACTTGTTATTACCGCAGTACAATCGGTATCCATTTGGAATATCGGTATCAAGACGGGCGCAGCCCAAAACATGGTAGCCCTCGGTTTCATTGAAAAGGAATTCGGGGTTTCGGTCGCTTGGAGTTCCTGGTTCCTGTATGCCGCCCCCTGGTCCATTATTATGTCCGTCGTTCTCTACTTTGTCATGTTGCGAATCATTAAACCGGAAACGAAAGCGGTCGAAGGCGGAAAAGAATTGATACAAGGACAGTTGAAGGAAATGGGGCCGATGAAGTCCGCAGAAATCCGATTGATCGTCATTTCGCTCGCCCTCCTATTCTTCTGGTCCACCGAAGAAAAACTCCACCCTTTCGATACGACGACGGTGACGCTTGTCGCACTCGCCATTCTGTTGTCGCCGAAAATCGGAGTATTTGATTGGAAAACGGTGGAGAAGATGATTCCGTGGGGAACGATTATCGTCTTCGCAGTCGGAATTGCACTTGGAACCATCCTGCTGGATACGAATGGAGCTCAATGGCTATCCGATAAAGTATTTGGCGCCATGGGGCTTGATCATATGCCACTATTGGCGACTATCGCCCTGCTGTCGCTGTTCAATATTTTAATTCACCTCGGATTTGCCAGTGCAACCAGTCTGTCTTCCGCGCTCATTCCGATTTTCATTGCATTGACATCGACACTGGCCATTAATGCGAATGACGTCGGATTTGTCCTGATCCAGCAGTTTGTCATCAGTTTCGGCTTCCTGTTGCCGGTGAGCGCGCCACAAAACATGCTCGCTTACGGGACGGGCGCCTTTTCTGTCAAAGACTTCCTAAAGTCCGGCGTACCATTGACCGTAATCGGTTATTTGCTCATCTTGCTGTTCAGCGCCACGTATTGGAAATGGGTCGGGCTATTGTAAATCCGTTTATTCCCCACGGGATGGGGAACATTTCTACTAATGACAGTTATGAAGGAGGAGAAGACATTGTCCGAAAATAAGTATGAAAAAATGGACAAGGCGGTTCCTCCGCAAACCCAGGATCAGCAACCTGGAATTGAAGCGGAAATGACTCCGGAACCTATTTATGAAGATGAAAATTATAAAGGCTCGGAAAAGCTGAAAGGTAAAAACGCATTGATTACAGGTGGAGACAGCGGAATCGGCCGAGCCGTGGCCGTCGCTTTCGCAAAGGAAGGAGCCAATGTGGCCATTGCCTATTTGGATGAAAGCGAAGAGGTCGATGCCGACAAAACGGTGCAATTGATTGAAAAGCATGGCGTGAAAGCGCTGAAGATTTGCATCGATATTAGCGAAGAGGAAAATTGCGAGGAATTGGTCGACACCGTCGTTAAGGAATGGGGCCATCTGAACATTCTCGTCAACAACGCCGGCAAACAGTTCCCGCAAAAAGACATTGCCGACATTTCGGCCGACCAGCTGCGAGAGACATTTGAAACGAACTTTTTCGGTTTGTTTTATTTGACGAAAGCGGCTGTGGCCCAGATGAAAGAGGGAGATGCCATCATCAATACCTCTTCCATTACAGCCTATAATGGCTCGGCGGGCTTGCTCGATTATTCCGCGACCAAGGGAGCGATTACTTCATTCACCCGGTCACTTGCCTTGAATTTGGCCGAGAAGAAAATCCGGGTCAATGCGGTTGCCCCCGGCCCGATCTGGACGCCGCTCATTCCGGCCACTTTCGACGCTCAAAAAGTGGAACAGCACGGTGGCGACACCCCGGTCAAACGACGGGGCCAACCGGCGGAAAACGCGCCCGCCTTCGTATTTCTCGCCTCCAACGACTCCAGCTATATGACCGGACAGACGATTCATGTAGATGGCGGAGATTATGTAGGGTCTTAATACTGGATTGAACCCCGGAAGTGGAGGCTTTCGGGGTTTTTCATATGTTTTTAGACAATGGAATGGAATGATGAAAGGACCTATACGTAACATGCCCTGCTTGATATAATGGAATAAAGAAATGGAATTTTCAAGGAGAGGAGGCTTTTGAGTATGGAGCAACAATTCAAACTGATCGTGTCTGAACTCCAGAAAGTGAATCAGCGATTGGATACAGTAGACAAACGATTGGATACAGTAGACAAACGACTGGATACAGTGGACAAGCGATTGGATGCAGTAGACAAACGACTGGATACAGTGGACAAGCGATTGGATGCAGTAGACAAACGATTGGATTCAGTGGACAAGCGATTGGATCGATTGGAATCTGAGCAACAGCTGATCAAACAGGCTGTATTGGAAACGAATGAACGGGTCAAACGACTTGAAGGGATCCAAGAGAGCCAGCATCGCCTGATCGAATTGCTATCTGCCCGGTCCATACAACATGAAGCTGAACTGAAAAGGATCCAGTGAAATTACATACTGATCAAAAACAAACGTGATGAGTTGATGAACCTAGGCGTTTGTTTTTTATCGAATAAATGCCCGGTCAAAATCTTATCCAATGGAATCAGATTTTGGCCGGGCTTTTATTAAGCTTCTGCAGTTTCTCTTGTGTAGCGTTTTGTAAAAATCAATGCAAAATAGCCGAATGTGATGACTAAACATGCTGCAGTGAAGCCGATGAGGATGCCGTTATTCGTCCACAAGAATCCAATGTCACCTGTCGAGATGGTGGCTTTGAATGCTTGGACGGAATAGGTCATCGGCAAGAATGTATTAAAGATTTGCAACGGCTCCGGAATCAATTCCAGCGGGAATGTGCCCGCGCTCGTGGTCAGTTGCAAAATTAGGATGAGAATGGCCACAAAGCGGCCGGCATCGCCCATGATGGAGACGAACATCTGGACAATCGCGATGAATGTGTAGCTGGTGATGATTGCCGTCAAGATGAATAGCGGTGTGCTCTCGGTTTCCATGCCGAGCCCGAATTTGACGACTGCCACCGCAATCAAGGCTTGGATCAACCCGACTGCTGCAAGAACGGTCGCTTTGCTGGCAAACCAGCGGAACGGCCCGATCGGCTTGATGGCCGGTTCGACGAGCGGGAAAACGATGGACAATAGCAAGGCGCCGACGAACAATCCGAGCGACAAGAAGTACGGGGCGAAGCCCGTTCCATAGTTTGGTACGTGGTTGATGCCTTCTTTGTCGATATCTACCGGAGCGGCAGCCATTTCATATGTTTTCTCTGTCGGTGTCACTTCGCTTGCCGTTTCATTCGCTTCTGCCAATTTCTTCTGAAGCGTCGATATACCCTCTTTCAGTTCCCCGATGCCATTCACAAGTTTTCCGGACCCTTCGGCCAGTTCCTGCGATTTGGACGCGAGCGTGCCGGTGCTTGCCGTCAATGTACCCGTTCCTTCTGTTAGTTTGGCAAGCCCTTGCGATAAATCGGCAGATCCTTTTTGGGCAGCATTCGCTCCGTCTGCCAGTTTGGCTAATCCGGTTGCTAGTGCTCCGTTTCCGTCCGCCAGTGAATTTGCACCATTCACCAAAGCGGCAGAAGAAGCGTTCAATTCATGTAAACCGGCCAATGCTTGGCTGCGCGCAGCGGCGATTTGGTTGGCAGAGTCGTTCAATTGGGCAGTGCCACCTGCCAAAGCTGATGTACCTGCGGATAATTCATGTATCCCTCCTGCCACTTGGGCACTGCCTTGTTTCAAATCTTCAAATGCAGCATATAACCCGGCTTGTTGCTCTGCGGGAAGCGATGCGATGATCGGTGCTAGTTGTTGCGACAAGGCTTCAACTCCCGAATTCACCTGTTGGGCTCCACCAACCAGGTTGTTGGCCGCTCCATTGATGGCAGCCGTCTTGTCATGCAGGCTGCCAATCGCTGCATTGAACTCTTTTTCCTTTTCAGCGAGTTGCCCGTAGCTGGCCGCTAACTTACCTACGCCCTCGGTGTATTGGGCAATGCCGGAATTTAATTCACCAGCTCCCGCTGATGCTTGTTCGGCTCCGGTTCGGAGTTCAGCGGTCCCAGAAGCGAGGGTGCCGATTCCGTTATTTAATTCCTTCGCGCCGGCCACTGCTTCCCGGGTCCCTTTCGCCAATTGATCGGACCCGTCTGCCAGCGTAATCGTACTTGATGCCAATTGTTCAAGATAGCCTTTCAGATCGGCGGCGCCTGTGGACAAATTGGCAGCCCCTTCATCCAAGCGACCTGCTCCATCGGCCGCTTCCCCGAACCCTTCCCCCATTTCCGCAATGGATGCAAACAATTTTTCCGAGTAAGTGGAAGCCACTTTTTCATTCACTTCCGCTCGGATACGATCCATGGCCGTTTCCCCGATTTGGGCGGACAGGAAGTTGAATCCTTCGTTCGGTTTATAGACAATCGTCAATTTTTCCGGATAGGCGTCCAGTAAAGTGGTGGCGTGTTCCGAAAAGTTTTCGGGTATCTCGATGACCACGTAGTACTCCTGATTTTTCAACCCTTGCTCCGCCTCGGCTTGCGAGACTTTCTGGAAATCAAACTGCTTGCTCTCCAGCAGCTTATCCGTCAATTCCCGGCCGAGCGCCAACTGCTCGCCATCCAACTCGGCTCCTTGGTCATTATCGACAATCGCTACGGGCAAGGAGGACATATTCTCATACGGATCCCAGAACGCCCAAAGGAACATCCCTGCATATAAAACGGGAATGAACAATATAGCCACCATCGGTACGAACATTTTCCGAGTACGTAGCAGTTGCTTCCATTCCGCCCAGGTCATTGTCTTTTTCATATCTTTCTCCTCCTCAAAGGGATGACCGTTTTAGTCATTTGGTCATTTTCAAACAAAAAAAGGAGTCTCAAATTAAGAGACTGTTAAAAATGGTCCTGCTTAATACATCGCTAATGCGCTGCTCGGTCAATGCTTCCTCATGGGTTTCTTCCCAATCGACAATCAATGCCAAGTACGATTTGAATAAAAGGTACGCAACCAACTCTGTGTCGCAAGGCTTCAATTCACCTTTCGCAATTGCCCGCTCCATCTTCTCCCGAATATAGGCAACTATCTCTTTCTCGATCGTTTCAAGCACTTCCTTGACAGCAGGGGTGCGCAGCTCTTTTTCTTCATTCACCAATTTGGCATATAAATGATGGGTCTCCCGGAACTTAAGCATTTGCATCAACCGCGCATGGGCATTCTCTTCAAATGAAGCCCCCTCGACCGAAACCGCGTCGGCTTCCTTCCGCATTTCGTTCATCATCTTCATGACAATTGCATTGAAAAGTTCCTCTTTGTTTGCAAAGAACGTGTAGATGGTCCCTTTCCCGACGTTCGCAATTTTGGCGACCTGATCCATCGTGGTCGCTTTGTATCCAAAGAGGGAAAATGATTTTGCCGCGGCATCCATTATTTCCTGTCTTCGATCCATTGCTTCATCCACCTTTCTGACCAAAATACAATTCCGGTCACTTAGTCATTATAGTATACCGACCAACAAAGGATTGCAAGTGTAATGTCGAAAAAGCTAAAATTTCCATTCCTTCCATACTTATGAGATGATAGGAATAGATAGAGCGTTTCATAAAGAAGTTTACGATCATTAGTGACACTATCTAATGAAAGGAAGCTGACAACTATGGGTAACTTCACGAAATGGGTCGGTGTGGCAGGAGTTGTTGCCGGAGCGGCCTATCTGTCAAAGAGTGGGAATCGAGAGAAAATAAAAGGGCAGCTTGATAAAGCGATGAAAAGACTAAATACATCGTATGTCAAAAACTTGGGCAAGCCTTTGGACATTGACGATGCCCAAATGGTGGACGAAGGTGCCATGACAAGTGTGCAGTATTTTAATAGACTGCAGGATAAATCCCAGCCAACATCATAATTTTTGGACCACCCGCGAACTTTTACACGGTTCGCGGGTGGTCTTTTGTTTTTTATTCAAAAAGAGGCTGTCCAATTAGCTGAATAGGCCCGTTTTCAGATGAGAGCGGATTGTGGGCGGAGCGGTTGTTGAGAAATATGAGCGGTTCTCCGCCGTTATAGGCGCTCGTGACGAAATATGAGCGCCAACCTGAAGCTTATGAGCGGTTCTTCAAAAATATAAGCGCCGATCCATTTTTATGAGCGCTTGTGAAAAGTTATCAGCGCTTGTCCCTATTACGAAAAGGGCTGCCTATACAGGACAGCCCCTTCTCATCCCTTAATACGTCAGTTCTTTCAACTGGTTAATCGCTTGTTTGAGCAGCTCCGGTTTCTGAACTAGCGCAATCCGGACATACCCGGCTCCCGCAGAACCAAAAATACTCCCGGGAACCATGACGACGCCGGCCTCTTCAATCGCTTTGAAGACAAAGTCGATGTCGTTCATGTCCGATGGGTACTTCGCCCAGACAAACATGCCGCCTTGCGATGGAGTTGCCGACCAGCCGAGCTCGTCCAGGCCTTCCATCAACACGCGATGCCGGACAGAGAATTCCTCGCGGAGCCGGTCCGTGATTTCCTCTGCATTATCCAGCGCCACCGCAGCGGCCTCTTGGATCGGCGCGAAAATTCCATAGTCCAGATTGGATTTCAATTTCCTCAAAATCGCCAGCATCTCCGCATTCCCTACGATATAAGCGATGCGGGCACCGGCCAGGCTGAAGCTCTTTGATAAAGAATTGATTTCCATTCCGACTTCCTTCGCCCCTGGAGTGGACAAGAAGCTGATCGGCGCATCACCCGTGAAATAGTATTCCGAATAAGCCGCATCATGCAGGACAGGAATGTTGTATTTACGGGCAAATGCGACCACTTTCTCAAAGAATTCGGGCGTCGGCATCGCCGGAACTGGATTACCTGGCAAATTTAAAATGAGCAGTTTCGCTTTTTCCGCAATTTCGGCCGGTATGGCATCAAGATCCGGGAGAAAGCCGTTTTCCGCAAGAAGCGGCATGTCATACGGCACCGCTCCGGCAAGTTTAATGCCCGCGTCGTAAGCGACGTAGGCCGGATTCGTATTCAAGACAATGTCGCCTTCATCGCAAAAAGCGAATGGCAAGTGGACTAGCCCTTCTTGGGAACCCATCGTCTGCAATACTTCCGTTTCCGGGTCGAGTACTACATTGGAACGTCTTTTATAGTAATTGGCAACCGCCTCGTTAAAACGCTTGATCCCCCCAAGTGTATAACCATAGGAACTCGCCAGGGCACTTTGCTCCGACAACGCCTGCCGTACTTTAACATCGGGCGGCAGATCCGGGCTACCCAAGCTCAAGTCGACCACCGGATGCCCTGCCGCCTTTTTCTTTTCCGCGGCTGCTTTTAAATCTCCAAAGATGGCGGGAGTGAAAATAGACATTTTACTAGACGGTTGAATTTTCAAGAGAAAGCACTCCTTGTGTGAAAAATAAATGTAGGGTTCCAGTTTATCACAAGACGAAATTTCATTGTACATGACAATCTAAATTTCTTTATCTTCCACTTCACTAGGTCTTTATTAAGATTAAATTTGTTTATTTTTTTTCAATAAAGAATGCGTTTACATTATTTAACTTTTAAATTTTATCAAAAAGTGTTTGACTTTATTTAAAATCCCTCGTATCATTTACGTAAAGCTTCAAATTTTTTAAATATGCTCGAAAGGAAATGACGAACTATGACAAACATATACGGCAATACACCTTGCTTCCTTGGGGCAAAGAACATTTCTGCTAGTAAGTCATTAGAAGATATAGATGCAGTTGTATACGGAGTACCTTGGGAAGGTGCGGTAACTTGGGGAGATTATACAGGTTGTGAACTAGGCCCGAAAGTGATGCGCCTCACATCTGCAAGATACAGCGGCTACTTGCCAGAGTTAGATCATATTGATGTGTTTGAACATATGAAACTCGGAGATATCGGCGATATTGACGTAGTACCGGCAGATGTCGACGAAACAATGAAAAGAATCACAGACTTCACAAGCAAACTATGGGAAAGCGGAAAATTCCTGATCGGACTCGGAGGAGATCATGGTATTACTTTCCCGATCGTGAAAGCGCTTGCCGAGCAAGGCAAAAAAGTCGGTATCATTCACCTCGATGCCCACTATGACAACTTGCCATCCCATAACGGCGACCAATATGCACGTTGCAGTCCGTTTGCCCGTTTATATGAGCAAGAAGGCGTACGTAATGAAAGCATCATCCATACAGGAATCCACGGACCGCGGAACATTCCGGAAAGTGGACGTAATGCAAAAGCAGCAGGTGCTGTCACGGTAACGATCAACGACATCCGTAACCACTCTAATTTGAAACAATTGGCAGCCGAGCTTCATGCAATGGCGAGCAAAGATGTCGATTGCGTCTACTTGAGCATTTGCAGTGACGTATTGGACTTCGCGTTCAACCCAGGCGGTCCGGTCGATGGAAACGGATTGACTTCCCACGAACTATTAACTCTAGTTCATGAGATTTGTAAGCAAGGCGTCGTTGGAATGGACTTTGTGGAAATCTATCCACAACAAGATCCGACCCAACTTTCAGCTCACTTTGCTTCGACAGTCATTTTATATGCACTTGCAGGGGTCATTGAGAGCAAAAAATAAGGTATACTTTACTTTGGTTATCCCGCTTCCCCTCAGAAAAGGAGGCGGGAAGCCCAAAGTAATCTTGGAAGACTGGTGATTCAAATGGCGAATGAAGAAAACGCAGAAATATTAAAGCGTTACGAACCGGTGGCTGATATGATTGCCGCTACGTTTGGACGGAATTGTGAGGTTGTCATCCACGATTTGACGAACGTCCAATCCTCCCTCGTATATATAGCCGGGAGTGTTACGGAAAGAGCGCTGGGAGCCCCGACTACAGAAGTCATCTTAAAAGAGTTGCGGCAACACGGGGATGCTGTCCCTGATATGCTCGGCCTGACTTCACGGACAAGAGATGGGAAGTTCGTAAAGACTTCCAGTTCATTTATCCGGAATGAAAGCGGTAACGTGATTGGCTTCATCGGGATTAATTTTGACATTACTGCATTCTCTATGGTCAATCAGATTATTAAAGATTTTTCTTCTACTCCTGATCTAGATCAACTCGATTCCCCTATGGAGGAATCGTATGCGAAAAATATTGATGAAGTCTTTGAACAACTGATCAACAGTTCATTAAAAGAAATCGGGATTCCCATTTCAAACATGTCCCGAGAGGATAAAATTCAATTCGTTCGCAGTTTAGAAGAAAAAGGAACGTTTTTAATTCAAGGTTCAACTGAAAAAATTGCAAACGCTCTCAATGTTTCAAAGCAGACGATTTACAATTACTTGGAATAGGCAATGTGCAGCACCTCCTATTCTAGGTTCTTCTACGAAAAATAGATTGAATATTCTTAACTTAAAGAGGGTAAAGAAAGGTGGTAGAAAGCTATGACTGCAACTAAAGAAGTCGATACAACAACAACCGAAAAACCAACACTGAAAAATAAATTAAAAGTGATCGGTCCCGGCGCCATTATTACTGCATCATTTATTGGACCCGGAACTGTGACAACAGCTACACGAGCAGGGGCTTCGTTCGGATTTGCCATTCTATGGGCTGTTGTCTTCTCCATTCTTGCAACAATTATTTTACAAGAGATGTCCGCCCGACTCGGGATTATTACGAGGCAAGGCCTCGGGGAAGCGATCAGAGAACAGTTTGCCAACCCAATTCTAAAATTCGGCTCCATGTGGCTTGTTATGATAGCTGTTGGAATCGGTTGCGCCGCTTACATCGCGGGTGATCTTCTCGGTACATCGCTCGGAATTTCAACATTGACAGGGATTTCTCCGAATGTTCTCGGACCGATTTTCGGGGTTGTCATTCTATTACTCGGTCTCAGCGGCAGCTATAAGCTTATTGAACGAGTGATGGTTGTACTCATTGTCGTCATGAGCTTCACCTTCATCACCACGATGATTGTAGCGAAGCCAGACTTGGGCGCTGTGTTCCAAGGTGCGTTCATCCCGACATTGCCTTCCGGCTCCATTATTATGGTCATCGCATTAATCGGGACGACAGTCGTACCTTATAACTTTTTCATCCACTCTACGATGGTTCAAGAAAGATGGTCCAAGCCATCCGACCTGAAAGAGGCACGACTCGATACAATTGTCTCTATCAGTATCGGAGGCCTCATTACGGCAGCCATTCTAATTACTGCCGGGGCAATGATCTATGGCGTTGAAGTTTCAAGCGTTGCCGATTTATCACTACAGCTCGAACCAATACTTGGGGAATGGGCTAAGGTTTTCATCAGTATTGGATTATTTGCTGCGGGCTTCTCTTCTGCTCTAGCTTCTCCTCTGGGCGCTGCGGTTACCATTGGAAGCGTTTTAAAATGGAAAAACGGCATGAAAGACAAGCGGTTCAAAGCAGTATTCGTTATTGTAATGGTAATCGGGATCGTTTCATCCGGACTCGGTTTCAAGCCGCTCGATGTCCTGCTTTTCGCACAAGCATTGAATGGTATTTTGTTGCCGGTCATAGCAATCTTGCTATTGATCATCATGAACAACAAAAAACGTCTTGGGAAATATACAAACAGCGTAAAAGCAAATATTGTCGGGGGCATTGTCGCTTTGATTTGTACAGGCCTTGGGATTTATAGTTTGGTTGACGCAGTTCAAGTGTTCTTGGGATAAAACTCCGACCATCAAAAAGAGCGCGGGAATCTTCCTTATTAGGAAGCCCGCGCTCTTTTTTCACGTCAGTTCGCGGATTGTTTCAAACAGGATTTTTGTTCCAATAGCACAGTCCTCTTTCGAACTCCACTCAGCTGGATTATGACTGATGCCTTCTTTCGAACGAATGAAAATCATACCCATTGGCCATGCGTTGTAGAACTGCATACCATCATGCCCCGCCCCGCTTGGAAGGGTGAACGGTTCAATGCCCGTTTTACGGCACGCTTCTCGAATCACTTCTTGGATCGAATCCGAACAGGGAGCCGGTGTGACGCGCTGTAACGGTTCAATATACAGCTCCACTCTCCGCCTTCGGCATATTTGCTCTGCCTGGGCAATGATCTTATTCTCCACTACATTGCGGATTTCCTCATCGATGGTCCGGTGATCCAGTGTGAACTCGACTTCCCCCGGGATGACATTCACGCCACCCGGTTTGACGGATATCTGCCCGACCGTCGCAACTGTTGCTGGATACTTATTCGCTTCCTCTTCAATGAACTGCATGATTTCCGCCGCTGCCATCAATGGATCCTTCCGGCTGTCCATCGGGTTCGCACCAGCATGGCCTGCTTCACCGGTTAGAATCCACCTTGTCCAAAGTGGGCCCGCGATGCCTGAAACGACACCAGCAGGAAGTCCCTGCTTCTCCAAGACTCGCCCCTGTTCAATATGCAGCTCGACATATGCTTTGACAGTCGATGGCTCTTTACTCGCTTCTCCGATGTTTAGGGGATCCAACCCGACCCGTTTCATCGCCTCCCCGATGGTCACCCCATCAGAATCGACCTGCCCGAGCTGCTCCTCCCTTAACGTTCCCGCCATGGCACGGCTACCGATCATCCCGAATCCAAAACGGCTTCCTTCTTCATCGGTGAATGCGATGACTTCAATTGGATGATCATGCTGGATCCGTTGCTCATTCAGTGTTTGAACGACTTCAATGCCGGCAAGTACACCAAGGGCACCGTCAAACATGCCGCCATCCGGAACCGTATCGATATGGGAACCGATTAAGACGGCAGGCGCATTTGCCAGCCGCCCATCGCGCCGTCCGATCAGATTGCCGACCGCGTCTTCCCTGATACGCATACCCGCCTCTTCCATATAAGAAGCGACGAGCTGCTTCGCTTGCCGTTCTTCCTTTGTAAATGAAAACCGGGTCACCCCGCCGCTAGGCTGTTTGCCCAATTCCCCCAATGCCATCAGGCGATTCCAAAGCCGCTCTTCGTTAATCATTCGGATGTCCCGCTTTCACTTTGATCTCCGTCCTTCATTTGAAAACGGAAGTGGCAAGTCCCTTCCCGTAGAACATATTGATCATGCACCACTTCGAAATTCGGATTATAGCCTTTCGCAATCGAAGGGTCGATCATATGGCAGTATAGGATTCCGTAGTCTTCCATGCCATCTTTTTTCCACTGTTCCGCAAATGCACATTTCGTAAAGGACTGTTCAATTTCCGTTGGATGAAATGTTGTTTCATATTCAAATAGTTCACTACGGCCCATATCATAGTTGGACAGATAATTCTCCATCGTATTCGGTTTCCCGACAGCGGCAGCTCGACGGGCAATATCCCGGCCACGCTCTTCACCAAATGCCCCGACACTATCCATCATGACACGTTCCCCTTCTTCTTTGCCGAACGTTTCCACCATCGCTTTGGCTATATGGGCAAACAGTTTTGCCATGATGGCGAACATCGTATAAGGTTCGCGGCCCGCTTTTTCCAGTTGCGCATTATAGGCATCAAGCGTTTTCTCGATTTGCCCCGCGTCAAACACCTTATCGTATGAAAATAGAGCATCCTTCTGAAGCTGGCCTTCCACTTCAGATCGCTGTTCGGCCACCACTTGCTGCACTCCTGCCTGCACAGCCGCTTTTCCCTCTTCCCCGAAACGGTCCGTCGCAGTGGCAACGATATGATTCATCAATTTTGCGGTAATTGTATCCATTGTGACGGGTTCCAGATTTGTTATTTCATCCATGCGGTTTCACTCCGTTTTCTAGTAGTTTGTATAGATAATTGGTCAAAAGCTTGGAATAAGTCCCCTATGATATCTTCCACATCTTCAAGTCCTGCCGACAGACGGATGAGTCCATCTGTGATTCCACTTTCCCTCCGAACAGATTCCGGAAGAGCGAAATGCGTCATGGTCGCCGGGTGTTGGACAAGCGTTTCAGGGTCTCCCAGGCTGAATGAAATCATGATTAATTTCAAAGCATCCAGAAATGCCGTTGCTGCATCCAGACCGCCTTTTATTTCAAATGAAACAATTCCGCCCATCCCCCTCATCTGTTTTTGCGCAATTTCATACTGAGGATGGGAAGGCAGGCCTGGATAATAAACTCTTGCTACTTGCGGGTGATACTCTAGGAATTCTGCAATTGCATTAGCATTATAACAATGGCGTTCCATCCGAAGTCCAAGTGTTTTCATTCCTCTCAACAGCAAGGAGGCATCACCCGCACTCAGCACTTGTCCGAGGTCACCCATGATCTGCTGCCGCATGAAATCGATTCGCTCTTGATCCGCAACGATGACTCCTGCGATGACATCGCCGTGGCCATTCAAGTATTTTGTCGCACTATGGATCACGATATCAGCGCCGAGGTTCAGCGGCTTCTGGAGATAAGGCGACATGAATGTATTGTCGATGACTAAAGGGATTCGGTGCTGTCGGGTAATAGTTGCGATCCCTTCAATATCAAGCACGGTCAATAGTGGATTCGAAGGTGTTTCAATATACACCGCTTTCGTGTTTGCCTGGATGGCCGCCGCAAGGCTCTCCAAATTGGTACAATCCACAAAACTGAAGGTAATGCCGAATCTAGGGGCCAACGTTTTCAAAAAGTGATAGGTCCCGCCGTAGACATCTTTGGTTACGACGACATGATTCCCGTGTTGCAACAAGCTAAGCAATACTGTGGAAATCGCCGCCATTCCCGAACTGACACCAAGGGCCGCCTCACCATTTTCAAGTAGAGCCACTCTCTCTTCAAACGATTGTAACGTGGCATTGCCGTACCTACCATAGTAAATACCTTCCCGCTTTCCCGCTACTGTCTCCGCCGCCGCTTCATGACTTTCGAACGAATATGCGACTGCCGGAACAATCGGTTGGGCAACAGCCCCTATACTTCTATCTTTCAGGTGACCATGAATTAAAGTCGTATCAAATCCCAATTTCTCTTTCATCTAAAAGGTCTTCCTCCTTCAAGCAGACACTCCGCTACTCCTTTCATTATAAATTTCCACTTTTCCATAAATCAAATGAATGTTTATAATGGTATGTATGAATAAAATTCATGTATGAATGAGGTGCTGTAATTGTCTTTAATCAAGTATGAAATTTTTCGCACCGTAGCTGAAACCGGAAGCTTGTCCAAAGCGGCCGAATCGCTCAAACTGACCCAATCCGCAGTCAGTCATGCCATTGCAGGACTTGAGGAAGATTTCGGGTTTACGCTGTTCATTAGAAGCCGTTCCGGGACGAGTCTGACGTACAACGGTGAAAAAATGCTTGTCCATGTTCAGGAAATCTTAAAGAGCAACGAGCAATTATTGCAGGAAGCCGCGAAGATTAATGGGCTTGAAACCGGGATTGTCCGGGTCGGTACATTTCCAAGTGTTTCGATCCACTGGATTCCCCACATCATCAAACTGTTTCGGGAAGACTTTCCGCTGATCGAAATCAAATTATACGAAGGCAATTATGATGACATCACCAAGTGGATTACCGAAGGAAAAATTGACTTCGGCTTTTTATCCCTACCGGCCTCTAAATCATTCGATACAATTCCGATCAAACAAGATCCGCTCCTTTGTCTGGTATCCGCTGTCCACCCGCTTTATGAAAGTGAAACGGTTCACGTCGAACAGCTTCGGCACGAGAAGTTCATCATGCCCAAATCATCCATCGATAATGATGTTCGAAGGATTTTCAAAAAGTACCGGATCACCCCCTTGACCCAATACGAAATTGCAGAAGATCAAGCCATCATCTCAATGGTGCAGAACCATCTGGGCATCAGCATTCTTCCCGAGATGATCTTATATCATCTGCCCGAAACGGTCCGGGCGATTCCGCTGGAAGGAACCTATTATCGGTCCATCGGAATTGCCGCAACTTCTTTCACCTATATGTCACCAAGTGCCAAGAAATTGATTGCGTTTATTCAAAACTGGATCACTCCATCAGAAAACGGGTAGGCGAAACAGTCGCTCCACCTACCCCTTAATGCAACTCAATTATTCAAAAGGCCATGCAGGCAGCATGCGATTCAACTGCTTATCCTCTCGATACCCCAGAACATATTCCGCCTGCATGACCGTATGGATTTCCCGGGTCCCTTCGTAAATGACCGGCGCTTTCGAATTGCGCAGGAACCGGGCGACCGGGTAATCGTCCGAATAGCCATATGCGCCGTGGATCTGGAACGCGTCGTCCGCGGCTTTATTGGCAAAATCACAAGCTTGCCATTTGGCGAGGGACGTTTCCCTCGTATTGCGCAGCCCTTTGTTTTTCATTTCACCCGCCCGGTAGACTAGGAGGCGGCTCATCTGAAAACCCGCTTCCATATTGGCGATCATTTGCTGGACCAACTGGTGCTTGCCGATTGCTTTCCCGAACGTTTCGCGTGCACGGCAATATCTCACACTCTCTTCCAAGCAGGCCATGATGAGCCCTACTGCCCCAGCTGCGACGGTGAATCGTCCATTATCGAGCGCGGACATCGCAATTTTGAAGCCTTCTCCTTCTTCCCCGAGCCGATTGGCTGCAGGAACTCTCATATCTTCAAAGAATAGCTCGCCTGTATTCCCCGCACGGATTCCGTATTTCCCCTTGATCGCTTTCGAAGAAAAGCCCGGCGTGGTCCGCTCGACAATGAAGGCACTGATGCCATGATGCTTCTTTGATCTATCCGTATAAGCGAACACGAGGAGGTGATCCGCCACGTCACAGAGTGAAATCCACGTTTTTTGTCCGTTGAGCACGTAATGATCCCCGTCGCGGACCGCCACTGTCGACATCGCGGCGACATCGGAGCCGGCACCCGGTTCGGTCAGTCCGAATGCACCGATTTTCTCCCCCTTCGCTTGGGGGATCAAATACTTCTGTCTCTGTTCTTCATTTCCCCACTGCAGCAAGGTCAGACAGTTCAGCCCGATATGGACGGATACGGCCGTCCGGAAAGCTGTATCGCCCCGTTCCAATTCTTCACAAAGAATGGCGAGAGAATTATAGTCCATCCCGCTGCCTCCATATTTCTCAGGAATGCAGACCCCCATGAACCCAAGGTCTGCAAGCTGTTTCCAGATGGCTGGATCAAATCCCCCATCTGCATCCCATTTCCGGATATACGGAATGATTTCTTCATCGACAAAGTGGCGGGCCGTCTTTCGTAACATTATTTGTTCTTCCGTGAATCCAAAGTCCATTTCAATCGCTCCTTTAACTTCCGTAGATATTTATGGATTCTCTGATGGTAGCTCTATCGATTCTTGGATGACAACTCCCCGCTTTTTCATCTCTTCGATATACCGTTCTCCGGGAACAATTTGTTCCGGAGGAAACACGCCCCTATTTGCGATCACGCCTGCACCGATCATTTGCGCGACGACTGACACCGTATTGGCCGTCGCCCTGGCCATCGCCGTTTCGCCAACTGCTGTATCTTTTGTCGTGACGAGATTATAAGTATAGGTGACTCGGTTACCCTTTTTCATACCGCAGACCTTAACTCGAAGCAACACAGCGTCCAACTTCTCCCCTAATTGCAGTTGCTTACCCAAGTGTTCAAGCATGACATCCCGAACGTTCACTGGCTGCCCTTTGACGATCACTTCTTGACCGCGCGACAATAAGCCTAGGTCCACCAACAATTGGAACTTTTCGGCATGCCCTTTGTAGCGAATCGTCTTGTACTCGAGCGTTTTGACTCCCGGGAACGACCGGGGCAAAGTGGAGGTGCCACCCGATGTATGAAAAGCCTCCAATTCCGGGAACTCTTCGAATTCGATTGCTTCAATTTCGGATAAAGAAGGGATTTCAAAACGGTTGCCCTCCCGGATGACAAGGGAAGGTTCCGTATAATGATCGAACACCCCTTCCAGCGAAAAGACGATATTATATTGCAGCGGCGGCTCCGGCTCCAACGGAATCCCTCCGACATACAGTTTGATCGTGTCAACGGCATCCAGTTTTCCCGCGCCGTACCCTGTCAGAATATTAATCATCCCAGGGGCCACTCCCAAGTCCGGAATGAGCGTCACGCCTTTCTTCTTTGCCTCTCCGTCCAATCCGAGGACGGTATCCGTGACACCACCGATATGTCCTCCGAGGTCGACTGCATGCACCCCGACGTCAATTGCGGTGCGTGCCACTTTTTCATTAAACGCGTAAAAGAGCGCATTGATGACGACATCACCCAATGCCATGACGTTTCGCAACTGGAGGTCATTGCCGGCATCCAACAATAAAATATCCAGTTTGTCTGACATTAATTGCTCAGCGAACTGTTCCGCTTGTCGGACGTTGATATCCGCCAAATACACTTTTGTCACGGCGTCGCTCTTCACTAGATCCCGTACCGCTTCCTTCCCCATCAGACCCGCACCTAGTACAACCACTTTCACACGCTCATCCCCTTACTTCAATAAGATGTCGGAACCCGGCTTCTTTCAAGATTCATTGAGCGATTAGTCCGTATCAATCTGCGCACGCTGCAATTTCCCACTAAAGTCCACGTAGATGCTTTTCCATTCCGTGAATACGTCGAGCGCCGCCACGCCCGAATCCCGGTGGCCGTTCCCTGTCCCTTTCGTCCCTCCGAACGGTAGATGGATTTCCGCTCCCGTCGTTCCCGCGTTCACGTAGACGATTCCCGTATCCAAATCGCGTTGCGCCCGGAAAATGGTATTGATGTCTTGTGAAAAGATGGAGCTGGACAATCCATAGCGGACGCTATTATTCACTTCAATTGCTTCATCCAGATCCTCCACTTCGATCAGGGAGATGACAGGACCGAAAATTTCCTCCTGCGCCAACCGGCTATCCCATTTGACGTCGGTGAATAAAGTCGGCTCCATATAATGTCCCTTTGCCAAATTTCCTACAGTCGCCACTTTCCCTCCCGCCAACAACTTGGCACCCTCTTCTTGTCCAATCGCGATATAGCGGGTGATCTTCTCCAGCGCCTGCCGATTTATGACCGGACCGATTTTCACCGATTCATCCAATCCATCCCCTATCGTGAGTCCTTCCATAGAGGCCAAGAGCTTGTGCTCCAGATCCTCTTTCACATCCTTATGCACAATGACCCTGCTGCATGCCGTGCACCGTTGGCCCGCCGTGCCGAAAGCGCTCCATAATATCCCTTCAACGGCCAATTCCAAGTTGGCGTCGTCCATGACGATGACTGCATTTTTGCCGCCCATTTCAAGCGACACTTTTTTCAAGTGGTGCCCCCCCAACTCCGCCACACGGCGACCGGTCTCCGTCGAACCGGTGAAGGAGATGACCCTGACATCCGGATGTTCGATCATGGCCGTGCCGACTTCTGCACCTGTACCGAACACGATATTCGCCACTCCCGCGGGCAGTCCGGCTTCTTTGAAAATCAATGCCATTTCGTAAGCCATCATCGGAGTTTCAGTTGCCGGCTTCCAGACGAATGTGTTGCCTGCCACAAGGGCAGGAAACGACTTCCACGTGGCAATTGCGACAGGGAAATTCCATGGCGTGATCAAACCGACGACGCCAATCGGCGCCCGAACGCTCATCGCGAATTTGTTCTGAAGTTCGGATGGTACAGTTTCCCCGAACAATCGCCTGCCCTCACCGGCCATATAATAGGCCATGTCAATCCCTTCCTGCACTTCTCCGCGTGCCTCTTCAATCACTTTTCCCATCTCTTTTGTCAAGACTCGGGACAGATGCTCTTTCCTCTCTTTCATCAAATGGCCGATTTCATAAAGGTAATCCGCACGCTTTGGAGCAGGGACAAGCGCCCATTGCCGCTGCGCCGCCTTTGCTGCTGCCACTGCCGTATCCACATCCTCTTTAGTGGACAATCGTACCTGCGCCAGCTCTTCGCCGTTGGCCGGGTTGAGTACCGGCGCATAATCTGTTCCGCCCGCTTCCTGCCATGCTCCATCGATAAAGTTATTCAGTCTCATAGTAAAACCCCCTAATAAATATTTCCGAAAAATCTATTATCTTGTCCATTCGCTAGCTATTATGATATTCCTCTCTTTTTTTAAATATGAAAACCCCTGAACCGATATTCACCGGTTCAGGGGTGTCTGTTTATTTGATATCTACTCGATTTAATAATTTACTGATGTACCGCGCTTCCTCCACGCTGCCCGCTTCCATCATATACCGTCTCGGGAACGGCATGATGGGCTCTTCCAATGCGTTGCCGACGTACAGATTATGTTCATGGGCATTGGATAGCAGCAAAAGGGATTCCCGGTCTTCCGGGTCATCTTTCACGGTAGCGATCCATTCGAGGAACAAGTAAATGGCATCGTCCTCTTCCGGATATTCTTCCAGGAGCTCAAGCGCCCGTTCAGCTTCATCAGCATGGATATGGCTCGCTATCGCAACGTAGCGCGCCCCTTGATTATCATTCGGATTGAGGGCAAGCAGTTGACCGAGGACGCGTGCCGCCTCGGCAAATTTTTGCTCGTCGAACAACCAAGCGCCATATGAGAAAATTGCCCGCAAGTACGGTCGATTGGTCACAAGATTCCACGCAATATCAACATCGCCGTCGAACTGTTTTTCCCCTTCTGCGATGGCGGTCCGGTAATACTGTTCTTTCTTCTCTTCATCCTTTGCCATTTCCGCCTGCAACAGCAACACATCCACGTTTTGCGGATCCAATTCAGCCGCTTGCTTCGCCAGTTGATAGCGCTGGCTATCACTTTTCGCCTCATACGCTTCATAGGCGAGTGCCTGGGCTTGCTGCTTTGCCCCTTTTGGAATGAACTGCTCATTCATGACCCGATTCATATAGGCTTGTGTTTCTTCCATCGTTTCAAAGTCACTTTCGTTGATCCTGCAAAACATTTCCCAGTTGGGACGCTCTGTCATGGCAGGGTCTGTCCCGATTTCAGTAGCTAGTCGTGGTCGGTCTTTCTGTGCCTCTTTCATTGAATCCATTACATATTCGTGAATGTTGTCGGCATGCTTCGTCATGGAACTAACAGAGACGCCAAACAACTCGGCGATCCGGGATTTGCTATATTCCCCCGGTATGACCCCTATTTCAAATGCGACCTGGAACATGGCGGCCGACAATATCTCAGCCTTCCTGAAGTTCGGTTTCTGTAACACGAAATACGAGACCAAAATATTTTTCAGTATTTCTTGTACTTCTGGCAAACCGATTTCCGCTCCGGTCACTTCATCCAAGGCGTTTATCGCATCGCGTTGAAGAGGAGGAAGGTTTTCTATGACTGCATCAATGGTGGCAGTTTCCTTATCCAGCAAAATTTCATAGACATCGACCATATGCTCCTTATAAAATTCGGAACTCGTCTCAAAACCACTCTCTTCCGCCAACGATATGATCTCTTTCCGGACCAGTTCCATCGGATCATTGATGAACGTGAGAGAGGATATGACATAGATCCCGTTTTCAATTTTACGATTGTCCGGAAGTACCGGCCCGAAAACAAGAAGATCCTCTTGAGAAAGTTCGTTAAACGGCATATCCATTTCCTTGTCAATGAAGTGCATATCGTTGCCGAGTATTTCTTCTACTACGAAAAAACCCTCTTGTTCCCCGATCACTTTCCCGAACAAGACGAACGGATTTTTCCATACATCTAAAATGGATCGGACCGCCTCCCGAATCGGACTGTTCGATGTTCGGACCAAATGGCGCTTCCATATATCAGGCCGTGCGATGAATAAAAAATACTCGCTGATCGCTTCTTCAATTTCTTCCCTTCTCCAAAGGCTCTCCAATCGGTTCAACCACTGTCTCCGATACCGCTCAAATTCCGCAATGTCCGAATGGGATGGGGGTTGTTCGAATACACTCGAAACAATCCGGGACAATTCCTCATCGACAAGCGTCTCGACCGGATCTGATTTTTTAAGCGCACAACACTTTTTGTATTTTTTCCCACTCCCGCATGGACATGGGTCATTTCGTCCTACCATTCAACTCACATCCCTTATCAATTTACACACGGCATTTCTGATGGCTTCTCCTTTCCTATTCTAGATGGTTCCGTTTTTCCCTTCAATACAAACAAACTCCATATTGGCTATTATGCCCGTACGGAGTTTGTTGTCATTCATTCAACTATCGGTTTGGTGCTCTTTTCACTACCGGGTTGGTCCTCGGCTTTCAGCTGATATTCATAGGTCGGTGGCAAGACCCGTTTGACGAATAGCGTCAAGACGAGAGCTACAATGGCCACGATTGTGGAAATAAAGAACGAAAAATTAATCCCTTCCAACATCGCTTGCGCTCCTAAGGTCTGTTCCAATTGTTTCAACCCTTCCGCAGAGGTTGGGACATTCCCTGATGTTTGCGCCTCCGCGAATAGTCGGGCTCCTTCACTTTCCATCCGTTTTGTCATAATGGTCAAGAGCACGGCGGATCCAATTGCTCCGGACACTTGTTGCAATGTATTGTTCATAGCCGTACCATGCGGATTCGATTTCATCGGCAATTGATTCAACCCATTGGTCATAATCGGCATCATGACCAATGAAATGCCGAACATCCGCAACGTATAGATGAACATCAAATAATAATACCCGGTGTCCATCCCGAGCCGGCTTAAATCGAATGTGGAAATGGCAGTGATCGCAAGGCCAATGACCGCGAGAATCCGGGCGCCGAATTTATCAAATAGTCGCCCCGTAATCGGCGACATCAAACCCATAACGACAGCACCCGGAAGCATGAGCAAGCCGGAGTGCAAAGGCGAAATACCCCGGATCGTTTGGACATAGAGCGGCGTTAAAATCATCCCCGAAAACATAGCGATCGATAGGACGATTGAAATGGCGGATGACAAGGCAAACATCGGATGTTGATAGATCTTGAAATCCAGCATCGGTTCCGTCATGCGAAGCTGTCTGACAATGAAGGCAATCAAGGCAAGCGTGCCGATAATGATTGTTCCATAAACAATAGGCGCACCCCATCCTTTATCCCCGGCAGAACTAAATCCGTATAACAAGCCCCCGAACCCGATGCTCGATAAGATTAAAGAAAAAGCGTCAAGGGTAATATCACGGTTCGGCGTAATATTACGCAATTTAAAGAAGGCGTATAGGAGTGTCAGAATCGAGAACGGCAAGACTACGACGAACAGCATACGCCATGAATAGTGCTCGACAAGCCAGCCGGACAAGGTCGGACCAATGGCAGGCGCGGTAAACATGACAAGGCCGAACAATCCCATCGCTGTCCCCCGTCGTTCAATCGGAAATGCAGTCAGCATGACATTCATTAACAGCGGCATCATCATCGCAGATCCTGTCGCTTGAATCATCCGAGCTGCGATGAGCATCCCGAACACCGGCGCGACGATTGCCATGAGGGTACCGATTGAAAATAATGTCATCGCAGTCAAAAACAGCTTCCGATTCGTAAACTTTTGGACAAAGAAGGCGCTAGCCGGGATCAGGATTCCATTCACTAGCATATAACCTGTCGTCAACCATTGGACGACCGAAGGCTTCACGGCAAATTCCGTCATAATGGTCGGTAAGGCAATGTTTAATAATGTATTATTCAGCAAAGCGACAAAAGCCCCGATGAATAAAATCGCAATCATCCCGTACGGCGGGTTCTCATGCAGCTTTTTAATATCTATAGTTGATTCCATATATAACCTCCAGCATAAACATGGTGTATAAAAAATGCACCTTTAGTACAATCCATTAAACAGTTTATACTCAAAGTCCAAATTAATCAATTACTATATTACATATTTAATAAAATGTTATCGTTTCATTGATATCTCAACGTTTATAGTTTAAAATTCAAATTAGACTATCGGTTCAAACAATAATCCGAAAGACAATTTGATAATAAGGTGATATGAATGAACGAGCGCAAGCGCCAAGTTCTAATGACAGCACAACGGCTTTTTGTGGAAAAAGGGTTTCAAACCACTTCCATTCAAGATATCCTGGATGCAGCAAAGATATCCAAAGGGACTTTTTACAATTACTTCGCTTCCAAAAATGAATGCCTCATGGCGATACTGGAACAAGCACATATCGAATCGACGATCAGAAGAAGAGAATTATTGGTGGGACATGACATCACCGACAAAACCATATTGGCTAAACAGATTTCTGTCCGGTTGGTCGTCAATCGGGAGCAACATCTTATGCCCCTTTATGAAGCAGTCTTATATTCCGGAGATGAGGACCTCCGCGCCTTCATCCGCAAACGTCATCTAACGGAACTGCGTTGGCTGGCAGATCGGCTGGTGGACGTCTACGGCAAGGAAGCCACCCCCTACGCAAACGATGGTGCCGTCATTTTGATCGGCATAATCCAGCATTATCATCATTTTTGTAATGGGTGCAAACAGGACTTTGACGCAGACAAAACCATATCTTTCTGCATCCGGCGGTTGGATTCCATTATGCAAGGGATGATGGAGGCGGATGATCACTTCATCGAAGGTGAAATATGGAGGGGTTTGGAACAACCAGTTGATGATAAATCTGCGATTCAACAGCGCCTGATCGAACAATTCTCGGGCTTCCTCCGACATTTGACGGACGAATCCAGGCAACATGAAATCCAATATACCCAATTCCTGTTGGAGGAAATGAAAGCGGACCATCCACGGCTGTTCATTCTGGAAACCGTGGCACGCTCCTTCCGGGAAACCTTCAACGGCACTGCGCACGAATCGGAAGCGCATGAACTGATTTCGCATTTGTGGAAGTATATAGACTTACTCAAAAAAGATTCTCAGTCTTCGTAATTTCATGAAGCTTTTTCACTTCCTACACGTATACTAAGTAGTTGAAAAATAAAGGTATTAGGAGGAAGCTCATGAATAATCACGAAATCGATTACAAACTTTACGGAGATGACATGCAGTTTGTAGAGGTCGAACTGGACCCCCACGAAACGGTTGTGGCGGAAGCCGGAGCGCTTATGATGATGGAAGACGGCATCGAAATGGAAACGATCTTCGGTGACGGCTCCTCAGGCGGCGGCAGCGGGCTGATGGGGAAACTGATGGGTGCCGGGAAAAGGCTGTTGACAGGGGAAAGCCTGTTCATGACAACCTTCACGAATATGGGAACAGGCAAGAAGCACGTCTCTTTCGCCTCCCCTTATCCCGGGAAAATCATTCCCCTTGATCTGAGCCAATATAATGGTAAAATCATTTGCCAAAAGGATGCGTTTTTGGCAGCTGCAAAAGGCGTATCTGTAGGAATCGAGTTCCAGCGCAAATTGGGAGCCGGCTTTTTCGGTGGGGAAGGGTTCATCATGCAGAAGCTGGAAGGCGATGGTATGACGTTCGTCCATGCAGGCGGCACAATTATTGAGAAAAAGCTGGGGCCCGGCGAGACGTTGCGGGTCGATACCGGCTGTCTCGTCGCCATGACTCAAGAAGTCGATTACAATATTGAAATGGTAAAAGGCGTGAAAACCGCGTTATTCGGCGGAGAAGGTCTGTTTTTTGCCACATTGCGCGGACCTGGCACTGTCTGGATCCAATCCTTGCCGTTCTCCAGACTCGCAAGCCGCGTCTTCGCAGCAGCGCCACAAACTCCAGGCGGCGGTTCTCGTGATGAAGGCAGCGTCGCAGGCGGGATATTCAATCTGTTAGGCGGGAAATAAGAAGTGGGGCTGTCCGATGAATCGGGCAGCCCGTTTTTATTTGGGGAGGTGGGCGGCGTTATGAGCGGTTGGCGGGAAATATGAGCGGTTCTCCAAGGTTATAATCGCTCACGGCTAGTTATGAGCGTAAATCCAGGCTTATGAGCGCCGTCCTGGAAATATAAGCCCCAAACGATTTTTATGAGCGCTTGAGGAAAGTTATGAGCGCGTCCCCCCAATTGAATGAACTGCGGTTATCCGTCAATTTCGGGAAGATATCCGTCACTTCCGGCAAGATATCTGTCACTTCCACAAACTTATTCCCGAAACAGGCCCTTCCTCCTACCCAGCCCCGTTGAGCAGCAGCCAAATATACCGCGCTTCCTCCTCGCTGCCCTGGGTGATCTTCAAATATCTCGGATAGGGAATGGTCTTTGCTTTGAACAACATCAAGTGCATCACATGGCTATTCGCCTGTTTCGCCAATTCCAGCATTTCCTCTGCGGATTCGGATTTTCCCTCAGATGCTTCACATTCCAACTTCCAGTCGAGATATAAATATGTCGCGTCGTTCGCGGAACCCCTCTCGTACCGCACCATGATTTCCGCCGCTTCCCTGAAACGTCCTGCATGGATCAAAGAAGCGACTGCCTCGTATCGGGCGCCTTGATTATCCGTCCGGTTCATCTTCAGCAAGTCCAAGAATACTGAAGCGGCTTCATCATATTCTTGCTGCCTGAATAAATGCACACCAAACGCGAAAGCCGCCCGCATGAACGGCCGGTTCGGGATATTCATCCACGGATTTTCACCAGGTTCGAACACTCGGGAAGCTTCCCGGATCGCCTTTTCATAGAAGCGCGCCGCCTGTCCGGGATCCGTTTCCTTTTCGGCTTGCAAAAGAAGGACATCCGGGCAGGATGGTCCAATTGCCGCTGCGCTTTCCGCCAAGCGAGTCCGCTGTTCTTCCGACTCGGCCGCATACGCTTCATACGCCAGTAATTGGGCGCGGCTCCCATCGACTCCCGGCTTGCGGCCCTGCTTCACGACGCCGCCCGTCGTCATCGCAGTTTCCCATAACCCCTTCTCAGTCGGGCGGGGAGCCGTACCGATTTCATATTCCCGGATAGCTGCGGGCTCCTCCCCACTTCCGAGCATTTCGGAATAAAGTTCAGTGAGCTCCTCGAAATACCGGGAAGCTTGTACATTCTCTTCACTCTGTACGGTTTCATCTTCCATTCCTTCAAGCATACCGATATTAACGCCAAGCTTCCAAATAGCCGTCAGGAAATCCCCTTCCAGGACAACCTCCTGCGGTTCATTCAGAAAATAGACGACTGCCAGCTTATGTAACATTTCTTTCGTCTCCGACGGCTGCGCCGAGTCACGGAGTATGGTATCCAGGGAGGTGAGGGTCCGAAGTTGGGAAGGCAGCAGCACTTCCTCGACCATTTCATTCAACGTCGTAACACTACGTTTAATGAATAATTCGTAAATGTCGAGTGCATGGTCGGCGATGAATTGGTCATGCGGCTTCTCCTGTTCTTGCGCTCTTAAATCCACCAAGGAAGTTTTCGTCTGTTTGCTCCATCTCGCAAGAAAAATCATGGAAGACACCGGAGCAACAGCATCTGGACCTTGTCGAGGATCGCGCAGGACAATGCCGAAAACGAGCGTCCCCTCATCAATCGGCATTCCTTCATTCCTCCGCAATTCATAGATCCGGTCCCCGAATAAATCAGCCACTTGAATGGAGGTATTGGACGAACCGATTATTTCACCCAGGAGCATATGCGGGTTTTCCCATTCCTGCAGAACCGACAATACGGATTCCCGCTCCACTTCCCGTAACTGACGAGTCCAATAGTTCCTCCAAACATTCGGATTGTGGATAAATAAATAATACTCACTGGAAGCTTCTTCGATATCATCCCGGTTCCAACTGTTGGACAGCCGTTCATTCCACTCCCGCATCAAGCGCTGCATGCGCTGGCGATCAGAGGGCTCCCGCGGATAATCCTTGAAAAACCCGGAAAGAATTCGATCCAACTCTTCATTCACTACCAATTCGACTAAATTCATCCCTTGTGAACCGCAACATTTCTTGTACTTTTTCCCGCTGCCGCACAGGCACGGGTCGTTTCGTCCCATCATTTCATCCCCTCCTAAAAAATCCATTCCGTCACGAATGGATTTTTGTTTATCACTCTTTCTCTGCACTTAAATCCCAAACAAAGCCGTATTTGTCGCGCACCTTTGCATATTTGGCTCCCCAAAACGTCTCTTGCAGTTCCATCAGCATGGTCCCTTCCGCAAGCAGGCCATCGTACAATCTTTGAATTTCCTCGTCATCCTCACATTGCACGGTCAATGACAATCCATGCTGCATATCTTGCGTCCGTTCCTCGGTCGAATCTGCGAGCATCAGCTGAAAATCCCCTTTTTGCAGATGGCAATGAATGACCAGGTCTGCAGCCTCGGGCGGGGAAGGAAAATCGGCATCGCCGTAACGCTGGATACCTAGAATGGTCAGTCCGAATAAATCCGCGTAAAATCCCGCCGCTTCCCGGGCCTCTCCGTGGAACGTCAAATAAGGAATAATACACCCTTTCATATAAGCCCCTCTTTTCTCTACGACTTTATTAAACTACTCGATTTTGCGGTTCACGGCCTTCAAATACATCAAGGATGGCCTGTACGTTCAAATTCATCATGGCCAACCGTGTTTTAACAGAGGCGCTTCCGATATGGGGCAATGCCGTGACATTCGGGAGCGATAACAGTGGGTGATCCACTGGAACCGGCTCGGTCTCGAAGACGTCCAATCCGGCCGCCCAGATCGTCCCGTTTTTCAGCGCTTCGTAAAGGGCCGTTTCATCGACAATCCCCCCGCGGGATGAATTGATGAAAACAGCGGTCTTCTTCATGAGCGCCAACTCCCTTGCTCCGATCAAACCCGCTGTTTCGGGCGTGAAGGGAGCCAAGGTAATAACAAAGTCAGCCTCTTGTAATAGTTTATCCAGTTCGGCGTATTCAAAACCAAACTGGACTTCCGCTTCCTTTTTCCGGCTCCGATTATGATATAGAACCCGCATATCGAACCCTCTGGCCCGACGCGCAACCGCTTCGCCGATCCGGCCCATGCCGATGATGCCAAGCGTCGCACCGCCGACATCCATTCCCGTATACCCCATCGGTGTCCACGATGTCCATTTCCCTTCGCGAAGATCCTGTTCCGCCTCCCCTAATCGGCGGGCCGTCGCAAGCAACAGGGCAAATGTCAGATCCGCCGTCGTTTCGGTTAAGACCCCTGGTGTATTGGTGACGACGATGTCCCGCTCTTTCGCTGCCACCGTATCGATATTATTATAGCCAACCGCCATATTGGCGACGATTTTCAATTTCGGAGCAGCCGTCAAGAGGTCACGGTCCACAGCATCGGTGACGACCGTCCATAAAGCATCCGCGTCTGCCACTTCCTCAAGCAGTACAGAACGTGGAACGGCCTCACTTTCAGATTCCCACATCCGCACCTCAAACTGATCCCGAAGTGGCGCCACGGCCTCCTCTGGTAATTTCCTTGTTATGTATACGATAGGTTTCATGTAAACTCATCTCCTCAATCAATACTGTTGGCGTTGGGTAAACCCGCCTGTTCGTTGTACAACCGTATAACTTAGTTGCATATGCTGTGTTTTATTAAAAAAACGGTCATAAAAAAGAGAGCCTTCTAAGTCAATCCTAACTTAGAGACTCTCTTCTTTCACTTTTTTTGCACTATTTCGATATCAATTTTTGCAGATTTCGAGAACGTTCCGTACAGATTCCACCGACTGGGCAAAGGCTGATTTTTCTTCTTCCGTTAACGGCAGCTCGATAATGCTTTCAAGCCCATTTCCGCCAAGTACTGTCGGAACGCCTACATACAAATCCGAATAGCCGTATTCGCCCTCCAGGTAAGCAATGGCAGGTAGGATTCTCTTTTTATCCAGGATAATCGCTTCCGCCATTTCCACGAGCGACGCGGCCGGCGCATAATAGGCACTACCGTTCCCTAATAAAGAGACGATTTCGCCCCCGCCTTTCCGGGTCCGTTCCACAATCGCATCCAAGCGATCTTTCGGTATGATTTTCTCCAGCGGAATCCCGCCCGCGTAGGAATACCGGACGAGGGGCACCATATCGTCGCCGTGTCCGCCCAACACAAAACCGGAGATATCTTCTACCGAAATGTTCAGCTCTTCTGCTACAAATGTATTGAAACGCGCCGTATCCAACACACCTGATTGCCCGATCACGCGATGTTTCGGGAATCCGGTCGTTTTATAGCAGACATAGGTCATCGCATCGACCGGATTACTCAGAATCAAGACAATGCTATTAGGAGCATAACGTCGTACTTGCTCGGAAACGGAACGCATGATTTTCGCATTCGTATTGACCAAGTCGTCCCGGCTCATGCCCGGCTTTCTCGCGATGCCCGCCGTGATGATCACCATATCGGCATCTTGGATCTGCCCATAGTCGGACGTACCTGTAATCTTCGAATTGAATCGTTGGACTGCACCCGCTTGAAGCATATCGAGCGCCTTCCCTTTGACCGGACCTTCCTGGTCAGGAATATCGACAAGTACGACATCCCCTAATTCTTTTTGAGCGATCAGCAGCGCAACCGTGGCACCGGTGTACCCCGCGCCGATCACCGCTATTTTAGGTCTTCGAAAAGCCAATGAGGTTCACCCTTTCTAACGACTACGCCTCCGGATTCTTCGGAGCCGTATCCTTTTTCGCGGGAGCCGTTTTCGTTTTTTGCACTTTTATGGCTGGTGGGGTTGATTCCGCCGGCTTCACCATGCCATAGACCGTTTCATCCGGCCGAGGGATCACATGGGAACCGACTAGTTCTCCGACCCGGTTGGCCGCATCCCGTCCCGCATCGATCGCGGCTTGAACTGCACCTACATCCCCTTGTACGATGACCGTCACAAGGCCTCCATCGATAAATTCCTGCTTGACCAGTCTCACATTGGATGCCTTGATCATCGCATCCGCCGCTTCAATCGAACCGACCAGCCCTTTTGTTTCAATCATTCCAATCGCTTGACTCACCAGACTCACCTCTTTCCACTTCGGTTGAATCAATGATTCCTACAACTACCGCATCAATCGGGATAGGATTTTCACGATCTATGAAACGGGAAGAGCCTCCGCTCGTGACCAACACGTGGTCTCCTATCCCTGCCCCGATGCGATCGGCAGCTACAAAATGTGTGCGAATCGGTCGGCCATAACCATCTACCGGCTGAATGACCAATAGTTTCATGCCCTGCAAACCTTCCTCTTTCCGGGTCGCCCAAACATTGCCGATTACTTTTCCCATGCGCATGCCGCTTCACCTTCTTCTATTTTCTAAACGAAATAGATTTGCCGAGCTCCCGTGCCGTATCCCGGGCAAGAGCTGTGACGATCGTTCCTTTTTCCAGAAGAATTTCCGATTCTTCAATCGCTTTCACTTCGTCATTCGTCAGCAATTTCTTGCCGAATTCATACACTGTTTTCGTTGGAGTGGGAACAGACCGTTCGACAGTAGCCGTAACAGGCGGTTGGCCGGATTTCACGAGCCGCCCCATCGCTCCTTGTGTAATGAAACCTGCATTCGCTTCGTCCGTGTCGATGTGCATCTCCAGACGGTAACGTTCGGACACCCGGATTTTTACATTCCGGTAGGCAATCGGTCGGATTCCGTCCACTTCCACGGTCACAACCTCGCCATCTTGGACACCCATCCGGTTTGCATCCTGAGGCGACATATGGATATGGGATTGGGCGATAATGAGCCCCTCTTGCAAGAAGAGACTTCCCTGAGGTCCGATGATCGTTATCGGAGCCGAGTCCTTTATATCCCCCGATTCACGAATCGGCGGACGGGCACCAATTTTCATGGCATCCGTCCAACTGATTTCGACTTGTGTTTGTGACCGGGTCGGCCCTAGCACACGGACATTGGAAATGCTCCCTTTCGGCCCGGCAATCACGACGGTTTCATTCGCCGCAAACTGGCCAGGCTGGGAAAGCTCAGAACGTTTTGTCAGTTCGTACCCTTTCCCGAACAAGATTTCCACGTGTTGCGGGGACAAATGAAGATGGCGGGCAGAAACGGCAATCGGAATCGTATCAGCGGGCAGCTCCTGTTGCCCTTTTGCCAATTGGCCCAGGACTTCCCCGACAATCTGTTCAATTAATTGCTGATTCATTTCGGTACCGCCTTTCCGTTACAAGCACATCTTAGTTTTCCAATTTAGGCAAGATCATTTCCAATTCGTTATGCGGTCTTGGAATCACGTGTACCGATAGAAGTTCTCCAACACGTTGTGCAGCCGCTGCTCCTGCGTCCGTCGCCGCCTTTACTGCACCGACATCTCCGCGTACCATAACTGTGACAATCCCACCACCGACGTGCACTTTTCCAACAAGGTTGACGCTTGCCGCTTTCACCATAGCATCCGCCGCTTCTACTGCTCCAACCAAACCTTTTGTTTCCACCATTCCTAATGCTGTACCTTCTCTATTCATAATTGTTTCCTCCTATCATTTATTTGGATAATTGTTTTACAATCTCATGGACCAGGTTCTTTACCATAGTTTCATCGACACTTGCATCGAGCGATTGCAGCACTTGTGATACGACCTGATCTTCCGTTTCCTCGCCGGACGACACATCGTTTTTCGGAAGATCGACTTCCTTGATGCCATACGCCATCCGTTTAATATTCAATAAATGCTTGGCGGTCACGTTGTCGGATGTAATATTACCTCCGAACGTCCCGCACCCTAATGTCATGGACGGCATAAGCCCGGTTGTTCCACCAACCGCCCCGACAGAAGACATCGTGTTGACCAGAATCCGGGAGACCGGCATATCCAGCGCAAACTCACGTGCGATGGCGTCCGTTTCGGTGTGGATGGATAGGGAATGCCCCCTGCCCCCTAGGTTCAACAACGACAGGCAAATCTCCTTCGCATGTTGGACATCGTTTGCGACGTACATCGCAAAGACCGGTGACAGCTTTTCCAATGAAAACGGAATATGCTTGCCTACTTCCGTTTCCATCCCCACGATCACCCGCGTTCCTTCCGGTAATGAAATTCCCGCCAATTTTGCAATTGTTTGTGGGCTTTTGCCAACAATCTTCGGATTCACTTTCCCAGGCGTCGGCGAGATCACTTTTTCCATCGTCCGCTTTTCATCATCCGACAGCAGATAGGCTCCGTTCCTCTTCAGCTCGCGGATGACCATATCCTGGACATGGCGGTCCACAACAATCGCCTGTTCCGTCGCACAAATCGTCCCGTAATCAAAAGATTTACTATCGACGATATGTTTGACAGCTTTGTCGATTTTCGCTGAGCGTTCGATATAAACAGGAACGTTCCCCGGTCCTACCCCGTAAGCCGGCTTTCCGGAACTGTAGGCAGCTTTCACCAAACCGCCGCCACCTGTCGCCAAGATGAGGTTGACGTCCCGATGGGTCATGAGCTGCTGTGTGGCGTCCATGGAAGCCTTCGTCAAACATTGGATCAGACCTTTCGGTGCGCCTGCCGCAACGGCAGCCGCATCGCAAACCTCCAAAGCCTCTTTCGTACACTGCACTGCATAGGGATGCGGGCTGACGACGATCGAATTACGCGTCTTCAAGGCGATCAACGTCTTGAAGAACGCCGTGGATGTCGGGTTCGTCGTCGGGATGATTGCCGCCACAACGCCGAATGGCGCGGCAATTTCCAGCACTTTATTGACTTTATCTTCCCCGACGACCCCTACAGTTTTCAAATTCTTGATGCTTTCGTAGACGTCCCGGGAACCCACTTCGTTTTTTATCTTTTTATGGGCTGCCACACCCATGCCTGTTTCTTCGACCGCCATTTTCCCTAGGCGCTCGGATTGTGCGAAGGCCGCTTCTGCCACCGCCTGGACAATCCGGTCGACTTGTTCTTGTGTATAGTCCATATAGGCGAGCTGCGCTTCTTTCGCGGTTTTCACCGCCGAGCGCATTTCCTGCAACGCCAGTAAATCTGCATCTAGTGCAACTTCCATCTGCATCCTCTCCTTTCTCAGTAATCCAATGGCCTCCTAGCCATCAGCTGGATCGCCTCTCTGAACGCATCCGCAGCTGCCTGGCAAGATGACTGACTACCCGTCAATAATCCTCCGCCAAAATTGGTTTCCGATGGCGGTGAGAAATATTCACAAATCCGGACATCCGCCGCTTTCAAAGCGGCGTCCAACCCGACGACCGATTCAACGGGCGGGGCGATCAAATACGCAAGCGCCTGCCCTTCCGCCACCCCGGCCACTTCCGCTAAATAACTTCCGCAACTCGAAATGGTGTGAGCATATAAGACATGGTCCGGATTGTCATTGATTGCTTCGAAATAAGCTGTGTTTTCAATCGTGATCCGGATGGAATCCAGCCCGCTCTTCACTTCTTCAGGAGAAGGGCCTGCGATGATGCCAATGAATTCCCCCGATAAGGGACCCGAAGGATGGGCTGATCCGGCATAAAAGCTATTTGCATACACCACCTCAACATCGGATGTCTTCGTTGCTTCATCCGCAGCCGTATAACCGACATCATCAATTGTTGTTGTGAAAATGCCGAGGCTCCGTTGATACGGCTTTAATTGAAATTGATTCGCCAGCCCTTCATCCACATTGGGAATAACCTGCATGGAGAGTAGATCCGCAAATATTTTTTTCATGTTGTACGCACGCCTCCTATCCTTCTTTCTTCACTAACGAAACTCCGCTCGCTTCATACTTCAAGATTTTTTGGATAAGCGTCCCAAGATAAGCCCCTGCTTCCACGGGAGGAATGCCTCCTTTATGGATGTTGGAAACGACCATCCGATCCGCCTCGATTGTACCGATACGTGGCTTGTAACAGATATAAGCACTTAATGATTCCGCCGACACCAGTCCAGGCCGCTCGCCGATCAAAATGATCACAACGTCCGGCTGCAGGATTTCCCCGATCTCATCCATCAATGCAACCCGCCCTTTATCGACATAAAAGGTCGTTCCCATCTCAATTCCCAGATTGTTCAGCGACTGTTCCAAGGATAGATAGACATCCTCCAAATTTTCCTCCAGCGCCTTGGCACTAAGCCCATTCGAAGCGACCACTTGGACGGTCGGGGCGTGTTTGCATTTTTCTTTCACGAGTCTTTTGGATTCATCCGATAGCCGTCTCCCCAAATCGGGGCGTCGAATATACTCCTCTTTGTCTTGCACTCTGGAATGGGTCTGGAAGAAATTGAGACGATTCAAAATTTCTTCAGGCACCTCTCCGTATACGGCATCCACCGCGGCGGCGTGGTCAAAACGGAATTGAAGCCACGTTGACGTTCTAGGTCTCGAGCCAGCGCGCCCTACTGCAATCCGGGCAGGCGTTTTTTTCCGGAGTTCAGCCAGTTGATCATGCTCTTCCTCTTGCACACTCGCGGACATCCCCGAAAAAGTCTGCGGAAGAGGCTCTGTCTTTCTATCAGACACCACCGTCTTGTGAAACTTCACATCCCCGGAAGCCGCTTGACGAGGCTGTTCTTCCGTTGCACGGCTTCCAACCGGTAAGTCGTTGAAAATCTGGACAGGCATATGCTCTTCCTTCGCCTTCACTTGATTGGTCTGCAATTTTTCTACGACCATTTTCGTAATCTTCTCAATGAGTTGTTCATTCACAGCAGTCGCCTCCTAACGTGTGAATATCGTCGGTTCTCCTGCACGAGAACTCAGACGACCATTTTCATAAATCCCCATTTTCTCCAGCCATTTCAGATATTCAGGCGCAGGTGTCTTCCCGAACGTCTGCAATAGCGTCGCTACATCGTGATAGCTCATGGATTGATAGTTCAGCATGACATCGTCTCCCATCGGGGTAGCGATGATAAAGTTCACACCCGCCGCAGATAGCAAGACACCTAAATCTTCGATGTCGTTCTGGTCCGCTTTAATATGATTGGTATAGCAGATGTCGACCCCCATCGGGATGCCGTGCATTTTCCCCATGAAGTGATCTTCCAGTCCGGCGCGGATGACTTGTTTATTGTTGTACAAGTACTCAGGTCCGATAAAACCGACAACAGTATTCACGATGTACGGGTCGTAATGGCGGGCAAATCCGTAATTCCGGGATTCCAGTGTCATTTGGTCGATACCAAAATGGGCTTCTGCCGATAACTCGGAGCCTTGCCCCGTCTCAAAGTACATCACTTGTGGCCCTGTGCCCGTCCCTTGCTTCAAAGCCAGATCCCGAGCTTCCGCGATTAATTCTGCCGAAATGCCGAAGGAGCGGTTCGCTTTCTCCGTTCCCGCGATACTCTGGAAAATCATATCCGCAGGAGCACCTTGTTCCACCGCTTTCATTTGCGTCGTGACATGCGCCAATACACAGTTCTGTGTAGGAATTTCCCATTCTTGAATGAAATCTTTTGTCGCGTGTAATAGACGTTTAACACTTTCGACAGAGTCATCGACCGGGTTGATTCCGATTACGGCATCCCCGATTCCGTAAGACAATCCCTCTTTCAGGGAAGCTATCATGCCATCGACATTGTCCGTCGGATGGTTTGGCTGAAGACGTGAAGAAATGGTCCCTTTTTGTCCAATCGTAATATTGCAAGTCGACAGGATCTCGATTTTATTGGCAGCGTGTACCAAGTCCAGATTGGACATCAATTTCGCAACAGCTGCAATCATCTCGGATGTCAGGCCTCGGCTGATCCGCTTCAGTTCACGATCACCGACTTCATTGCTCAGAATATACTCCCGCAATTCCGCGACTGACCAATTTTGCACTTCACTATAAATCTTTTCGTTCAAATCTTCCTCTATGATCCTGGAGACCTCATCCGTCTCGGCAGGGATCAACGGGTTATTGCGGATATCACGCAAGAGAATCTCGCTTAATACGGCCTTGGCGGCAATACGCTCTTGGACCGTTTCAGCCGCGACCCCCGCAAGTCGATCACCCGACTTTTCTTCGTTGGCTTTCGCCATCACTTCTTTCAGGTCGGCAAATCGATATTGGATTCCGCCTAACACTGTATCTAATTTCAATGGTCAACACCTTCTTTCATGACGAGTGAAATGTTAATGTCTTCACGACCACCGGAACGACACCCGAATCGAGCGCTCTTCCGATGTCCAAATAATCCCCATGTTCAACACGGATCTGATCGATGCAAACGACACTCTGCTTGACCTGCATCGCCAGTAACGTCTGCCCCAGCACTTTGGCGTGATCGGACTGCAATACCAGCACAATCGGCTGCTCCGGCATAGGCCGTCTCTCCATCGCTTGGGTGATCACCTCTGCCAGTCGCTGAATGTCCCGGAACCCCATATACGGAAGGTCCGAAATATAAAGTGCAAAATTCTGGCCTTCCATCGTGGCATCAAACATTTCAATGGCTGTAATAATAGCCGTTGGAAATTCACCTAAACCTTGTTCGAGATTTGAGTTGAATGAATAATGATACACCGGCAAATTTTTCAGCGGTAACTCATCCGGAGCAACTTGAATGGTAGCGCCGCTGATCTCCGTTGTTTGCGTACCTGCACCGAGGACGGTCGCCCGCACCGTTTCCACGGGTTCCATCCACTCGAATGCCTGAAGTTCGGCGTTCTGTTGCAACGCATCCGCCAGCACCAGTCCGATGTCATCATATTGCGCGGTGGATTCAGCTTCCGATTCATGCCGGTACATACATTCCGAAATGCCGCCCGAGAATACGATCACGTCGATCGGACTTCTCCAGTTGGGCGGATGTCCGAGCAATAACGCCCGATCCTGCTCCCGCATCTCGTTTCGAAGTACCCGGGCAAGTGACTCCGCCATGAAGCGGGTGACAAAGGTCACCCCCTCCGATGTCGCGGAATCACCGATTTGCAGTGGCAGATGATGTTCGTCTAACAGGCGTTGGACAGGGGGTGAAATCGAGCGGATTGTTCCGTCCTGGAATTCGATCAGCCTGCCACCGATGTGCATCGTGCACGTCCCGAGAAGTTCTTTATCCCTGTAAACAGCGATATTGGCCGTACCGCCCCCGATATCGATATTCGCAATCACTTTTCCACTACGGCTCGACTGCTCAAAAGCACCGGAGCCTTTTGCCGCAATAATGCCCTCCAAATCCGGTCCGGCCGTGGCAACCAAAAAATCGCCGACCTCTCCGGATAAGTAATGGAGCATCTCCCGGGCATTCCGCTTCGTGGCGGTCTCCCCTGTGATGATGACCGCCCCGGTTTCGATCTGAGCGGGTTCGATGCCGGCTGCTATGTACTGCGAGCGGATGATCTTCTCCACTCCCGCCACGTCGATTGTGACGGGATCAGCCAAGGGCGTCCGGAATATCGGGCTTTTATACAGCACTTCCTTGTCGGTGATCTCAATCCGGGGCACATGCGTCGTCCCCGCCACGTTCATTAAAGAAAAACGGCTAATGATGAGTTTCGTCGTGCTCGTGCCAATATCAATTCCCGCGCTGATCATCGTTTCTTTTTTTCGCATACAGACACCTCCCTCCCCTATGGAAAGTTCGAATGTTAAGTTGGAATTAAATTTTGATAGTTTATCATCTATCATCCGGAATCAAAATACATCCTGGCTATCGTAATTCCCTGCGTTTCGCTCATACTTCTCGAGAACCGCTTATAACTTGGCGCAAGCGATCATAACTCTTGGGCTGCGCTCATATTCCCTGAGGACCGATCATATTTCTCGAGAACCGCCCATTAACTTCGTGGATGCGATCATAACTTTACACAACCGCTCATATCTCCACACAAGCGATCGCACTTCCTTAGACCTATCCATAACTTCCTAACCCAATAAAAAAAGACGCCTTTACAAACTCAAAGAGTACTCTTCGAGTTGTAAAGGCGCCATTGCCTCACACTATGCACATGTCATATTCGATACTCTCACTATAGCAAGAACTCTCCGACGTGTAAAGTATGTCAAATCAACAGCAGTCGATCATCTTTCATCGATTCCACATAGGCTTTCATTGAGGACATATCATTCATTTTCACCAGTTCCTGAATATGCGCAACTCCCACTCCTTGAATGGCGGAAGTCAATACGACGGGTGCCCCCTGTACGACGACCGAACGGAGGAAGTCCAACGATCGCTGGATGTCCGCCTCCGGATGATCGCATTTCGTGATCACTCCGATCGGCAATTTGGTGATTCCCGTACTGAACCCCGGCGGGAAAATCAATTTCCCGCTCGTCGCGTCCTGCAAATAGCAAACATGCGTCACTTCCAACGCGGTTGCCATAATGTTTTTATAAAACAATGGATTCTCGGTATATTCACCGGGCGTATCCACAATCCAATCATAATAAATCAATGTCTGGGTTTTCACCGCATCCACTTTCTTTCCAAGCAACGCATTGGTCAACGTGGACTTGCCTGCCCCGATTGCTCCGATCAACATAACTCGGTTTTTCATTTTCCACACACCCCCTTATGACTTCGTAATAGGGGATGGCGTATATCCCAACATCTCCGATAAAAATCGGTTGATCTCGTTCATGGCCATATCGACTTCCGAAACGCTTCCGACGATTACGAGACTTCCTGTGAATCGATCCAAGAAACCGATTGACACATTCGCCGCTTTCGTAGCCAAGTCCCCCGCAATGATGACGGTCTCGCTTGGCGTACACGTCATGATGCCAAGTGCTCCCGCCTGTTGAATACCTAGTTTTTGAAACATATCGGGATCCGGATTGGCAATTAAATGACTTAATGTAATTTGTTTACCCGGGACAAATTCTTGTATAAACCGTTTCTTTTCCTCGCTCATTTTGCCTCCTCCTTCCATCGCAGCATCTGCTTACGAATTAGCCGGGACGGGCTCTTTTGCTTCCTCTTGCACTTCCTCTTTTTGGTCTTGCACGTTTGTTGGCGTATCTTCCAAATACTCGCCCGGTCTGATTGTACCATCCGCCCGATCTTTCTCCTCCAATTTCTTAGCAGTCGGAACGGAAATCCAATAGGCGATCGCAATGGCAATGATACCTGCTGATAATTTACCGATCATGACCGGCAAAATAATGGTAGGCTGGAAGTTTGCCGTGAATGAAAGATGGTCCCCAAGCAGGAATGCCGCACAAACACCAAACGCAATATTGATGACTTTATCTTTCGGTGGCATATAACGGACGAGACTGAACATCGCCAAAATATTAGCCATTGTTGCCAAGATTCCTGCGCTCCCTACCGAAGACAGACCGAGTTTGCGCCCCCCTGCCTCAAGCGGTTTCGCAGCATATTTCCGCAGGAGGTACACCATCGGAAACGCCCCTGCAAGCATGATTCCGATATAGCCGGCCGTTTCCAACGCGCGGAATTGATCCTTTTCGTCCGCCATGATCGGATCGAAGCCCCATGCTCCGAACAACGTACTGAATGCCCCTGTGAAGATTTCAACAATGGAGAATACCAGGACCAGCTTGATGGCCGCATCCATGATCCGACCGAACAACATAAAGCCCGCAATCATGCCGCGCGGGAAGAATTTTAGCCCCGCGGCAATCAACACGACAAAGATGAAGAGCGGCAACAGATTGATCAGGATTTGCCCATAACTAATGACAAAATCATATGTAGAATCTGCTGTCGTACTAATGATATCCCGGACATCGGTATTAAATAAAACAATTAGAACAGATGCAATTAGAGCACCGATCGGAATCGTCAATACACCCGACATGACGCCAAGCGCCATATATTTATGGTCCCGTTTATCCAACATGGCAAGTCCCATCGGTATTGAGAACACGATGGTGGCTCCCGCCATGAAACCGACAATTAACGCCATGACCCATCCTTCATAGGATGTCTTCAACGCATTGGCCAACTGATACCCACCCATGTCAGAAGCCAGGATAGTCGTAGCTGCAATGGCAGGATCCGCGCCGATCGTATCAAAAATAGGACCGATGAATTTACTGATAAACCAAGTCAAGTATGGAATAGATGCCATGATTCCGGCTGCCGGTACAAAAATATGACCGACTGCATGGAGACCCGACATGAACTCTTTTCCCAACCCATCTTCTGGATTTTTAATGGCTGCAAAAGCACCCAGGACAGCACAAGTCATAATGATATACACAATTACTGTACCAATCATTTCCATAGAGGAGTTCCCCCTTAAAATTTTATTTTTCTAATACCGGTTCGCTATCTTTGAAGTCATCCCCCTCTCCAAAACAAAAAACGCTTAAAGAAGAGTTTCTTTAAGCGCCTTTGCTTGTATATATTTACTTGTATGTTGAAATGATCTCATTGGCTAGCGACTCCATTGTCATTTGCCGAGACATGCTAGTATCTCTCATTTTCTTGAACGCGGCGGACTCCGTCAGCTGTTCCGCTTCCATCAATATCCCTTTTGCCCGTTCAATCAATTTTCGTTTCTCAACCTCTTGCTTAGCCGTCTGGATTTCCTTGTTCAGCCGCTTTGCCTTATCGGCCTGATGCATTGCAATTTCAATCGCAGGAATCAAATTCGCTTCCGCAATCGGTTTGACGAGATAGCCTACGACATTATCCAGTTGAGCTTTTTCGATAAATTCCTTTTGGCTATATGCTGTGATGATCAGAATGGGCAAGTCCAACTGTTTTCCGATAATCTGGCTCGCCTGTAATCCATTGATCTTCGGCATCTTAATATCCATCAGGATCAAATCAGGTTTATGCTGGAAAGCAAGCTCAATCGCCCGATCCCCGTCCCCTGCTTCCGCCACTACTTCGTAACCGGCGTCCTCCAGCATCATCCGAATATCCATTCGGATGAGGGATTCATCTTCAGCTATCAATATTCTCTTTCTCATAGTAAATAATAACCTCCGGACTTACTGGAAACGTTATGACAGCATGTGTTCCGATCTCTTCCGGCACATAATTGAACTCCCCATTCAAGTCGTTGACGACCAAATTGTTCACGATATCCAGACCAAGTGATGCCTTCTGCTCTCCGATTCCAACGCCGTTGTCGAAAATATGGAGCTCCAAACGATCCTTCATCGAGAAAAAGTTGACAACAATTTCGCCCGACACATCTTCCGGAAACGCATGCTTCAATGAATTTTGAACAAGCTCATTTACAATGAGAGCTATTGAAACCGCTTTCCGTGACGATGTTAATATTGTATTGCCATTCGAGCGAATAATCAAGTCCACTTTTTTTGGTAATCCGCTTAATACCATGGCCGAACAGACTTTTTTGGTCAGCTCGATTATATTTACATCGTCGTCTTCCGAGTTTTCATTCGCCAAAATGATTTCATAGACAGAGGATATGCTAAAAATTCGATTTAATGTATCTTCAAAATAAGGCTTACTCTCTTCTGGAACCCCTTTTCGCATTTGCAACCTCAGCAAGCTGGCTACCGTCTGTAAATTGTTTTTTACCCGATGATGCACTTCCTGGATCGCTACCGATTTCATCATCAGTTCTTTTTCCTTCATGCGCAACTCTGTCAGGTCCTGAATGATGAGCAAGGTGCCCCTCGTCTTGTTTTTTTGCCGCAGCCTCACTTTTTTGACGATAAGATTTTTTTGGTCCAATGTCAGTTCGAAAACGAAAACATCATCCTCTTGCTCATATATCGGTTTGACAAAAGGCATAAGGTGAATGAGATTCTTATACAGGATCTTTTCTGTCCCGCTCATTTCCGTCACGAATTTGACGCCTACCGGATTCGCATAGATCAACCGGTTTTCATTATCCGTCAGAAGGAAAATTTCCATCAACAAATCAGAAACAATCGGCATTTCACTACTTTTCCCGCCCATCACATAATCGATCGGCTCTTGACCGATTGGCAGTCCCCTTACATCATAATGGTGGGCCGCCGGAGAGTCGACTTCCCTCTCTTGGATCAGCACGCCGATCACTTGATGCGATGCATTCTTAATGGGAACGACGCTCTGTTCAACGGACTTGCCTTCTTGCGTGACTGCATGGCGGATGACCGATTTTTGTCCCTTTCGATAGCTGTAAAAAACGCCCGGTTCAAAGGAGTCAAAGACAATTTTCCCCACTACTGAATTTTCATAGACCGAATCCATCGACTTGGGAAACGCCTCCGCGACTACAATCGCATGTTCACTGTCTTTCATCTTACAATCAATGAACATGTAAGCTTCGGACAAATCGGCATATAATTGCAAGGTAGAGGCAATGTTCTTCAGGATACCAATATCTTCAGCTTGTAGATCCGTATACAAATTACATAATTGCTCCAACGTTGTCTTGGTCACTTTCTTCTCCTTCTTGTCGGAATTGTCAGAAACCATAAGTTTAGTAGATTATATAGAATCCGGTCGGACAGGTCAACACATTTTGTCAACCACCAATATAACTCATGCCGATTTTCTTCCGGTTTTTTGCCGTTTGTTCGGTCCGTTCGTCGGAATATCGGTCGGTACGGCGGTTCCACACGTCTGAGATCGCTTCTAGCAGCTCTTCATCCGATTGCCCTTTACGGACCAGTTCCCGCAGATCAAACCCCTCCGATGCGAATAAACAAGTATATAACTTGCCATCGGAAGACAAGCGGGCCCGGGTGCAAGTTGCACAGAATGATTCCGATACCGACGTGATAAACCCTACTTCCGACCCGTTATCCTTATAGCGATAGCGCTTCGCAACCTCGCCGTAATAATCTTCATCGACCGGCTCCATAGCATAAGACGTATTCAGTATATCAAAAATCTCTTTCTTCGTGACGACTTTCCGGAAACTCCAGGCGTTGTCATTTCCGACGTCCATGAACTCGATAAAGCGAAGTGTAATCCCGCGCTCTTTGAAAAAAGCAGCCATCGGGAGAATTTCCGATTCATTAACCCCTTTTTGGACAACCATATTCACTTTGATATCAAATCCGATATCTTTCGCATAGTCCACATGGGATAGTATCAATTCCGGTCCGGTGCCCCGGCCGTTGATTTCACCAAAGGTATCAGGTTCAAGCGCATCCAGACTAATATTCAAGCGCCGCAGTCCCGCATCATATAGGGCACGGGCATGTTGACGTAGCAGGACACCGTTCGTCGTCAATCCTATATCCTCGATTCCCCGCACGTCCATCAATTTCCTTATCAGTTCCGGCAAGCCCCGACGCAACAGAGGTTCTCCGCCGGTTAGGCGCAATTTTTTCACCCCAAGCGATGCAAAGAGACGGGCCAATCGCTCCACTTCCTCAAATGTGAGCAGTTCATCCTTTGGCAGGAATACATAGTCATCGCCGAAAATCTCTTTCGGCATACAGTAGGAACAGCGGAAATTACAACGGTCCGTCACCGAAATCCGAAGATCCCGGATCGGTCTACCTAGCTTGTCTAAGATGGCTTCCATTGTCCTCAATCCCTTTCCAGTAAACCGGGGTCATTCACATTCCGGAATACCCGCTTTTCGTTATGAGCCAGCATATTGCCGTCCACCCATGTCGCTCCGGCCGATGACATGATCTCCATTACACGCAGCCGTTGTTCTGCGAGAGCGGTTCGTAACATCCCTTTCAGATGCCGCTCCCAGATAGAGATGAGCGGGTGAAACCGATCTTCCGTCCGGACCGCTGTCACGCCAGACCGGTGCTGGCGAATCAACCCCTCCATGACCGGACGATTGATATAAGGCATATCACAAGGCAATACGACATAGCGGGCCGCTTCCACAAATTCCATCGCCGACAGAATCCCTGCAAGCGGACCGAGCCCTTTGAACTCTTCCAAATCCACAATGACAGTCGCCGCAGCTGGGAACTCTTGGAGCAAGTCGGGCCGCGTCACGATGACCACTTCATCACAAAGTCCGGCCATCGCATCCATCGCAATCCGGTAAAATGGCCGACCGTCCAGTTCGGCGAACGCTTTAGGTGAGCCGAAACGCCGGGATAATCCACCGGCTAGTACGATACCGACTGTCTTCGTCAACCGCCACTCACCGGGGGTATGAATGCACACACATCTCCTGATCTGATGGTATCCTCTTTCAAAGCGTACTCCTCATTCACCGCCACATGGACAGGGGTCGCTCCAAACCCTGGGTACGTCTCTTCCGCCCAATCCAACAGTTCCTGAACCGTCATCGTTTCCCGGTCGATTGTCTCTTCCCCTTTGCCTGCCAACTCCCGTAGTCTTGCGAAATAATTCACTTGGATCAATTCGTCTGCACCCCCTGCTCCGGATATTTTTTCTGCGCTCCAATCCATTCTTCTCCGTCCTCCCAAATCTCCTTCTTCCAGATCGGGACAATTTCCTTGATTCGGTCTATCGCGTATTCATTCGCTTCATATGCCGCTTTCCGATGTGGGGAGGAGACTGCGATGAGGACAGCGATATCGGATATATGCAGCTCGCCGATCCGATGCACAATCGCGACTTTCACGCCCGGCCACTTCGCTTCCATCTCCGCCCCGATTTCCGCCATCTTCCTCTCCGCCATTGGCACATATGCTTCGTAGGACAGGTATAACGTGCGAACGCCACGCGTCCACTCCCGCACGTTTCCGGTGAAGATCGTCACTGCGCCAGCCGACGGATGCAGAACATAGTCAACATATTTCTGAATCTCTATCGGCTTTTCCACGATTTCAAAAGGCTTCATTTGCGTCCTCCTTTGCTAGCCATTTCCATAGCCAATCGTCCAGCTCTTCCGTACTCTCCCGTGAACCGATATGCGAGAAATTCAACTCTAACTCGCGACATCCGACCACCAACTGAATATCTAGCAGTTTGCCAAGAGCGTCCCAATCTTCCGCTTCCCGGAGAAGTACAATTTTCTCACCAGGCTGATCCTTATACCCTTCAATGAACAGCACGTCCGGATTTCCCGCTGCGGACAGAGCCTTCAACTGGTCGAATGCCGGCTCTTCGTTCCACAGCAGTTGCACAACTCCGCCCCCGGCAACAACCGTGGCGTCTGCCCCGTTGTTCCAAAACTGCATCGTATCCGTGTTACGATCCGGCATGGCAGGCATCCCGCCATGACCGTGATGTTTCAAAACGGCAACCGACCGGCCTTCCGCTTTCAACAAGCCGATCCATCTGGCGATCAATGTCGTTTTTCCGCTATTCTTGTAGCCGATAATATGGAGCGTTCTCATAAAGTCCACTCACGGACGCCTTGTTCGGCGCCAATCAACAATATGTCGACTTCCATCCCTTTTTCGTATCCCCTCGTCCCGCTCGGCAGCACGATAAGACAATTTCCCCGCGCAATCGACGACACGGCATTCGATTTATTGAAGCCGGCAGGAACGGCAACCAACCCCTCCGGCGCCATCTCCCAAATTGCACGGATGAAACGGGTGAACGGGTTAGGCTTCGTAAAATCCTCCCCCAGCTTCGCCTTCATCCGCGGCATATACGGGGCTGTTCCTCCCATCATACGGAGAATGGCCGGCCGCGCGAACAACTCGAATCCGGTGAAGCAAGCGGAAGGATTGCCGGACAGCCCGAACAACAGCTTCTCACCCAACGCCGCCACTGTCGTCACACTGCCCGGTCTCATCATCACCTTGTTGAACAATACTTTCGCACCGAGCCGCTCATAGATGGCCGGCAAATAATCATAATCGCCGACGGACACACCGCCCGTCGTCAACAGGACATCCGTTTCCGAGAGAGCCTGTTCCACGATGGCTGTGCAGGCATCCAAATCATCTTCCATGGCACCATAAGATTTGCATTCGATGCCCATCCGTTTCAATTGGGCTTCCACCATCGGGCCGTTCGAATTGCGGATTTTCCCCGGCACCAGCTCATCCGTGACGGATAGCAATTCAGTCCCAGTCGATAAAATTCCGGCGACCGGCCGTTTTCCCACTTTCACTTGGGCGTAGCCGAATGTAGCGAGGAGGGCAATCGTTCCCGGGTGGATGAGCGTCCCTGCTTCGATCAGCAACTCCCCTTCTTTCGCATCTTCGCCTCGAAACGAAATATTTTCACCCGCAGTGAACGCTTTACGGATCGTAAAGCTGTCCCCTTGTTCGACGGTCTGCTCCAGCATGACAACGGCATCCGCCCGTTTCGGAATTTGCGCCCCTGTCATGATGCGATAGGCTTCATTTTCATCAAGCTCCCGTTCTCCGACATGGCCAGCCCCGATTTCGCCGATGACGGAGAACGCCACCCGGTTATCCCCGGAAGCGCCCACCGTATCCTTGGCCCGAATGGCGAAACCGTCAAAGGGCGATCTGTCAAAAGGTGGGACGTCATGCTTCGCAATGATCGGTTCCGCTAAGACCCGGCCATATGTATCTTCCAATTGTACCATCTCCGTCCCGGTCGGACGCACGTTCTCCATAACTAGGCATACAGCATCCGCCACGGGAATCGGCTTTCTCAATTCCACCACCCAAATCCCCCACTTTCATCTGTTATACTTTACCTATCAACGTAACTATAAGTAGAAAGGACACGATACGATGTCTCAACTTACCCATTTTAATGAACAAGGCCGCGCCAAAATGGTCGATGTTTCGGACAAGGCAATTACGACCCGCATCGCGGTTGCCCAATCATCCATTATCGTCAATGAAACGATCCACTCCCAAATCACGGAGGGGACGAACAAAAAAGGCGACGTCTTCGCGGTGGCCCAAGTAGCGGCCATCATGGCTGCCAAAAATACGGCAACGATCATCCCGATGTGCCATCCCCTTCCTTTGACGGGCATCGATGTGCGCTTTGATTGGAAAATCGACGAAGAGGCGGGGCATTATGAAGTAATGATTCAAGCGGAAGTTAAAACAAAAGGCATGACCGGAGTCGAAATGGAAGCCCTCACGGCCGCCTCCGCCGCAGCTTTGACCATCTACGATATGTGCAAAGCCGCGGGCAAAGAAATGATCATCGGTCCTACGATGCTGCTGAAAAAGACAGGCGGCAAAAATGGCGATTTTCAGCGTGAAATGTAATTTCGACGGTCATTCCGCTAAGTGCTTTTTCAACTCATGCACTATATGATGCAGTTCCGGCAAGATCAATTTCTCCATCGCCAAGGCGACCGCTTTGGAAGAACCGGGCAAAACGAAGACGGCCTGGTTTTGAACCGTCCCCGCGGTCGCCCGGCTTAACAGCGCTTTCGAACCGACATCCTCCGTATAACTTAAAAAACGGAACAACTCTCCGAAACCGTCGAGCGTTTTCGTGAAATAAGGCGTGATCGTCTCAATGGTGACGTCCCGATGGCTAATGCCCGTGCCCCCCGTTGTAATGATGGCATCGATGGAAGGGGTCCCGAACCAGTCCACGAGGGACGATTCTATCTGTTGCGGATCATCCGGGCAAATCCGGGCATCCGTAACTTGATGGCCGGCTTCCTCCAACATCCGGCGAATGACCATTCCGCTCTTATCATTGTCCGCCGTCCGTGTATCACTGATTGTCAATACACTTACCGACAATTTTCTGTGATCTATCTTTAAATGTGACAAGAATCACTCCCCCTAGTCAACCAAATAATTGATGGTACAGTTTCCGACCCGCTCCCATATCCCGCAAGCCGTGAATTAACAACCGTCCGTTCCCAAATAACACGCAACGGTAACCGTCTGCATGGAATTGGATGAAAAACGGTGTTTTCTTATAAGGTTCCCCTAGACGGATAGCCACTCGCTCCCCGTCTGCAATCGACAAGGAACGACCTTCCGACGGAACGATTTGTACCGTATCCCGGCCACATAGGACGGCATAGCCCGTCCCTTCCGTCCGCTCGAGGGCGGGATAAGAAGGCGCTTCCCCACATGTTTCGCATTGTTTATTTTGAATCCGGGAAATACCCGCTTCCACATATGTATGACTCCAAATATCGAAATGAAGGACTTTCTTTCGCATGGCTGCTTCGTTTCCTGTCAGCCACTTCAATGCCTCTGCGCTCTGATGGGCTGCTGCAATTTGGGCGGCCGGAGCGATGATACCCGCTGTATCACAAGTTTCATTCACCGCAGGGAGGACAGGCAGAAGACAGCGGAAACATGCAGATTTTCCAGGAATGAACGGAAAAACGACACCCGTGCTTCCCACACACGCTCCGTATATCCAAGGAATCCCTTTCTTCCATGCCATATCATTCAGTAACAGGCGGGTCTCGAAATTGTCCGTTGCATCCAATAGTATATCGACATCCGTAGCCAATCGCTCCAAGATCGGCCCGTCAATGTGATCGAGCACTGTCACAATCTCCACATCGCCGCGTATTTGCCGCAACCGCTTTTCGGCCGCCACGACTTTCGGGACGCCGCTCTCCGCATCGCTTTCCGTGAATAGTTGCTGCCTCTGCAAATTGGTCGATTCCACATAGTCACGGTCGGCTATGGTCAACTTCCCGATTCCTGCGCGGACGAGCGTTTCCGCAATCGACGAACCGAGAGCACCGCAACCGATTATAAGAGCATGCGCCTTCACCAACTTCCCCTGCCCCGCATGGCCGATCGGTTTGAATAAAGTCTGCCTTGAATAACGATGGTCCAACTTCTCCCCTCCTTCTTCCAAAAGGTTGTTCTACCTTTTATTTACATACAAACTTAAGACAGAACATGTGTTGAACGGAAATAGAGTCATAGTTACTAAGTAATTTCTAGGATTGGAGTGGAAGGCGGCGACTCCTGCGGGAATAGCGTTAGCCGAAGACCCCGCAGGAGCGCAGCGACGAGGAGGCTGAGGCAACGCCCGCGGAAAGCGTCCGCCTGGAGCGGAAATCCGATGTAAGATTGCTGCCCCCAAGTCATGTATCTTCTTAATAGTTTTAAAACACTGCAAGGACAACCGATCATTCCGATCGACTGCCCTCTTCGCTGCGCGGTGTAATGTCGCTGAATGTCCCGACGTACCGGACCGTATCTCCCGAGTCATCTTTCACGGCTGCGATGGTTAGCAATTCCAAGTACTCTTTGCCATCTTTGCGTTTATTCCATAATTGGCCTTGCCATCTCCCCTCGTCGCCTAGCAAATCCCACATATCTTTATAGTAATCCGGCGATTGCCTGCCTGAACTAAGCATATTCGGGTTTTTGCCGAGCGCCTCCTCTTCCGTAAAGCCGGTCAATCGGGTGAAGGCCGGATTGACCGCTTTGATCTGGCCAGTGACATCTGTCACAAGAATCCCTTGCGCAGTCGAATTGAACACCTCTTTTTGCAACGTCAAACGATTCATATAGTAGAGCCAGACGACCAAGACGAAGCTGGCCAAGGCTACTTGCGAAAAAGCCATGAAACCGATCGAATAGGAACCGGTGATGGAATGGATGACCGAAAGGAGCAGCGGAGGAAAGAAACCGCCAAGTCCCCCCATCATCGAAACAATCCCGTTTGCTATCCCCGCCTGTTTATTGAAATAAAATGGAACGAGCTTGAAGATGACACCATTTCCGATACCTGCACAAACCGCGATGATCATACTGCCTACCGTATATAGCCCGATGGATGGCGAGAAGGCCAGTATGATCGCGGCAAAAGTGAATCCTATGAACACGCCCATCAGCAGGAACAACGGCTGGAACTTATCAGCAAGCCAGCCGCCGATCGGTCGGATGAACGTCGCAACGGCGATGAAACCCGCTGTCCGCATCCCCGCGTCCACTTTCTCCAAGTCGAAATACGTCACGAGGAAGTTCGGCAAAAAGACCGTGAAAGCAACGAACGAACCAAACGTGAGGAAATAGAACAAGGAGAAGAACCACAGCTTCTCGTTTTTATAAACCCCTTTGATTTGATCGATGATCGGTGTTTTCACCTTTGTTTCTTTACGGTCACCGAACAGGAAATTCAGTGCGGCAAAGACGAGCAACAAAATCAAATACAGCTTGACTGTCGTCGACCAGCCGAATTTCATGGCCAACACAGGAGCGGCAAAGGTGGAAATGGCCGTTCCGACATTCCCCATCCCGTAAATCCCATTGACCAGTCCATGCTTCTCTTTCGGGTAATATTTCGGAAGTGAAGTGACCCCGACGGAAAAAACGGCACCCCCAATTCCGAGGAACGTACCGCCAATGATCAGGCCAGCGACCGAAGACGTCTCACTTATGTAGTACACCGGGAAAAGGAGCAGGATGAAGCTGACAAGAAAGATGACCCGCGCTCCGAAAATATTGGCATAATAACCGAGCGGAATCCGTAAGATCGATCCGAGGACGACCGGGATCGCCGTGACAATGGCTAACCGCTCTGCGGGGATCGAAATATCTTCCCGGATGAAAGGCAATAAGGACGAAATCAATACCCAAACCATGAAACCGACGACCAAGTTTGCTGTTTGTAGAGGCAATTGCACTTTCCTGATCATTCAAATCATTCCCATCCTGAAATTTTGAATGAAGCATTCGATTCATTGCTTCTTTGATTTCCCTTTACTAGGCTAGTAGAAACCCAATTTCATACAATAGGAGTATACAAATCCTTGAATAAGCGATCCTGTTCTTCTTTTCGTAAAACCGTATTGACCATTGGATAGAGGATGGATTCCTCTTTGTGAAAATGGATGGTGATCACTTCAAATGCTTCCCCCGCATCCCGGACCACTTCTTTCATCTCTTCCAACGTCAGTTGCTTCAAGTCGCCGAGGGTATGATGCAGGAAATGGCCGATATACGCATCGATTTCCTCATGTTCTTCTTCCGTCGCTGCCACCGGGCCTTGATCATCCCCTACATAGCGGGCCAGCATCGGAAACAGGAACTCCTCTTCTTTTTCAGTGTGATTTTTGAACGGCTCGATGAACTCCACGATGAGTTTCCGAAGCGTCCCTAACGCTTCCCGGCCCTCTTCAAGTGTGTAAATATCCCGTTCGAATCCGAGAACGATCGAGTGCCAGCCATCCATTAGATAAGACAGATACTGATGTTCATTTTCAAGGACACGCAGTGCTGGCAGTTCGAATTTGAATGTTTGATTGGACACCATGGAAAATCCTCCTTCAGAAGTTCAACAACTTCTTTTTCAAGGCATATTCAACGAGCTCCGGCCTTCCTTTCAACTGCAATTTCTCCATGATCTTCGCTTTATGCGCTTCCACCGTCTTGACGGAAATAAACAACTTCTCCGCAATCTCCTTGTTGCCGTAGCCCCGCGCCACCAACGGCAAAATTTCAATTTCCCGCTTCGACAAGATCTTATAAGGATCGGTTTCGACACCGTCCATATCCTTTTCGAGAAATTCCCGGACGAGCGAACTTTCCATCGCCGGATGGATGTATGTCCCGCCTGCATGAACGGTGCGAATGGCAGCAAGCAGCTCCTCATCGGGCGAGTTTTTCAGCACATAGCCGGAAGCCCCGTTTTTCAAGACGTGAAATAAGTATTCCTCATCATCGTGCATCGTCAAGATGAGTATTTGCGTCTCCGGGAAATCTTCCTTGATCCTCCCCGTGGCAATCAACCCACTTTGCCCTGGTGGCATGCTCAGATCCATCAACAAGACATCCGGCCGGTGCAAGGCGACCTGATCGTACGCTTCCAGACCATCCGCCGCAGTCGCAACCACTTCCATATCTTCCTGGAAGTTCAAGATGTGCATGAAGCCGCTACGAACGACAGCATGATCATCCGCTATGATGATTTTCATTCGATGTTCCCCCTTTGGCTAACGGAATCTCCAATTGGACGACGGTTCCTTTTCCCGGTTCGGAAAGGATTGTCAATTGTCCGTTGACGAGCTCGGCCCGTTCTTTCATTCCATACAGCCCGAGCCCGGTCCCTTTGGCGTCCGGATGATCCACGTGAAAGCCGATTCCTTCATCAATGACGTGAAGGATCAATATATTGTCGTTTTCAAATAAACGGATTGTCACGTCATCGGTTTCTGCATATTTCAACGCATTTAAAATCGCTTCTTGGCATACCCGGTAGACGACCGTTTCAATTTCCCCTTCATACCGTTTCGAGTCCAATTCGGCCGTAAAATGGACGACCAGTCCATAGTTTTTCTCAATCCACTTGAAGTGGGTGCGGAAGGCGGCCTCCAACCCAAGATCGTCCAAAGTGGCTGGTCGCAGCTCGACGGAAAGATGGCGGATGTCATCCAATAACCGCATCAGTTCGACTTCCGTCTGCTTGACCTTTTCCAACGCTTCGCCTTCGATATTCATATACTTCAACAGGCGGATATCGACTAATGAGCTGAGCATCTCTTGGGCGACGCTATCATGGAGCTCCCGGGAAATCCGCTTCCGCTCGTCTTCCTGTGCTTTGATAATTCGTTTCACCATGATTTTCTCGTTCAATGACTCTTGGGTTTTGAATTGCTTCGTCAAGTCGCGAAGCATGAGCACCCGGATCCCCTTATTCTCATCAATCGTCTGGAAACTGGCAGTATACGGTATAATGCCTTTCCCTTTCGTATCCAAATACACCTGGAAAGAGCTTATATTTTCTTGGGGATGCGACATATAACAACCTTCGCATGTGAGAAGTTCCTGCTCGCTCGTATACCCTTTGCACGTCAAACAAATCGCATTTCGATTGCCGGCAATCATTTGATGGATGACATCGGGTTCCACTATCAAACATGCGGACTCATTCATCGTCAAGACTTGCCCTTCCCGATTAAAAAAGAAGATGGCTTCTGAGGCGTTGTCGTACATTTTCAACAGCAAATCTGTCAATTGAAAATCTTCCATACGTATCAAAGCTTCACCATCTCCTTATTATAATACGGTCCGAACCGGGGACCGACCGCTTCCCTGAATTCCTTGAATTTTTGCGGAGTCAACTGGCGGCCTTCCCGATACGCTACCAATAGGACACCTTGCACACGGTTATTTTTGAAAAGCGGAATGGCTCCAAAACTGCTTAGCTTTTCCACCACAACAATTGGATAATTAAACAGTTCGTCGGCCGAGAAATTCATTCCAACATCTTCCACAAGAGTCGGTTTTCCGGTTTTGATAACATTTCCGGCAACCCCTTTTCCCGATTGCAGAACAATCCGTTTATAGCGGTCGCTTAGATTGCCTGATACGTACTTCCATTTATGCTCAAAACGTTGGTCGGCCGACTGGATGAGCGCCAACCCGATAAAGTCAAACTTGAACAACTCACGCAACATCTCAATTTCCTGTTGGTAATTAAAATCCTTCTGTCCATTCATTTCGATTACTCCCCATGCGGGTTAAGGAAGGACCTCTTCCCGGCTCAATTCGGACTATTCTTTCTATAAAGGATATAGCTTCTGCCCACATAATTCAAAGGAACACTCCATACGTGGACAAGCCTGGTGAAAGGCCACATGGCAAATATTAAAAATCCGGATAAAATATGCAGTTTGAATGCGAGCGGGACAACGGTCATATAGGCAGACTCCGGTTGAAAGATTAGAAGCGAGCGGAACCAGACCGAAATCGAATCCCTATAATCAAATCCCGGATTCAGATTATTGGTCACCAGGGAGCTATAAACCCCGATGAAGACGATGAAAAGAAGCAGCATATTGACAATCATATCGGAGGCGGAAGATAATTGCCGAACACTTTTATTCGTAATTCTCCTCGATGTTAAAATGATCATCCCGATCAATGTCACTACTCCAAAAAAGCCGCCGCCCCAGACAGCTCCCATATGATACATATGATCGCTGATGCCCATCGCCCGGGTCCACGTTTTCGGTATGCCCAAGCCGGCAACATGGCCCAAAATGACCGGAATGATCCCTAGGTGGAACAGGAGACTCCCGATCATCAATTGCTTTTTTTCAATAAACTCACTCGACTTGGCGGTCCATCCAAATTGGTCATTCCGATAACGGAAAATATGACCGACGATAAATACTGCCATACAGACATAAGGGAAGATGACCCATAGAAACTGTTCACTCATTTGCAGGCGCCTCCTGTCGAATACAGGTTTTAAACGTTTCTCTCATTCCTCTGATCAAATAGAAGTACGGACTCTCGAATTTTTCAAGTGCCTTCATCAAATAGTAGGAACCGTCTTCAATGACGGCGAGCAGCAAAGAGAAGCTTTGCGGAGCCCTTGGATCGCCCCTCCATTCCGCCGCATAAATGAACTCGCACATGAGTGGAAGGAAGTCGGACAGCTCGCCATCCGGCATGTTGAGCCCGAACATTTCATACAGGACTTTCAACCGGGCCAACATCTGTCCGCGCTCTTTGGAGTCACCGTATTTGATATACGTCATGAATAACGTGGTCTCTTTTTGAAAATCGAATGTATATGTGTACAGTTCCTGTATTTCATCCAAGCTATAGTCATGCATGAGTCGCCAGTACGTCGTGACATCCTCATAGAACGGATCGGAAGAGTCAAAGGACCCTTCCAGAACCGATGGATGAAAGGTGGTTTTCCCAGGGTATGTCAACTGGTTGGCAAAAAATCCGGCAGCTTGCTTCACTTCATATAACCGGTTGAGATCAATCACGCCAAATCCCCCCGTAGAAGTTTTCTTCATAAATCTCTTTCCCCGTTTTCATCGGGTTGACCGGACCACAGCCATCACAGTTTCCATCCGACCCCATGACGGAGTAGCTAAACTGGCTAGGTGTCGTGCCCATACTGTAATCGCCCATTCCATCAAAACCTGCAGAGCCTTGGGAACGGTAGGCATTCATATGCCCTTCCTTATGGGAAGTCGGGATGACGAACCGGTCTTCATATTTGCCGATTGCCAATAGACGATACATCTGTTTTGTCTGATGGGCTGTCAGTCCGACACGTTCCAGCCTCGATTCATCGAATTCCTTGCCTGATGAAATGGCCCGCATATAGGAGCGCATCATTGCCATCCGTTGCAATCCGCCTTTCACTGTCTCCACATCTCCTGCCGTCAGCATATTCGCAAGGTATTGGATCGGAATCCGCATCTCTTCGATGGCAGGGAAAATGGCGTCCGGATTGTTGATGGAGTCTTTCCCTTCGAAGTAATTCATGATCGGACTCAGCGGCGGCACATACCAAACCATAGGAAGCGTCCGATATTCCGGATGGAGCGGGAAGGCTAGCCGATACTCGATGGCCAGCTTATAGACCGGCGAGTTCTGGGCAGCCTCGATCCATTCTTCCGTAATGCCGTCTTTCCTTGCCTGCTCAATCACGTCGGGATCATACGGATCCAAGAACAAGTCGCATTGCGCTTCATATAGGTCGGTCGGATCCGGGGTTGACGCCGCTTCCAACACACGATCAGCGTCGTATAACAAAACGCCTAGGTAACGGATCCGGCCTGTGCATGTTTCCGAGCAGACTGTCGGCAACCCGGATTCGATGCGCGGGAAACAGAAGGTACATTTTTCAGCTTTATTCGTTTTCCAATTGAAATAGACTTTCTTATAAGGGCAGCCGGTTGTGCAATAGCGCCAGCCCCGGCATGATTCCTGGTCGACGAGGACAATCCCGTCTTCATCACGCTTGTAGATAGCCCCAGCCGGGCAAGAAGCTACGCAACTAGGATTCAAGCAATGTTCGCATAGCCTTGGCAAATACATCATGAAGGCCTGTTCAAAGTTAAACTTGATTTCTTCTTCAATCTTTTCGATGTTCGGATCGGTCGGTCCTGTAATATGTCCACCGGCTAGCTGGTCTTCCCAGTTCGGCCCCCATTCCGGGTCCATATATTCCCCGCTGACGATCGATTTTGCCCGTGCGACTGGCGTATGTTCGCTATCGCCTGCCATTGTCAGTTTTTCATAATCGTATGTCCACGGTTCATAAAAGTCTTTCATTTCCGGCATATCCGGATTGTAGAAAATTTTCCCGAGCGCGATTTTGGAGAGCTTGGAGCCTGACTTCAATTCCAGCTTGCCGTTTTTCACATGCCAGCCGCCTTTGTACAGCTCCTGGTCTTCCCATCGTTTCGGATAGCCGATCCCCGGTTTCGTCTCCACGTTATTGAACCACATATATTCCGCGCCTTCGCGGTTCGTCCATGTCGTCTTGCACGTCACACTACAAGTATGGCACCCGATACATTTGTCCAGATTCATCACCATTGCAACTTGCGCTTTAATTTTCAAGCCAGTTGACCTCCTTCATCTTACGGACCGCCACGTACTCATCACGCTGATTTCCAATCGGCCCATAATAATTGAATCCGTAACTCAGCTGCGCGTAACCTCCGACCATTTGCGTCGGTTTCATGTGAATGCGGGTTGGTGCATTATGGCTCCCCCCGCGCTGCTCCGTAATTTCAGAGCCCGGAACTTGGATATGCTTGTCTTGGGCATGGTACATGAACATCGTCCCTTTCGGCATCCGATGGCTGACGACCGCTCGTGCTGTCACGACGCCGTTGCGGTTGTACACTTCCACCCACTGGTTGTCGTCGATGTCGTGCTCCTCTGCATCCTCCCTGGAAATCCAGACGGTCGGTCCTCCACGGAACAACGTGAGCATATGCTGGTTGTCCTGATACGTCGAGTGGATATTCCATTTTCCATGCGGCGTCAAATAGCGCAGCACCAAGGAATCCTGACCGCCGATAATCTGCTTATCCCGTGGACCGAAAACCATAGGAGGCAAGGTCGGTTTATAGACGGGCAGCGCCTCTCCGAAATCAAGGAATAACTCGTGATCGATATAAAAATGCTGTCTTCCTGTCAATGTCCGGAAGGGTACAAGGCGTTCAATATTTGTCGTGAATGGCGAATAGCGTCGTCCCAGTTTATTTGACCCGCTGAAGACCGGCGTCGGAATGACTTCCCTCGGCTGTGCCGTTATGGCGGCAAAAGTGAAACGCTCCGCCGCACGGTCTGCTGAAATGTCTTTCAGTTCAACACCTGTCTGATCCTCGGCCGCTTCAAACGCCCTTTGGGAAACCCGGCCGTTCGTTGCGGAAGAAAGCGTCAAGATCGTCTCTGCCACTTGTTTTGCCGTATTCAATTTCGGAAGGCCGTTTTTGATGGATTCGTCAAAGTAGACCCCGTTGATGCTCTTCAGCATTTCATACTCTTCCGCGACCGGGAAGCTGACGCCGTGCGCCCCCACTTTCCCTGTGGATAGGAGTGGTCCTAATGAGATGTATTTATCGTACACTTTCGTATAATCCCGTTCGACGATGGTCATGCCCGGCATCGTTTTTCCGGGGATCGCCTCCACTTCGCCCTTCTTCCAGTCTTTCACTTCACCGTAAGGCTGTGCGATTTCCTGCGAAGAATCATGGGCAAGAGGCGTCGTGACGAGATCCTTATAGATACCCGGCAAATGCGTTTTTGCCATTTCGGAAAATGTTTGAGCAATTGTCCGATAAATATCCCAGTCGGATCGCGACTCCCACAGCGGATCGACTGCCGGGTTGAACGGATTGACGAATGGGTGCATATCTGTAGAGGACAAATCGACTTTTTCATACCAAGTGGCCGCGGGCAAAACGATATCTGCATACAACGGTGTAGCGGTCATCCGGAAATCCAAGGCGACCAGAAGATCGAGCTTCCCTTCCACATCTTCGCGCCACACCATCTCATCGGGCTTCATGTCGTCATTTGGCGTAGCGAGTAAGCCGTCCGAAGCTCCGAAAAGATGTTTCATGAAATATTCCTGTCCTTTGGCGGAACTCGACACAAGATTGGAACGCCAGACGAACATCGTGCGCGGGAAATTCTCGGGAGCCCCCGGATCTTCGCACGCAAAACGGACTTCTCCTGATTTCAGCTTTTCAACCGTATGCTGGACAATTTCTTCCGTTGTCACAGCTCCTGTTTTCGCTGCCTCTTCGGCGAACAGCAAGCTGTTCTTATTGAACTGCGGGTAAGATGGAAGCCAACCGAGTCTCGCGGCGAGAATGTTATAATCAGCCGGATGTTCATACCGCGCCTTTCCACCCATCGGCGACATGAGTGGCTGGATCCCCATCTCTTCATACTTCCATTGGTCTGTCGCGAAGTAGAAGAAAGATGTTGCATTCTGGAGACGTGGCGGAGCTTGCCAGTCCCTTGCGAAAGCGACCGTACTCCATCCCTCGATGGGACGGCATTTCTCCTGTCCGACATAATGCGCCCAACCCCCGCCGTTCACTCCTTGTGAAGCGGTGAGCGTTACGAGGTTGAGGATGGAGCGGTAGATCGTATCGCTGTTGAACCAGTGGTTGATGCCAGCCCCCATGATAATCATGGAGCGCCCTCCTGTGTCGAGGGAATTCTGGGCGAATTCACGGGCGATCTGCGTTACCAACTCCGGTTTGACGCCCGTAATTTTCTGTTGCCATGCCGGTGTATAGAACGAATCCGGATCATCATAGCCCTTTGCTTCCAAGTCGCTACCGATCCGCCTGATGCCATATTGGCTCAACATCAGATCATGGACAGTTGTGACCCATTTTGCCGTCCCGTCTTTCAGGACGACTTTCTTGACGGGTATCGGCCGTCTGAAAGTGCCGTTTTCAGTATTATCGAAATATGGGAAAGCGATCTCTTTCCACTCTGCTCCATGGTCCACAAGCGACAATGCGGGTTCGATGCGTGACCCATCTTCATTTTCCAATATCAGATTCCATTTCACATCATTTTCCCAGCGCTGTCCCATTGTGCCGTTCGGGACGATGATCTCGTCTTTTGCCACCTCAAAAATGACCGGCTTCCATTCTCCATTCGCCGCTTGGCTGCCCAGGTCGCTGGCACGCAGGAAACGGCCCGCCTTGAAGGCTCCTTCCTCAAAATCATCCAGCATGATCAGGAACGGCATATCCGTATATTGCTTTGCATAATTCAAAAACATCGGTTCTTGGCGTTGTTCATAGAACTCGTTTAAGATTACATGAGTCATTGCCTGGGCTACGGCGGCATCCGTCCCCGGTTCCGCGCCGATCCAGTCGTCGGCATGGACGACACTCTCTGCATAATCCGGAGCGACTGAAACGACTTTTGTCCCTTTGTAGCGAACTTCCGTCATGAAGTGGGCATCCGGAGTCCTTGTGAGCGGAACGTTTGATCCCCACATGATCAAGTAGCCTGCGTTGAACCAGTCACTGGATTCCGGTACATCTGTCTGTTCTCCCCAAATCTGCGGAGAGGACGGCGGCAAATCCGCATACCAATCATAGAAACTGAGCATTTCCCCGCCAAGCAAACTGAGAAAGCGGGCCCCGGAGGCATAGCTGACCATGGACATGGCAGGAATCGGCGTAAATCCTGCAATCCGGTCAGGTCCATATTTCTGGATCGTGTAAATTAGCTGTGCGGAAATAAGCACAGTTGCATCCCGCCAGTCAACACGGACATGACCGCCCTTGCCGCGGGCTTTCTTATATTCGGCTATTTTTTCGGGATTTTCCACGATGCTTGCCCAAGCCTTCACCGGATCCTTAAGTTCCGTGACTGCTTGGGTCCACATCCGCCATAGTTTCCCTCGTATGTACGGGTATTTCACGCGTAAAGGGCTATACTCATACCAAGAGAACGAAGCCCCGCGCGGACATCCACGTGGTTCGAACTCCGGCATATCCGGCCCGCATGAAGGGTAATCGATTTGCTGGTTTTCCCATGTAATGATTCCGTTCTTCACAAAAACCTTCCAACTGCAGGATCCTGTACAGTTAACTCCGTGTGTCGTACGGACAACCTTATCATGCGACCAGCGCTGTCGGTACATATTTTCCCAGTCCCGGCTCTTTTCCTCGAGCACTGACCAGTTGCCGGAGTATCGTTCAATGGGTTTAAAATAATTCAAACCGAACTTTTTTTTCATTCGTCACGACACGCTCCTTCAAATTATTATTTAAATATAATCAATTAATAGTTAAATAGACTTTTACTACCTATACCCCCTATTCTAGAGAATATTCAACAATCCTTCCATTAGGGAAATTACTAATATAAGAAAGATTCTAATTCCATAGGGAGTAACCAATCTGAATTTGATTAGTGAAACAACAGATCAGGGAACAGTATAATGGGGATAACAACTGAGTCGTTACAAATAGAAAAAAAATGAAATCCTGTATCACCAGATGGTCATACAGGATTTCATTCTCACTTATCGGTTGCGCCTTTCGTTTCGATTGTTGTTTTCGTTACGATTGTTGTTGTCGTTGCGATTTTGGTTATTATCGCGTTGTGGGATGTCATCCAAAAAGTCCTGACCAAATTCCAAGTTATCCAATTCCCGGTTACGATTTTGGTCGTTGTTGCGATTTTGACGTTCCTGACGATCTTGGCGCTGACGATCCTGATTATTATCCCGCATTGAACACACTCCATTTTTTATTGTTAAGCGAATCGCTAAATCCGCTTACAACCTTTATATTGTCCCTTTTTATGAATTCAACCCGCATTTTCTCCTGCCAAAGAACGGTATTTTATGCTTTCACTCTTACAGTCCTTTTAAAAAAGTCGTTTTGGGTATGATAAGTATAGAAGGAGCGTGAGCCAATGAATTTATTCTGCCCTGAAATCTGGCTGGAAGAACTGCCACCCGAATCCGAAAAAAATTGCCAAGAATGTGGTTTATTTGAACATGGTACGCGCATGGTCTGGGGAGAAGGAAATCCCGAGGCTCCAATCATGGCCATTCTTGATAATCCCGGCGCACGGGAAAACCGGGAAGGAGAGCCGATGATTTGCGGTACACGGCAGACTCTTCAACAAGCAGCTTATGAAGCAGGATTGACAAAGGATTCCTTATACGTCACATACGTGTTAAAGAGGAAGCCTATCCGCGCGTACGATAAAGAAAAGGTTCGGCACATCTGTAGTCGCCACTTGACACAGCAAATGGAAAAACAACAACCGCGGCTCGTTCTTTGCCTTGGAAACGTGGCCGTTCAGACCTTTTTCCAAAACCTTGACGCGGAGGTAAAGCGGTTAAGAGGCAGCTGGTATGATGTTCGGGGCTATCGGACGACTGCCGCCTATCATCCGCTTGCGGCCAGGCGACGACCGAATCTGTATCCTTTGTTGGTGCAGGACTTGGAGTTGGTGGCGGCAGAGCTTGGGAAGCTTAACTCGGGATGATGGCTGTAGGATTATGAGCGGATGCAGGCGACTTATGGGCGGTGCAAGCGAAATATGAGCGAATTCCGGAAGTTATGATCGCCTATCTAAAGTTATGGACGATTTTTCAAAATTATGAGCACTCAAGCAAACTTATGGGCGGTTGATGGAAATTATGAGCGCGCCGGCATGGTTAAAGATTAAGTCCATATAATTGTGTAAATAGGAAAAGGCCTTTTCCATCCCCTGTGATAAAATGTTTTCAACCACGATAAACAT